>NZ_JBBNAX010000004.1:0-100900 GCF_037996805.1 Erythrobacter alti | reverse complement strand
GCGCCGACTCGCCAGAGAGATAAGCTGTCCGGGTCGCAAGAGACAGCCTTTCACGCTAGCAAGACCGGTCCGACTGCGCAGGAACCCCCTGTTGCCCGCGCAAGGTCGGTCAATACCTTGGGGTGTGCGAAATGCAGCGCGACCGCGTAGCATCACGGATGAATGTTGATCGAGCTACCCCCTTGCCCCGTATTACCATTGGTTACGCCCCCACTAGTAACAATTGCAAGGTTTTTCTCTATAATGCGTAATCCAATGGAAACTATCGCCTATACAAGTCGTGATTGAGCAAGTGCTGCTTCAATAAAACCGGAAAAAAGTGGATGCGGGTCGAAAGGCCTGCTCTTTAGTTCCGGATGGAATTGTACGCCGACGAACCACGGATGGTCCGGTCGTTCTACTATCTCGGGTAGCAAACCGTCAGGCGACATCCCGGAAAAGATCAGTCCGCCTTCTTCCAATCGCTCTTTATAGGCTGAATTGACCTCGTAACGGTGACGGTGGCGTTCGGAAATCTCGCTGGCCCCACCGTAGATCTGCGAAACATGGCTGTTGCCCGCCAGTTGCGCGGGGTAGGCTCCAAGTCGCATGGTTCCGCCCAGATCGGTCTCTGCGGATCGTTTCTGCAAACCCTCTTCGCTCATCCATTCGGTGATGATGCCCACTACTGGCTCATCCGTCTCGCCGAATTCGGTCGAGGAGGCGCCGCCAATGCCTGCCATGTTCCGCGCACCTTCGATGCAGGCCATTTGCATCCCCAGGCAAATGCCGAGGAATGGAACCTTGCGTTCACGCGCGAAGCGGACGCTGGCGATTTTTCCTTCGCTACCACGATCGCCGAAGCCGCCTGGCACGAGGATGCCATGCAATGGCTCCAACTGGGCGGCAATCTCTGCGTCATCGCCTTCAAAGACCTCGGCGTCGATCCACTCGATATTGACCTTGGTACGATTGGCCATGCCGCCGTGAACCAGTGCTTCGTTCAGCGATTTGTAGGCATCGGGCAGGCCGACATACTTCCCTACGACGCCGATGTTCACTTCGCCTTCGGGGTTCTCGTAGCGGTCAACCACATCTTCCCAACGCGCCATGTCCGGCGGATTGGACGTTCCAAGCATCCCGAAATGGCGAAGAACCTCGGTGTCGAGACCTTCCTCATGGTACTGGCGCGGCACGGCGTAGATGCTGGACGCATCGAGTGCCGGAATCACCGATTCCGGGCGAACGTTGCAGAATGCGGCGATCTTGCGCTGCTCGCCTTCCGGCAGCGGATGTTCACAGCGGCACAGCAGGACATCCGGCTTGATGCCGAGAGCAGCCAGCTCACGCACTGAGTGCTGTGTCGGCTTGGTCTTCAGCTCGCCCGCAGCAGCGATGTACGGCACAAGCGTAACATGCACGGAGACCGTCTGGTCGGGCTCAAGCTCATTTCGCAACTGGCGGATCGCCTCCATGAACGGCAGGCTTTCGATGTCGCCAACGGTTCCCCCGATTTCGCAAAGGATGAAGTCATGGTCACCTTGGTCGGCGAGTGCGAAGTCCTTGATCGCATCGGTGACGTGCGGAATGACCTGCACCGTCGCACCCAGATAATCGCCGCGCCGCTCCTTGGCGATAATATCGCGATAGACGCGCCCCGAGGTGATATTGTCGTTCTGGTGAGCAGAGACACCGGTGAAACGTTCGTAGTGGCCGAGGTCGAGATCGGTCTCTGCCCCGTCATCGGTGACATAGACTTCGCCGTGTTGATACGGGCTCATCGTTCCCGGATCGACATTCAGATAGGGATCGAACTTGCGTATACGGACCTTGTACCCACGTGCCTGCAGGAGGGCTGCCAGAGAGGCTGCCATGAGACCTTTGCCGAGCGAGGAGACCACGCCGCCGGTTATGAAAATGTACCGCGCCATGGGAGTTGAGCCTTAAGCTCACGCGGGGATTCGGCGCAAGCATAATGCGGCGAGTTTTGCCGCGAATGTGCGAATTTTCCCCGGTTTCAAACCGATTGCGGGAAATTACTCGGCGACGTCAGCCAGGGGATCGTCTGCATCAACAGCGTCCGCGTCTTCACCAGCAACCGGAGCGGCCGTGCCGGGCGCAATTTCATCCGACGCACTGATCGAACGATCGAGAGTATCGTCCAGTTCGCCCCCGCCGCTTGCGTCAACCGCAAGGCTGGCAAGAATCACAGCAAGAACAACAAAGGCCACCGCGAACCACTTGGTTGCCCTGGTAAGGAAGTCTGCTGCACCACGGGCTGACATGACGCCGCCCGGGCTACCGCCACCACCGATTCCCAGCCCGCCACCTTCGGACCGCTGCATCAAGACTAGCAGAACGAGCCCTGCGGCCACGAAAGCCTGGATCAGAAAAAGGAAGTTGAAGAGTGTCATGGCCGGTCAGTCAGTCGATTTTTGAGATGAAATGAGCGGCGCATGTAGTCCGCCCCGCCCTTTCTCACAAGGGGGCACATTGTCTACGAAGTTTAAGCAGCTATTCGCGTTCGTCCTCTGCGGCAGCCATGATGATGCCCAGGAAGCTTTCGGCCGAAAGGCTCGCTCCGCCAACCAGTGCACCGCCGACCTCGTCCGCACTCAACAGTTCGGCAGCATTTTCCGGTTTCACGGAGCCACCGTAAAGTATGCGCACTTCACTGCCTGCATCGCCATAGGCCTTCTCCAGAACCTTTCGTATATGGCGGTGCATGTCGGCGATATCATCAGGCGTGGGCGTACGACCGGTGCCGATAGCCCAGACAGGTTCGTAAGCGACGGTGACCTTGTCGGCCACCTCATCACCATCGGGCAGCGAGCCATTGAGCTGGCGTGTAACGACACTTGCCGCTTTGCCCGAATCGCGCTCCGCTTCCGTCTCACCGACGCAGACGATCACGCTCATGCCGGCATCGATGGCGGCATGCGCCTTCCTCTTTACCAACTCGTTGCTTTCGCCGTGGTTCGCACGACGTTCGCTGTGCCCGACGATGGTAAAGCCCGCGCCAGCGTCCTTGACCATGGCTGCGGAGATGTCGCCGGTGTGCGCGCCGCCATCCGCAGGGTGGCAATCCTGCGCGCCAATTGCGATCAACGTTGCTTCCTTGCGGGTGGCGTGAATCAGGGTGAAAGGAGGGGCGATCGCCACCTCGACTTTCAGCAAACGCTCTGCCGCACGGTCAATCGCGCGCGCTTCCGCCAGCATCGCACGCGTGCCGTGCATCTTCCAATTGCCGACAATATATGGCCGAGTGGTCATTGAATTCACTGTGATTTCCGTAACTTGCTTTGACTCGTGATCCAAGCCGAAGTGATAGGTGACAAAGCGCGCTAATGCCCGAGGTCGTTCTTGTCAAAGCTGCTTGTGCACAATGGACGAAAGCACCTACGCCCTGTTGCGGCATGGTCGCAGGCGGGATAAAGCGCATGCTCTTTTCATGGAGCCACGTTGCCAAGCAGCGTGCCCTATCCGCACAAACGGCCACCAGGCCAAGGCAGAATTGATCTCGCATGTTCCAGATTTTCCGCAATTTCTTCAAATCCAAGGTCGGTATCGTGGTGACACTGGCATTCCTCGGCCTGATCGCCGTGGCATTTGCCAGCTCTGACGTAGCAAACACCGGCATGTTCGGGGGAGTCGCCGGAGGCGACCGCGTGGCTGTGGTCGGTGACCGCACCATTTCGACCGCCGATCTGCAGCAGAATGCCAACAACGCCTTGCAGCAGTCCCGCGAAGAAAATCCCACGTTGTCGATGGAAGGATTCGTTGCCCAAGGCGGGTTTGACGATGTGCTCTCGCAAATGCTCAGCCGCGCGGCGATTGCGGAATTTGCCGAAATGATAGGCTTTCGTGCCGGCAAACGACTGGTCGATAGCGAGATCCAGAACGCTCCGGGGTTCCAGGGCATTGATGGTACGTTCAATGTCGAGGCATTTCGCAACTCGCTGCGCCAGCGCAATTTGACCGAAAGCACCGTCCGCGAAGACCTGGCGCTCAGCCTGTTGGCTCGTCAGTCCGTCGTGCCGATCTCCTTCGGAGCGCGGATGCCTGACAGCATGGCGCGCACCTACGCGCAGCTTCTGAATGACACTCGCACCGGGACCGCTGCTGTCTTTCCTGCCTCGGCATTCGCCCCCCAGGGCGACCCGACTGACGAGCAGATACAAGCCTACTATAATGAGAACCGCGCCCGCTATATCCGACCAGAACGTCGTGTGATCCGCTATGCTGCTTTCAGCGAAGATGCGGTATCCGATCTTCCGCCGGTCACTGCTGCGCAGATTGCCGCACGATACGAAGCCGACAGCGTCTTGTACCGTGCGACGGAGCGCCGCACGTTCACGCAGCTTGTAGTTCCGACACAGGCCGCCGGTCAGGCAGTCGTCGATGAAGTGAGGGGCGGCGTCACGCTCGAGGCTTCGGCGCGGTCCAAAGGCCTCGCCACGACGCAGGTGAGCGAAGTCGAGCGCCCCGATTATGCCTCTACCGCCTCACAGGCCGTGGCTGGGGCCGGTTTCGATGCTGCAGAAGGCGGGCTTGTCGGACCAGTGCGCGGAAGCCTTGGCTGGTATGTCTTTCGCGTGGACGACGTCACGCCGGTCGCTGCGCGTTCGCTGGAGCAGGTTCGTGATGAAATTCGCGAGACCCTCATCGCTGAACGGCGCCGGGAAGCCCTCAACGAGCTGACCGAACGGCTCGAGACCGAATTCGGTCGCGGCCGTACGTTGGAAGAAGCGGCTGCCGAACTCGGCGCTGAAATCCAGTCGACGCCACCCTTGCTCGCAAACGGGCAGGTCTACGGCCAGGACGGTCAGGCACCGCCGGCCCTCTCGCGGGTCGTGTCCTTTGCATTCGAAATGAGTGCTAACAGCCCTGAGATCACCGAATTGGTGCCGGGCGAAGCCTATCTGATCTTCGATGTGTCGGAAATCACGCCAAGCGCGACTGCACCGCTCGCCGAAATACGCGACGGGATCGTCCAGCAATGGCGCCGCGATCAGGGCATGGCCGCAGCAGGACGGGCTGCGGGACGTGTCCTCGAGCGCGTCGAAGGCGGAGCCTCGCTGGCCGAGGCCGTTGCCGCCGAGGAAGTCGAACTCCCGTCGCCGCAAAACCTGCGCATCAATCGCCGCGAACTGGCCCAGCAGGGGCAGATTACTCGCGCGACAATCCTGTTCTTCTCGATGGCAGAAGGCACCGTGGAACGCGTTGCCGTGCCGGAAGCGAGCCAATGGTACGTGGTATCGCTCGAGGACATTGAAACGGCCGAGCTCGATGAAGACAGCCAGGACTTTGTCAACACGGCAGCGCAGCTTTCCGAAGCGCTGGGCCAGGAATATGTCGAACAGTTCGTCACTGCCGCAGAGGCGGCCGTCGAAATCGAACGCAACGAGGCCGGCATTGAAGCTGTACGCGCACTGCTGACCGGCGGATCGAACTGAGGAGGCGGGCCTGGGCGCCCCGGAAACCAACAACGCGGTTAACGCAGGGGCTGTCCAGAACGGCGATGAAGCACTCGCCGCACTGGCGCAGGGCAACAACACGCTCGTCTGGCGGCGGGTGGTTGCCGACACCGAAACGCCGATTGGCGGCGCGCTCAAGCTGATCGAGGAAGGGCGCGGAGATTTCCTGCTGGAATCGGTAGAGGGCGGCGAAATTCGCGGGCGCTACAGCTTGCTCGGCCTCGATCCCGACCTTATGTTCCGCGCAACCGGCGCACAGGCCGAAGTCAACCGCAACTGGCGGCACGACCGGGATGCCTTCGACGCCCTTCCCGGCGACAGCATGGCCGAACTGCGCGCGCTGGTGCAGTCCTGCCGTATCGACGTTCCCGATGCGCTGCCTCCGGCGCTTGCCTGCGTCGTCGGTTATTTCGGCTACGAGACGATTGGGCTGGTCGAAAAATTGCCGCGCGCACCGCAAAGCGATCTCTCCCTGCCCGACATGCTGTTCGCACGCCCTGCCCTCGTGCTGGTGTTCGACCGACTGACGGATGGCCTGTTCGTGATTGCGCCGCTGTGGGCCGACGCCGCAGACCCTGCGGCAAAGCTGGAGAGAGCAACCGACCGCATCGACGAGGCGCTGCGCAAATTGGGCGAAAAGGTTCCCGAAGCTGTCCGTCTTGACGATCTGCCAAATTGCGAACTCGATCCTGTCATCCCTGCAGAGGATTACGAGCAGATCGTGCTGCGTGCGAAGGACTACATCACGGCAGGCGATATTTTCCAGGTCGTACTGGCACAGCGTTTCACCTGTCCCTTCCCGCTCCCGCCACTGGCTTTGTACCGCGCGTTGCGGCGGGTAAATCCTTCGCCTTTCCTGTATTTCCTCGACATGCCTGGTTTCGCGGTGGTCGGCTCCTCGCCCGAAATCCTCGTGCGTGTGCGACCCAATACCGATGGCAAGGCCGAGGTGACGATACGCCCCATCGCCGGAACCCGGCCGCGCGGCCTATCCGAGGCCGATGACAAGGCCAATGAAGCAAGCCTGCTCGCCGACCCCAAGGAATGTGCCGAGCATCTGATGCTGCTCGACCTGGGCCGCAACGATGTCGGGCGCGTGGCTTCACAGGGCAGCGTCACCGTGACCGACAGCTTCACCGTCGAGCGGTACAGCCATGTCATGCACATCGTGAGCAACGTGGTTGGCGAACTGGCGGACAACAAGGACGCGCTCGATGCCCTGTTTGCTGGTTTCCCTGCAGGCACTGTCAGCGGCGCTCCCAAGATACGCGCCTGCGAAATCATCGCGGAACTGGAGCCGGAAACGCGCGGAGCCTATGCCGGGGGCGTCGGCTATTTTGCGCCCGATGGCTCGGTCGACAGCTGCATCGTCCTGCGGACAGCCGTTGTGAAAGACGGCGTGATGCACGTTCAGGCAGGCGCCGGTATCGTTGCGGACAGCGATCCGGCGTATGAAGCCGCCGAATGCCGCCACAAGGCCGGAGCCTTGATTGCTGCCGCACGGGAGGCGGTGGGGATCGCTGCAGAGCCGGAGTACGGGCAGTGAAGCGCGTCGCGGGCGTAATGACAGCGTGTCTCGCGCTGACGGCCTGCGAAGTGCATTTCGAAGGTGAACCTGCAGAAGAGCTCTTGTCGATTTGCCAACCTGTCATGTTCGAGGACACGCCGCTAACACATTGCCAGGCTGAGCCGACTCGCCACGCGATCAACACGGACCTCGCGCCCGAAGGCGAAGATAACCCCTATCGATCCCTACGTGCATTCGTACGTCATCCTCGTGAAGTAGAGCATCCTGTCGTCTTCGCCATGAATGCCGGCATGTTTGATGCCGAGGGCGTACCCATCGGGTATTATGTCGAGGAAGGGCGTCGCCTGGCCCTGCTTAACCAGACCGATGGTCCGGGCAATTTCCACCTGCTTCCCAATGGAATTTTCTTCGGCGGGGAAGACGGAAATTGGCGTGTTCTCGAAACCGAGGCCTTCGCTGGCCAGATCAAGGATCGCCCGCATTTCGCCACGCAGTCCGGCCCAATGCTGGTCATCAACGGGGAATTGCACCCTGCCTTCGACCCCGATGGCGAATCCCGCAAGATCCGCAATGCAGTAGGCGTCGATGCCAGCGGGCGAGCGCATTTCGTGATCAGCGAAGCCCCAATCAGTTTCGGCAAGCTGGCGCGCTATTACCGGGACGCGCTGAACGTCGATAATGCGCTTTTCCTCGACGGAAGCGTGTCGCAGATTTGGGACATGCCCAATGAACGGCTCGATACCGGACCGGACATCGGACCCTTGATCGTGGTGAGAAATCGGGCAGAGGCTGCAGAATGAGTCACATTCTCGTCATCGACAATTACGACAGCTTCACTTTCAATCTCGTCCATTACTTGATGGAACTTGGTGCCGAAGTGAAGGTTGAACGCAATGATGCCGTCAGCGTCGATGACGTCATGGCATCGGGTGCCGCTGGCATTCTCATCTCTCCCGGACCATGCACACCGAATGAGGCTGGCATAAGCCTCGATCTGGTCGCAGCCTGCGCAGACGCGAAGCTGCCATTGCTTGGCGTCTGCCTTGGCCATCAGGCGATCGGTCAGCATTTTGGCGGACGCGTGACGCGCGGCGGGCTGATGCATGGCAAGACTTCGCCGGTTGATCATGACGGAACAGGCGTTTTCGCTAACTTGCCTTCGCCCTTTCATGCGACCCGGTATCACTCGCTGATCGTGGACAATATTCCCGATTGCCTGCTGGTCAATGCCACCAGCGAAACACCGGGTCTCGACGGAACGAGCGTGATGGGCTTCCGCCATGCGGACCTGCCCATACACGGCGTGCAGTTCCATCCTGAAAGCATTGCCACGCAGCACGGTCACGCGCTGCTCGCGAATTTCCTCCAATTGTGCGGCATCGCCGCAAAGGTACCTGCATGAGCGGCGTATTGCCCCCTACCGATATTGCCCTGACCGAAGCCGATGCGGAGCGTGCCTTTGGCGATATGCTCGACGGGAAGCCATCCGAAAATGAGATCGCGCGCTTCTTGTCCGAGCTTTCAGACAGGGGCGAGCGGGCAGAGGAAATTGCCGGAGCGGCAATGGCAATGCGCAAGCGGCTCATTCCGATCGATGCGCCGGAGAACGCCATCGACGTTTGCGGCACGGGTGGGGACGGCCATCACACACTCAACGTTTCGACTGCCGTCAGCCTGGTGGTCGCAGCGTGCGGCGTGCCAGTGGCAAAACACGGAAACCGTGCGGCGAGCTCCAAGGCGGGTGCAGCCGACACACTGGAAGCACTCGGCCTCGACATGGACGCGGCCGGGCGGACTGCCGAGAGAACACTGGCCGAAATCGGCATCTGCTTTCTTTTTGCCAAGAACCATCACCCGGCGATGGCGCGTATTCAGCCCATCCGGCAGAAACTGGGCAAGCGCACAATCTTCAATTTGATGGGGCCACTGTCCAACCCTGCCAAGGTCCGTCGCCAGCTGATTGGTATTGCCCGTCCGGCCTATGTCCCGATCTATGCCGATGCGATGGCGCGCCTCGGGACCGAACGGACGTTCATCATCTCGGGCGATGAAGGATTGGACGAATTGAGCCTGGATGAGGGAAACGAACTTGCCGACGTGCAGGGTCGCAATGTCACAATGCGGCGCGTGGATGCCAGCGATGCCGGCCTGGAACACGCTCCCGTCGAAGCCATTCGTGGCGGTGATGCTGCCCACAATGCCAAGGCGCTGCAGGCCCTCTTGATGGGCGCGCCCGGTCCCTATCGCGATGCGGTCGTTTTCAATGCAGCGGGTGCGCTGATCGTGGCAGGCGAAGTGGAAAGCTGGACCGAAGGCGTCGAGGAAGCAGGCGAGGCTATAGACAAGGGGCTGGCCAAGGCACTGCTCGAATGCTGGATCGCGACCGCCAAATGACCGACAAGCTGCAGGAGATCTGCGCCAACAAGCGGCAGGAAGTCGCTGCGCGCAAGACCGCCATGACCATGTCCGACTGTGACCGGGCAGCGCAAAACTCCAGCGCGCCACGTGGTTTCCGGCGGGCGCTCGAAGAGAAAGCACACGATGGCTTTGGCCTCATCGCGGAAATCAAGAAGGCCAGCCCGTCCAAAGGCTTGATCCGCGCCGATTTCCGCCCACATCAACATGCGATGGACTATGCCAAAGGCGGTGCTGCATGTCTTTCGGTGTTGACCGACGCGCCCTATTTCCAGGGGCATGAGGACTATATGATGGAAGCGCGTGCATCGGTAGACCTGCCGGTGTTGCGCAAGGATTTCATGGTTGATCCGTGGCAGGTCGCCGAAAGCCGAATGATCGGGGCCGATGCGGTCCTTGTAATCGTTGCCGCGCTGGATGATGTCGCGATGGTTGAAATCGAGGCCGCAGCTATTGAGCGTGGCATGGACGTGCTGGTCGAGGTACACGACGAAGCCGAGCTTGAACGTGCCGCAAAGCATCTCCAATCGCGGCTTATCGGAGTCAACAACCGCGACTTGCGCACTTTCACCACCGACCTAGCCACTACAGAGCGGCTTGCGCCGCTAGCTCCCGATGGAAGCCTGATCGTCGGCGAAAGCGGGATCAAATCGCATGCTGATTGCGAGCGGCTTGCCGCTGCGGGCGTCCGATGCTTTCTTGTCGGAGAAAGCCTGATGCGGGCCGACGATGTAGAAGCAGCAACGCGGGCGCTGCTCGAAGGCTGACGATCAGCCAGGTAGCAGCGCCCTCGTCCGGCTAGCGTTTTCCAATCGCCGTGCCGATCACGTGAATCCGGCGCCCTGTCCCGCCGTCCTCGGAAACGATTGCAAAGCTGAAACCGGTCTCGATGCCTTGCGGTCCGAAGAACCAACCCCCGTAATTGGACTGGAGGTTCTGCCAGTTGCTGCTCGTCAAATCTGCCGAGTAGGTCTGAACCGTGCCGTCGAAAGATGCCTGCCCCTGGTACCTGCCGAGTTCGGTAATCGCACCCGACGGAACGCCATTCTCGATGCGCCGGCCGACCAGGCGTATATTCGTGTTGAGAGTGCCGGTGGCAAGATTCACTGCCTGGGTGATGACACTGTCCTTGATTTCATATGTCACCACGCCGCTCGTGTTGGTTTCCAGCGCAAATCCACCGACACCGAAATTGTCGTAACTCACATTATTGGCGGTCGGCCGATCATCCAACTGGGTTGGTACGCCGAGCACGCAATAGTGGATGATTGGCTGGTTGGATCCATTGAAGCCCGCAACATATGCACCACGCGTATAGTCCGCGGTACCTGTCGCCAGGGCTCCAACCCCGATGTAGAGCCGCTCCGAAGCACCGCTCGGCAAAGTGCGCTTGTATGCAGCCGAAGAGGGTGTCGGAGGTGCCGTATCAACGTCAGCAGGCCCGAATTGCAAATTGATCTGGTTTGGACCTGATATGGCCCAGGTCATGCTGGCGGCTGTGTAGGGTAAACTTAAGCTCTCGCCAAAAGCCGTCGCCGGGTAAATTTGGGGGTCCGGTACGCGGAAAAAGCCGGATGCACATGAACTCGCAAACGAGCGATTGCCGGTGATATTCGCGTATCGTGCATAGCTCGGCGTGGGCGTGGGAGTGGGTGTCGGGGTTGCAGTGGGCGTCGGAGTTGGCCCCGCTATTGGGCCGGGTGAACTGTCGTCACCGCCGCAACCAGAAACCATCAAGCACCCCGCAAGGAGCGCAGAAACAGTTGATCGCATTTTCGTTAATTCCCCGAGGGACCTATCCCGATTCTGGGCAACTCGCCCAAACGAAACAAATAAATAGCTTCGAAAATTTCGACAATTGAATTCAACCGGGAACCGCAAAATAGTTGGTGGAGACATGCTCAGTCGAGGAACAGAGATTTTACAAAATCATTGTTCTGCCAGACCGGTGCAATTGTGTATGAACACACCATACCGAACAAATCGAAAGAGGAACCAGACCATGGGAATTTTCAGCACGATCAAGAATGCGATCTTTGGCGATGACAAGGATGACGAAGCACCGACGAAAACGGTAGGCGCTCCCAAGTCGACAGGTTTCAACCGCGGATCTTCCAAGGCTGTCAGCAATGTCGATGTCGAAGCCAAGCTGGACAACATGGACGGTGCGGACAAGCTAAACTGGCGCACTTCGATCGTCGACTTGATGAAGCTGGTAGATCTCGATCCAAGTTACGAAAACCGCAAGGAACTGGCGAACGAGCTTGGTGACAATGATTATTCGGGCAAGGCGGAAGAAAACATCTGGCTTCACAAGCAGGTGATGAACCGCCTCGCCGCTGCCGGGGGCAATGTCCCCGCTTCACTCCGCGACTGAAGCATGACCCTGTCCTGATCGGGACGAGTATGGCACAGGTATCGCATGATCCGTGCCTCGCAGAATAATCCAAACGCACAACGCCCTGCCTGCACACGATGCACGGCGGGGCGTTTTCCGTTGCACGATGAATTGCCACGCAAGGATGATGAGCAATGCCGCGTCTGACCCACCTTGATGAAAGCGGCGCGGCGCGAATGGTCGACGTCAGCGGCAAGCGCGACAACAAGCGGACTGCAACGGCAGAGGGCCGTATTCGCATGGCTGCAGCCACACTTGCCGCTATTCGCGACGGCAGTGGACCGAAAGGGGACGTTCTGGCCGCCGCTCGCATTGCGGGCATCATGGCGGCGAAAAAGACGGGTGAACTCATTCCGCTCTGCCATCCGCTTGCGCTGGAGTCCGTCCGCATCGATTTTGCTTTCCAGGATGATGCGATCCGTGTGACCGCGGTGGCGGCACTGACGGGCAAGACCGGTGTGGAAATGGAAGCGATGACGGCTACTTCCATCGCGTTGTTGACGATCTACGATATGGCCAAGGCGCTGGAGAAGGGCATGGTGATCGAACATTTGCGCCTCATTTCGAAATCGGGCGGCAAGAGTGGTGACTGGCACGCCGAAGACGAGGCGGAATGAATCTGCCTCCCCCGATATCCATGCAGGACGCGCAGTCCAGGTTGCTCGCACTTGCCCAACCGCTTGAAGCGGAAACTGTTGCGATCGAAAATGCAGCCGGCCGGTTTCTGGCCTCAGATATCATTGCACGAAGAACACAGCCCCCGGCAGACTTGTCGGCTATGGATGGCTTTGCTGTAGGTGATAACGACCCTTCCGGTTCCTGGCGCGTCGTCGGCGAAAGCGCCGCGGGCCATCCTTTTGAAGGCACTTTTGGTAAAGGCGATGCTGTCCGCATCTCGACCGGAGCGCTGATGCCTGAAGGTGCCAGCGCCGTGCTGCTGCAGGAAGATGCTCAGCTTGATGGCAATGACCTGCGGGTGGCAAGTGACGCTACAGCTTCACCCCGGCACATCCGTCATCAGGGGTTCGACTTCACCGCCGGAGATGCGTTGCTGCGAACCGGAACGCGTATGGACGCAGCCAGATGCGCGCTCGCAATTGCTGGGGGCCAAGTCACAGTCGATGTCGGGAGAAAGGCCCGTCTGAGTGTCATCGACAGCGGCGATGAACTCGTAGCAGATGCAGCAACCGCCAGAGACCACCAGATCCCGGCCAGTAATGGGGCAATGTTGGGAATCATGGCTTCACCTTTTTGTGAATCGTCGCATCGGATCGGTCCGGTCCCAGACCGCCGCGAGAAGTTGGTTAAATCCTTCGATGATGCATCCACAGCCGATGTAATCATCATCAGCGGCGGAGCTTCAGTCGGCGACCACGATCTGGTCCGTCCTGCCCTTGAGCAATGGGGCGCGAAGCTGGATTTCTGGCGCGTCGCCATGAAACCTGGAAAACCACTGTTGGTAGCCCGCAAGGGAACTAAGATCATTCTGGGCCTGCCGGGCAATCCAGTGTCGAGCTATGTCACGGCCTTTTTCTTCCTCCTGCCGCTGCTTCGGCATCTTGCGGGTTCATACGATCCGATGCCGCAATCGCTGGCATTGTCTCTCGCCGCAGACCTGCCAGCCAATGGCTCACGCACCGAGTTTATCCGTGGCGTAATGTGTCCCGAAGGCGCTCAGCCACTGCTCCAACGCGACAGCAGCGCCTTGAGAACGCTCGCAGCTGCGGATTGCTTCATCGAAAGAGGTGGCAACGCCCCGCCGGCAAGGACTGGTGACCCCGTAACGGTCTATCCGCTCCAAAATGGCGGTATTGCTTGACTTTGGCGAATCTGTTTCATACTTGTTCCTTATTCGTTCCCGAAGTGGAACATTGACGCAAGGGACAGGCCGATGTTGACCGCCAAACAACACGAATTGCTGCTTTTTATCAATCGCCGCCTCGAAGACACGGGCATCTCGCCCAGTTTCGAGGAAATGAAGGAGGCGCTTGATTTGAAGAGCAAATCGGGCGTGCATCGGTTGATTTCGGCTCTCGAAGAGCGCGGCTTCATCCGGCGCCTGCCGAACCGCGCCCGCGCGCTTGAAGTGGTCAAGATGCCAGAGAACCTCGCCGGGAACGACCCCGTCGCCAAAGCAACTTCGGTACCGGCTGCGCAACCACAAGCCGCAAACGATGTTATCGAAATTCCGCTTCATGGCCGTATCGCTGCGGGTGTTCCGATAGAGGCGCTGGAAGGCAGTCAGACGCTGCCCGTTCCGGCTGCCCTGCTTGGCAGCGGCGAACACTATGCGCTCGAAGTTTCGGGCGACTCGATGGTTGAAGCCGGCATTTTCGATGGCGACTTCGCGCTTGTGAAGAAGGCCACCACTGCACGCGATGGCGATATCGTGGTCGCGCTCGTCGATGGCGAAGAAGCGACATTGAAGTATCTGTTTCACGATGGCGGCCGCATCCGTCTCGATCCGGCAAATTCGTCCTACGATCCGCAAATATACGCGGATAATCAGGTGGAAGTTCAGGGGAAGCTGGCAGGGCTGCTCCGCCGTTACCACTGATCGGGCCTTATCACTGATGCTGATGATGATCCTGCGCGGGTAGCCCGGGCAGCATCAGTATTCCCGGCGGCCGCGCCACCAGCCATGCTCTCCCTCGGCCTCGGCAACGGCTCTGACGTGCTCGCCCTCCAGATCGATTGCCAGGCCGCCATTGATCGACAGCATTCGCGCATCGGCCTTGAACCAGCGCGGTTCGCAGCTTCGCGGTAGCCAGCGATCGGAGACTACGATGTCAGACCGCTCGCAGGCGGCGGCCAGAGCGCGCTCGGCGACTATATCGCGGCTACGGCTCATCAATATGTGCCAATCGCGTCCACCCCGCTCCACCGTTATGGCGCAAAAATCAGGACTACATTGCGCGCCGGGCCACGCGGCCATGGGCATCGTCTCGCCCTCTACACCTGCCAGTTCGAGCAGGTTCTCGCGGGTGAAGGCGCTGCGTGTGTCGCGGAGGACGAGCAATCGCTCGTCCTCACCGGTGATTCCGACATGTCGGCCATCGCCCGAGATCAGGATATCGGGAATGGGCGTCGTCATCAGCATGGCAATAGCCGCCGCGGCAGGCAGAAAGCCAAGTAGTCGCGCCCTGCCCTTCCATAGCGCCAGCCACAGGCCGCCCGCAGCGAACAGGAGAACCGTTGTCAAAGTCATCTGGGGGATGAGCTTGACCGCGCCGGGCTGACCGGCGGTGAAATGCGCAATTCCCACCAGCAGGTCGAGTGATTTGCCAGCCAGCCACCAGAACGGCGCTCCCGCTCCGATCGTGTCGAACAGGAGCGCGATGGCGATCAAGGGCATGGAGACGAAGGTCACCAGTGGTATGGCGACGACATTCGCCAATGCGCCGTAAATGCCTGCCCGATGGAAATGATACAGCACGATCGGCATCAGCGCGATTTCAATTACCATACCGGTGACAAGCAGCATGAACGTCCGCCGACCGAGCCGCGCCAGCCAGCTTTCCTCGCGCGGCGCCAGGAAACGCTTGACCGGCTCTGAATTGTGTAGGGCAACAATCGCGATAACAGCGCAAAAGCTCATCTGGAAACTCGGACCGACCAGGCTCTCCGGCCATGCCAGCAAGACGGCAAAGGCCGCGGCAGCCACCATTCTCAGCGACAGGGGCTCACGGCCCAGTGCCAGAGCCACGAGGACAAGCAGCGCGCCAATACAGCTGCGAACCGTCGGCACCTCCGCGCCCGTCAAAAGCGTGTAACCAATACCCGCCAACGCCGCGAACGCTGCGGCCATTACCGGCAGCCGCACGCGCAATGTCAACCAGGGCCACAGCGCCAACAGCTTGATAGCCAGGAGATATGCTGCACCGATGACCGCGCTGACATGCAGGCCACTGATAGAGAGCAGGTGCGTCAGGCCTGCATCGCGCATGGCATCCTCGTCGGCCTTGCTTATCGCTCCGCGGTCTCCACTGGCAAAGGCGGCGGCAATGCTGCCTGCCGATCCATCGAGCTCACCGCGTACGTGGCCGGAAAGGCTTCGCTGGATGCTGGCGATAAGGGCACCGTCCGGAGGCGCAGGCTCGACCACCTCGATGTCTCCCTGCAGGCTGCCCGTAGCTGCCAGCCCGTCGAACCAAGCCCGACGGGCAAAATTGTATCCACCAGGCAGCATCGGCGCAGCAGGCGGCATCAACCGGGCCTGCGCCCGGACAAGCGCGCCCTCTCCCATCGCAGGCGTCGCCTGCTCCAGTGGGACGTTCACACGGATGCGGACCGGCTCACCGTCCTCCGGGCTGCGAATTGCCAGAACCAGTCGCACGCGGTCCTGCGCGGGTTGTTCGATCCGCTCGAGCACGCGCCCCTCAACCATCTCGGACATCGGACGCTCGAACGCTTCTTGCCCGACGATCGCAGAGCGCGCCCAGATCAGCCCCGTTCCGAACGCGAACAACACGCCGCTTGCGATCAGCGCGGTCACCAGATGCGTGCGATCGACCCTCCCTTTCCATTTGGCGAGCGCCGCCAGCGCGAGAAGCGGCCCCCCGGCGAGACATGCCACCCATCCTGCGGAATTGGGGAGGATAAACCACGCGCCGATGCCAGCGGCCAGGAGGACCGCCATCCAAGGGCCGCGATCGAATCCCGCCGACGCGAGAAATGCCTCCGCCGCGTCTGCGATACTGGACAAAGTGACGCGGTTTCGCCAAGGCGTGTGCTGCAACGCAACATCGCGATCGTCGTCCCCCAGCGGAACCATTGGCGGCTGACGAGTGGCCATGCATATACAGGACAGGAAACAAGCGGTTATGGCAAGTTCGGATGGCAATGGCGGTGGTGAAAGCCGGCCCGTGGTGACACGGTTTGCGCCCTCTCCGACCGGTTTCCTGCATATCGGTAACGCACGCACCGGATTGTTCAGCTGGCTATATGCGCGCCATCATGGCGGCAAGGCGCTGCTGCGCATCGAAGATACCGACAAGCAGCGTTCCACACAGGAAGCGATCGATGTAATTCTCGACGGGCTGGACTGGCTCGGGCTTGAATTTGACGGAGAGACTGTTTTCCAGAGCGAACGCGCGCCTCGCCATGCAGAAGTGGCCGAAAAACTGCTCGCAGTAGGCAAGGCTTACAAATGCTTCGCGACTTCTGAAGAACTTGCCCAGATGCGGGAAGAACAGCGCGCCGCGAAGCAACCAATGCGATATGACGGGCGCTGGCGCGACCGCGATCCGTCCGAAGCGCCCGAAGGTGCGCCCTTCACCGTCCGCATCAAGACGCCCGAGGGCGGCGAAACGGTGATCGAAGATGCCGTGCAAGGCCGCGTGAAGGTCGACAATCGTGAAATCGACGATTTCATCCTGCTGCGCGCCGATGGCACACCGACCTACATGCTCGCTGTCGTCGTGGACGACATGGACATGGGCTGCACGCATATCATTCGCGGTGACGACCATCTCAACAACGCGTTTCGTCAGATTCAGGTAATCGACGCCATGCAGGACGTCGAGGATGGCTGGGAACGCCCGACCTATGCCCATGTGCCGCTAATCCACGGAAATGATGGCGCCAAGCTGTCGAAGCGGCATGGAGCGTTGGGGGTTGATGCCTACCGCGATGAGCTGGGCATTTTGCCGGAAGCGCTGTTCAACTACCTGCTGCGGCTTGGCTGGGGCCACGGTGACCAGGAAGAATTCAGCTGTGAAGAAGCAATCGCGCTGTTCGATATCAATGCGGTGGGCAAAGGGCCTAGCCGTTTCGATATGAAGAAACTGCTGAACATGAACGGTAATTACATCCGCGCAGCCGATGATGCGCGACTAGCCGGCTTGGTAGCAGAGCGGATTGACGGCGCCGACACCGCGTTGCTGACAGAAGCGATGCCGGTCCTCAAAACCCGCGCACGCGATATCAACGAACTGGCCGACGGGGCTGCCTTCCTTTTCAAGACGCGGCCGCTCGAATTGACCGAGAAGGCATCGAGCCTGCTCGACGAAGAAGCGCGTCTGCGACTTTCGTCTGTATCAAGCAGGTTGCAGGCCGAAACGGACTGGACAATCGAGGCGCTGGAGGCCAATCTGAAGGCCTATGCGGAAGAGCAGGGGCTCGGCCTCGGTAAACTTGCGCAGCCGCTTCGCGCGGCGCTAACGGGGCAGACCACCTCGCCCGGAATTTTCGATGTGCTCGTCCTCCTCGGCAGGGAGGAAAGTCTCGCGCGGATTGACGCGCAGGCGGCGACCTGAACGGGTCGTTTGCGTAACAGGATTTTTAGAAGGAGAACCCCATTGGCGGACAAGCAGGCAGATCTGGCAGTAGGCGGCGAGAATTTCGAATTCCCTACACTTGAAGGTAGCTGCGGCCCGGATGTCATTGATATCCGCAAGCTTTACGGGAAGACCGGAAAGTTCACCTTTGACCCGGGATATAAGTCCACCGCCAGTTGCGAAAGCGCGCTGACCTTTATCGACGGCCAGGAAGGCGTGCTGCTTCATCGCGGTTATCCTATCGGACAGTTGGCTGAACATTCCAGCTTCATGGAAGTCAGCTACCTGCTCCTGAACGGCGAACTGCCCGACCAGGCCGAGCTGGACGATTTCACCTACACGATCTCCCGTCACACGATGCTGCACGACCAGCTGCGTCAGTTCTACCAGGGCTTCCGCCGCGATGCGCACCCAATGGCGATCATGTGCGGCGTGGTCGGTGCCTTGTCGGCATTTTATCACGACAGCACCGATATTTCGGACCCCGAACATCGCAAGATTTCGAGCCACCGCCTGATTGCCAAAATGCCGACAATCGCGGCCTGGGCCTATAAGTATGCGGTCGGCCAGCCATTCATGCAGCCCGATAACTCGCTGAGCTACACCGGAAATTTTCTGCGCATGACATTCGGCGTCCCGGCCGAGGAATATGAGGTCATTCCCGAGGTCGAAAAGGCGATGGACCGGATTTTCATCCTCCATGCCGATCACGAACAGAACGCTTCGACCTCGACCGTGCGACTTGCAGGTTCGTCTGGTGCGAACCCGTTTGCTTGCACCGCGGCAGGCATTGCCTGCCTGTGGGGGCCTGCACACGGCGGCGCGAACGAAGCGGCTCTCAACATGCTGCGTGAAATCGGTACGCCCGACAAGATTCCGCATTACATCGAGCGGGCCAAGGACAAGAACGATCCGTTCCGCCTGATGGGTTTCGGTCACCGCGTGTACAAGAATTACGATCCGCGCGCGACCGTGATGCAGAAGACCGTGCGCGAAGTATTCGACGCGCTGGAGGTAAAAGATCCGGTGTTCGAAACCGCGCTGCAACTCGAAGAGCTTGCCCTGAATGATCCGTATTTCCAGGAAAAGAAGCTGTTCCCCAACGTCGACTTCTATTCGGGCATTATCCTGTCGGCCATTGGCTTCCCGACGACCATGTTCACCGCGCTCTTCGCCCTCGCCCGTACCGTTGGCTGGGTCGCGCAGTGGAACGAAATGATCTCCGATCCCGGCCAGGTCATCGGTCGTCCACGTCAGCTCTACACGGGCCCGACGCAGCGCGATTACGTACCGGTCGAGAAGCGGTAATGTATCGGGGTCTTGGATCCTAGCCCTCCGGATCTGACGGAATCTCGAGCGTGAAGCGGGCACCCTTCCCCTTCGCGCTCTCGACCGTCAGGTTGCCGCCCATCGCTTCGGCAAGGCGGCGCGAGATGTAAAGGCCAAGCCCAGAACCTCCGTCGCCGCTGCGGCCCAGGCGCTCGAATTTTGCAAATACTTTTGCCTGTTCATCAGTGGACAGCCCTTCGCCCTCATCGCCGACGGTGACGCGGGCGCGGGCATTTGCCTTCTCGACACTGATCCAGACCTGTCCGCCTTCGGGAGAGTAGCGGATGGCATTGCCGACAAGGTTGAGCAGCACTTGTAGCGTGCGGCGAAATTCACCGATTGCCGGGACGCTCTCGTCTTCACCAGGCGCATTGAGGATTATTCCGCGATCGCGGGCACGCACCCCGAGAATTCCCGAAGCCCGGCGCGCGACATCGGCAAGGTCGATTTTATCGGGGGCAGGCGCGAATTCCTCGTCTTCGACCATCTCCAGCGTAGTGAGGTCATCGATCAGTGCCAGCAAATGCTCGCCCGCCGAGGCGATGTCGGCCGCGTAAGCGCTGTACTCGTCCGCCAGTGGCCCAGCGAGCTGTGTACGGATTGTCTCGGAATTAGCGATGATGCGGCTGACAGGTTGACGAAGGACCGGTGCGATATCGCGGCCAATCCCCGCAGCGCGTTCCGGTTTTTGAGCATGCCCGCGAGCGACCTCGGGCAGCGGCTTGTTCGGGACAAGATAGAGCTCAAAACCATCCGAGCCCGGTTCGCCGCGCCCAAGGGGAACAAGCTGGACGGCCCATTCACGCGGAGAATCTGCCACAGCGACTTTCACGCCATCCAACAGGCGCCAGTGCATCGGTTGGCGATGGCCATTGCCTTCAGGCACCGCAAAATCTGTCCACGGCTGCCCGACTCCCGCCATCATAGCTTCGCCAAGGCTCTGTAAGTCAGGCGCGTTCCAGTCGACTGTCAGCAATTCCTGCTGCGGCCCGAGCCGTGCCGAAAGGCCTGCGAGGTGACGCACCAGAGCTAGGCGCTGGTATTCTTCACCTTCAGCGTCGGGTATAGGAATGCCCTCCGCTTTCCAGGTGCTGATGTTAATGATCGTGCCAGCTTTGCCCGGCACGACCTCGGCCCAAGCGGTTATCTGCTCGGTCGAATCCTGTGCACGAATTGCTCGAGAAATCCGTCGACCACTCTGCCGCGCCTTGCGTACCAGTTCGAGCAACGCCGGCGTGACAATTGGCCCCGGCAGTTCGCCTCCAGCCCGCAGGTGGAAGCTTGCAAGCGGTTCTTCCGCCTCGATCAGGCGATCATCGGCGTCAGTGCGAGCTCGGGCCGTCAGGATGTTTGTCGAAGCCATGGGATCAGGCCTTTTCCGCCGAAGGCAGCTTGGCCAGCAGGGCCATGGCGTCGTCTGCGGTCAAATTTTCGAAGCCTTCCGGCAATGCCAGATCCGGATGCAGGTAGTGCAACTGTTCCTCGACCAAACTCTTTTCAAGCCCCGCGGAACACAGCTCAACTGCGAGCCGCAAGGACTGCTTTTCACCGAGCGAAAGAATCGTAAAATCTCGTGGCTGGTCTGAAAGCAACGAAAGCGTACTGGAGAAGAATGCCAGACCGGCTCTGTCGATCTCGAGAGCCTCCGTTGCATTCGCTTCCATCATGCCGACCAGCGTTGCGAAATGCTGCGCGCGGCGCTGCGATGGATCATAGTATTCCCGCAATTGAGCAGAAGCGGCCGCGACCGCATCTTTCTCGCGGGCGAGACCATCAATAAGAGCCGACAGGGCAAGATCGAACAATTCCTGCGGCAATTCGGTTATCGCCAGCTCCATCCGGTGACCTTGTTGAACAAAACGCGCCTGTGCAGCGATTGTTCGCATGGCAGTCGCGGATATTTGCTGTTCCGAAGAAACCGCAAGTTCCTGCAAGAACGGGCTGCGAACGGGATCGATGCCGATGCGCTGGCTGAGCCGCTCCGAGACTAATGTCTCGATCGCAAGTGCATGTAGATGGGACAGAAATTCAGCCTCATCCAGCAGCTTCGCAGCGAGCATGTTGGTTCGCTGGCCAATAAAATTATCCGCCTGTGCGCCATCCTGCTCGACAACGGCAAAAATGAGTTGGCGAGCGATGTTGGCTGTCATTCCGCGAATGTGCGCGATGACCTGATCGTTGAACAATGTGTGATCGTCGTTGAGCAGGAGATGGCGGATAATCGGGCCGGTTGTTGCGAGAACCGCATCGCCATGCGCCAGCTCGGCACGCAGCATATCTCCCACAGCATCCGCCGAAGCATCAGATTGGCCATATTCGCTCATGCGTGCGGATTATCCTGTTAGCGTTAATTCCGCGTTAGCCGCTGTCTTTCGCATCAGGAGCCAATTTGACCGCCAGCAGGAGGGCCACCACCGACATGATGGCGACCTCAGGCGAAAATATCGCGGCGACTACGCCAATTGTGGCAGCCACCACGGCCCGGTCACGCAGAGTTTCGACGATTCCCCGCACTGCGCGGCGATCGAGCAAGAGTAGTCCAGCGACCAGAACAAAAGCAGGAAACGCTGCACGATACCAAAGGCTGTCTATCGCAAGAAAGGCGATCACGAGCAGAACCGCATCAATCGCCCGTCGTAGCCATGGCAACCGCGCAATTCTTCCGAAAGGTGCGACTGCAAGGCGCGAGAGGGATAAAAAGCTTTCCAGGAGCGGAACCGCCAGGGCCGCGAGGCCAAAGGCAGCCACAGGCTGATCATAGATTGCCGCCGCAACAGACCCGCCAAGAACTATCGCGGTGACGGCAAGCAAGACCGGCCGCGCCCACTTGCGCGCCATCAACCAGGATCCGGTGCGCGAAACGGCAAAGCGTGCCACCGTGCGAGAGACAGCTCCGTTTGACGGGGCTCCAAGCTGGTCGCGCATCCAGTGCTTTTCGCGCAATTCCGCCGTCTGGGCATCGCAGATGAGCATCCAGCGGCCATCATCGAGTATCGAATCGGCCAACCGCGCCTCTGGCAGGCGTTTTTGCAGAGCGATACGAAGCAAGGCCGCGTGGGGTGCAGCATCCTCCGGCAAGCTGGTAAGCGCTTCCAGCCACCGTCCCGGCATCGTCACCGCCCCGCCCCATGCGCGGTCGAGATCGATACGCTCGAAGCCTGCCGCTGCTCCTGGGCCAGCGGATGTCACCAATAGGCGATCGCCATCGGCACGTAGCAAGTCGAGCGCCTGGCGCGATTCGGGCAGCAGGCCGGGTTGCAGTACAAGCAGGCTGTCTTCACCGCCAATCGCGCCTGCAAGTGCGTGGCTGTTGGAAATCGCTTGATAGCGCAAGCCCGCTCCCTCGACCGCTTGACGGAGCGAGATTGCGTCGGATGAAGCGCCGCCACCATGTGCAATCACCATCGTGCAGCCGCATTCGCGCGCGAACAGCAATTGCCGTTGCGCGATGGATTTGCCGGCTATGATGGGCTGAGCGCCCTCCCCCGGCATTGGCAGGCTGATAAGTGCGGCCCGCAAGTTCTCAAGCTCCTGTCGACGCGATCCTTTGCGTCAAGCTAGGGGCCGAGTGGCATACTGCCAAGGCGATTGGTCAGCCGCTTGCGGAAAACCTGCTGGCATAGGTGTTAAGCTTGCGCACGACTGCGGGGTCACCCGGTGCACCATCAAGCGCTTCTTCGGCCAGCAAAACGAGATCCCCGGCGTGAAAACTGGCTCCCAATCCGCTCAGGCGTTTGGCGGCGGTCTGCCAATTGCCATCGCATCGGGCACGGCTGAGCAGGTCGATCTGGCGCACGAGGCTGTCGGCGAAACTTGTCCGCAACTCGGCCATCAGCGCAGGATCGTTTCCTGCGACTGTCGAGAGCGTCATTTCGAATTCGGACTGCGCATAGGCCATGCCCTACGATGGCGGACAACGTGTTAAGGCGGGGTTTCAAGCCTTGTAGGTTGTGCTAAATGTCCCAGGATGACACGTCGCCGAAACTTTGTGCCCGCCGAAGAAGGCGAAACACTGGAAATTGAACCGACTTTTGGTCGGCATGAGGTCGAGGAAACTTCTGCCGAAGCCGTCGATGAAGTCGAATGGGAAGAACCTGTCGAGCTAGAGGAAGATTGGCTTGATGAAGGCCACTCCACGCGCCCTCGCGGAACGTGGATTGTGCCAGCAGTGGCGATCGCGGCCGGTCTTGCATGGACAGGCTTTTACGGATGGGTGCATCTGGAAACGATGATGTCCGGGGCAAGTGCCGAGCAATGGACACAGTGGATCGCAACCTGGTCTATGCCCGTCATTCTCATCATCGGCTTCTGGTTGCTGGCGATGCGCAACAGTCGGCGCGAGGCCAATCGCTTTACTGATGCTGCACGGGCATTGGCTTACGAATCGTCCCAACTTGAATCGCGGCTCACCGCAGTAAACCGCGAATTAAGCCTGGCCCGCGAGTTTATCGCGTCCCAGTCGCGCGATCTCGAGGCATTGGGCCGTGTCGCGACAGAGCGGCTGTCAACCAATGCAGATCGCCTGCAAGAGCTGATCCATACGAATAGCGCCCAAGTGGAAACAATCGGAACTGTCAGCGATAACGCATTGGCAAATATGGAGCATTTACGCGACCAATTGCCTGTCCTGTCCAATGCTGCACGCGATATGAGCAATCAGATTGGCAACGCAGGCAACATCGCACATGGCCAGATCGAAGCGCTGGTTGCCGGATTCGACCGATTGAACCAATTTGGCGAGGCGGGCGAAAAGCATGTTGAGAACATCAGCGAGAAGGTTACAACTGCGCTCGACTCTTTTGACATGCAGGTCACAGCGTTGGGCGAAGTTACGCAAGCCCGCTTCGGAAAGCTGCGCGAAGTAAGCGAGGCTTTCCGAACCGACATTATCGAGTCGGAAGATACTGCTTTCGCCTCGATCCGCGCCCGCGCCGATGAACTCTCCGAGTTGCTCACTGCACGGCAGGCAGAACAGCGCGAAAGCCAGGATGCCGCCTTGGCTGCCATGCGGAATGAGATCACGATTCTTACAAATGAAGGCGAGCAACTCCTTTCATCACTTGCTGATGGGCGGGAGAACGCCGTTGCCGCCTGGAGCGACGCGCTCGCCGAATTGCAGAGCCGCATAACTGACACGATCACGCGAGTTTCGGCTGTGGACGAGAACGCGATGGAAGGCGCCAGACAGCGTCTTGCTGCACTTTCCGAGCAAATCGAACGCACCGATACACACGCTGCCAGCAGCCTCGAAGCTTTCGATCTGGATATGCGGCGCCGCAAGGACGCGGCTTCTGATCGTCAGCAAGCAGAACTGGCAGAGTTGGAAGAACAGCTTGCCGCGTTCGATGCCCGAATGGCGCATCGCCGAGAGGAATATGCCGCGCTGCTTGGCTCGCTAGGCGAACGTAGCGAAGCCCTTTCCACTCGACTGGATGCAATCGACAGCAACATTCGCAGGCTCGCCCAGGAAGGAGACGATACGCGCGACACGCTCGACTCAGTCACGCAAGAATTCACCGATCGTCTTGCACAAAGCCGTGCTGCGCTTGAGGAAAACACGGCGCATATCGCTCGCTTGACCGACGATGGCGTCAGATTGCTGGAAATCATCCGTTCGGGAGCCGATCACTCTCAAGGCGCACTTGCAGATTCGATCAGCCAGGCCGAAGCGCGTTTGGCCAGCTTCAGCACCGAAACAGACAGGCTGCATACTCTCGTTACCGAAGCAGAGTCGCGTGGCGAATTGCTTGCCGCCCACGTCGCTTCGGCGCATGGCAACAGTGCCTCCACGCTCGAGCAGATGCAGGCGCTTGAAGCACAAATTGGCATCGTGACTGCAGAAAGCGAGAAACTGGCCGAAGAAACAACCAGCGAGTTGCGTGAAGCCATCCAGTTGCTGGCTGGCTCCTCGACACAAGCGCTTGAAAGCCTGCGCGAGGACCACCGCGAGGTTATCGAAGAAATCGCCTCGCGGATTTCGGAACAGAGCCGCGAAAGCGTGGCTGAGGCCATCCGGCGAGACACCACCGCAGTTATCGAAGAAATAGAGGAGGCCGCATCGCAGGCCGCCGAGCGCGGTAGGGAAACTACGCAATCCCTGCGCGATCAGCTTTCAATGGTGAACGAACTGGCCGGTAACCTCGAGCAGCGCATTACAGCTGCGCGTGCGCAAGCCGAGGAGCGGGTGGACAGCGACTTCTCTCGTCGCATCGCGCTGATCACTGAATCGCTTAATTCCGCAGCGATCGATATCTCCAAGGCCTTCGAAACCGAAGTTTCCGACACCCAGTGGGAGCACTATTTGCGCGGAGACCGGGGCATTTTCACGCGTCGGACAGTCCGTTTGCTGGGCCGCCAGGATACTAGGTCGGTGGCCGAAATTTACGGCGAGGACGGCGAATTCCGCGAAACGGTCAACCGGTTCATCCACGATTTCGAAGGGATGCTGCGCGAAGTGCTATCGACCCGCGATGGCAATGCCCTGGCAGTCACGCTGCTTTCCAGCGATACCGGCAAGCTCTACGTGGCACTAGCGCAAGCCATCGAAAGGCTGCGCAACTGATCCCCAGACTGGCGCTTGAAAAAGCTAGCTTTCGCTTGGCTCGTAGCCGGGTGGATTACCGAAGATGTTGATATCGTCGACCGTGATCCAACCTTGCATGTAGTTGGCTATGTACAGCCCGCAAAGCACAGCTGCGATAACACTTGCACGTAAAGCGAGTTTTCCAGGGCGGAAATTGACCGGCGCGCTGTCGGCCTGTCCTGGCACTTTCTCCACCCCGGCTTCATCGGCGGTGCGCACACCGAACGGCAGCAGCAGAAATGCACTCATCACCCAGAACAATGCGTAGATCGCAATTATCGAAGTGAGCTTCACTGCGTAGGTCCTTAGACTTCACCAAGGAGGATTACGCGCGTCTGCGGCTTCTTGCCTGACCAGCGCTGCGCAGCGCGCCGTGCAGCTAGCCGCGCTGCTTCCATAATAGCGTCGCGGTCTTCACGGCGGCCCTTGCGCAATTTCATAAGGGCATCGACCACATCGGCCTGTGCCTCGGAAATGAATTCGGGATAGTCCTCGTCCAGCGGCAGGCCGATACCTTCGATCTGTACCCCGCCCTCGCCATCAAGAACGACGATCAGCATTCCGTCACGCGACATGCGACGTCGCATGGTGACCGCGTCGCCATCTGCCGGCACAATAACATCGCCATCGAGAACGAGGCGACCGGTGTGAATTTCGGCCAGCTTTTCCGGCACTCCGGGAGCGAGGCGGATAATATCGCCATTCTGCTGGACGATATTGTGCTCAATGCCATTGGCACGGCCCAACCGGCCCTGTTCCTGCATATGGCGCATCTCGCCATGGACCGGCACGAGGATATCCGGCCGTAGCCAGCCATATAGCGCTTCGAGCTCGGGCCGCCCCGGGTGGCCGGACACGTGGATTTCACTCTGCCGGTCCGTGACCATCTCGATCCCGCGCCCGGCGAGCTGGTTCTGCACCCGCCCGATGGCAAGGTCGTTGCCGGGAATGACGCGGCTCGAGAACAGCACCACATCGCCTTCGACCAGCGCGAGCGGATGGTTGCCATCAGCGACACGGCTGAGCGCAGCGCGTGGTTCTCCCTGACCGCCGGTGGCCAGGATCATCAGTTCACCACGCGGTATTTCCATGGCCGCATCGAAACGAACGGTTTCAGGAAAATCGCGAAGATAGCCATTAGCCTTCGACACCTCGATGATGCGGTCTAGCGAGCGGCCGGCCACACACAGTTGGCGGCCTGTTTCGCGCGCCACATCGCCCAGAGTCTGGAGCCGCGCGACGTTGGACGCGAAAGTCGTGACCAGCACGCGCTTGCCGCTGTGCTTCTGCACTTCTTCCAGCAGGCCGCGATAGACCGCGCCTTCACTGCCCGAAGGCACCGGGTTGAAGACATTGGTCGAATCGCAGACCAGCGCCAGCACGCCCTCGTCACCTATCTCGGTGAGTTCGGCGTCGGTGGTTGGCTCGCCGATGATCGGCTCTTCGTCCAGCTTCCAGTCGCCGGTGTGGAACACGCGTCCGTAAGGCGTGTCGATCAGCAGCGCATTTCCCTCCGCGATCGAGTGGGCGAGCGGCAGGTAGGTGATATTGAACGGGCCGATGTCAAAACTGCCGTGATCGTCATCGATCACGTTGAGCTCGATTGACTGGGTTAGCCCTGCCTCGTCAAGCTTGCGGCGGATCAGGTCGGCGGTGAACGGTGTTGCGTAAAGCGGTACATCGAGTTCGCCCGCGAAATAAGGGATCGCGCCGATGTGGTCTTCATGCGCGTGGGTCAGCACGATGCCGAGAAGGTCCTTGGCGCGCTCCTCGATGAATTCCGGATCAGCGAACATCAGTTCGGTACCGGGATATTCATTGCTGCCAAAACTCATGCCGAGATCGACCATGAGCCATTTGCCTTTGCAGCCGTAGAGATTGACGTTCATGCCAATCTCACCCGAGCCGCCAAGCGCAAGGAAAAGCAGCTCGTCCTGCGGGGTGTAATCTTTTTTCATTATGCTCCTGCGCGGCCGGTTGCACGATCAGCAAAGATCTGCAGGCCGCGTATGGTAAGATCGGCGTCAATTACGTCGAATATGTCGGTTTTCTCGTCGAACAATATGGCGAGCCCGCCCGTCGCTACAACCTTTACCGGTCGCCCTATTTCGGCCTTCATGCGCTGGATCAGGCCTTCCATCATGGCAACATAGCCCCAGAACACGCCGATCAGCATCTGGTCTTCGGTGTTGCGACCGATCACGCTCGTGCCTTCTGGCGCGCGAATGGCAATGCGCGGCAGTTTTGCAGTTTTGCCGACCAGCGCGTCCAGCGAGAGATTAATGCCCGGCGCGATGATGCCGCCCTTGTAGGCTCCGTTGAAGTCGACCGCTTCAAACTTGGTCGCAGTCCCAAAATCAACCACGATCATGTCACCGCCGAAAAGCTCATGCGCCGCAATGCAATTGAGCGCGCGGTCGGCCCCCAGCGTGTGCGGCTGTTCAACGTCGATCTCGAAATCCCATGCAGCAGCCCCCTGCCCCGCAAACAACGGTTCGACGTTGAAGTACTTGTTCGCCAGTACAGTCAGATTGTGATCTGCGCGCGGCACGACCGAGGAATATATGATGCGGTCAACATCGCTCCGTGTGAATCCTTCGATCGCCAGCAGTTGGAGTAGCCAGGTCGCGTATTCATCACCCGTGCGACGGGGGTCGGTGGCGATACGCCAGCGCGTACGGATCTCGGACCCATCGAACAGTGCGAAGACAACATTTGTGTTTCCGACATCAACTGCCAGCAGCATCGGTTCCATCCTCCAGCATCACATCGCCTGCGTGAATGACATGGACAGCGTCATCGGGCAAACGCAGCCGCAGCGCTCCGTCATCTTCAAGTCCGGCAAACTCGCCGGATATGGCAGTTCCACCCGGTTGATGAACGCGCAGCGCGGTGCCCACCGGGTGTGCCGCAGCACGCCAGCGGTTCATGATCGGGCCAACGCCGAATTCACGCCAACGCCGCACTTCGATTTCCAACTGTGCGGCCAGCCTTTGCGCCACAAGATCGCGCGACGGTGTAGGAGTGGCATCCGACAACGCGCCCACTTTCCGCCCGTCAATTTCGGGAGCTGCGGCAAGATTTATTCCGACCCCGATTATTATACTGTCGCCTTCGCGTTCGAGCAGCAGGCCACAGAATTTCGCCCGGCTGAGCAAAAGATCGTTGGGCCATTTCAGCTGCAGCGCATTTGGATCAGGGATCAGCGGCAACAGCGTTTCATAAACTGCGATCGCTATGACAAAACTGAGACTGGCAGGTGGCGGATCATGCGGTTGCAAACGCACGGCAGTGGAGCCCATGAAATTGCCCGGCGCATCGAGCCATTGCCTCCCCTGCCGTCCGCGCCCGCTAATTTGGCGATCGGCGACGAGCCAGTAGCCTTCCGCAATCACATCTCCGTTGCGCACGCGCGCGGCAAGATCGGCGTTTGTGCTGCCTGTCTTGGGAACTATCTCTATCAACGGCCTATTGTCAGACGGGCAGCGCCAGCGATGCCGCTGCCATATCCGCCAGGTCGCCGAGCCATCCGGCCGCCAGATATCCGAGCGGGGAAATGATGATCGCGCAGATCAGCAGCAGCGCCCAATGCGGCGTATCACCCTCGCCCTTCACCGTGCCGACGGCGTCGTCGAAGAACATGATCTTGACGATCTTGATGTAGTAGAAAGCACCAATGACGCTGGCTGCGATACCGATGGCTGCCAGTGCCAGCAGGTCGGCCTGCACAGCCGCCTGGAACACAACGAACTTGCCCCAGAAGCCGAACAGCGGCGGAATACCCGCCAGGCTGAACATCAGCGCCATCAGCGCCCAAGCCACCGCCGGTCGCGTCGTTGCAAGTCCCGCGAGATCGGAGATGCCCTCAAGCTGGTTACCATCCGCATCGCGCATCAGCAGCACCGCAACAAAGCTTCCCACGGTCATCACGGTATAGATCGCCAGATAGACCATCATCGCGCTCACACCCGCAGCTGTTGCCGCTGCAAGGCCGATCAGGATAAAGCCGACGTTATTGATAGACGAGTAGGCGAGCAGGCGCTTGACGTTGGTCTGGCCAATAGCGCCCAAGGCACCGATCACGATCGACAGCAATGCCGCCGCGATGACGACCTGTTGCCATGCGTCGGCCTGCGTGCCGAAGCCTTCCATCGTGAAACGCGCAAGCAAGGCAACGGCTGCGACCTTGGGCGCGCTGGCGAAGAACATCGTCACCGGCGTTGGAGCGCCTTCGTAAACATCGGGCGTCCACATATGGAACGGTGCGGCGCTGATCTTGAAAGCAAGGCCCGACAGGATGAAGATCAGGCCGAACAGCAGGCCCATATTCATGCCTGAGGAAACAGCCGTGGCGATCCCGCCAAAGTTGGTCGTTCCGGTAAAGCCGTAAGTCAGGCTCATACCGAAGAGCAGGATGCCGCTGGCAAGCGCACCAAGCACGAAGTACTTGAGACCCGCCTCGGCAGAACGCTCGTCATCGCGCAGCATGGCGGCCATAACATAGGCGGACAGCGAGTTGAGCTCGAGCCCGAGGTATAGCGTCATCAGGTCATTGGCCGAAACCATGATGCTCATGCCCAGCGTTGCGAACAGCACAAGGATCGGGAATTCGGGCTTCATCCACCCGATTTTCTCGAAAAAGCGCGGGGCGATCATCAAGGTCGCGCCTGATGCGGCGAAGATCATCAGCTTGGCTAGCCCGGCAAAGGCATCGGCCCTGAACAAGCCGCCGAAAGCGACCGTGTCAGGCCCACTGGCGCCAGCACAGACAGACGGTGCAACCAGCGCGAATGCTCCGCCAAGGGCGATGGCGGCAATGATACTGGTCGCGCGCGAAAACTTGTCGCCCCCGAACGCTGCCAGAAGCACCAGGAACAGTCCGACGATACCGAGAACCAGCTCGGAGGCGATCAGGGCGAAGGAAGCCGAATAGTCCATCAGTGCGCCTCCCCTTCAGCCGCATCATGCGCTGCCGGCTCCACCTGCAAAGGTTCGGCAATCACCAGGTGCGCATCGCTTTCCGGCGCCGAACCGGACAGTCGTTCATCAAGCCACGCGATATCGGCGCGCATGGGGGCAAGGAAGCTTTCGGGATAGACACCCATCCACAGCACTGCCGCCGCGATCGGGGCAAGCAGGAGATATTCTCGCTTTGAAAGGTCGGGCATGGCCGCAGCGTCCTCATTGACCTGCTGGCCGAAACAAACGCGGCGATAGAGATAAAGCATGTAGGCAGCGCCAAGAATGATGCCGGTGGTGCACACAAAGGCGACCCAGCTGTTGATTTGGTAAATACCGGCAAGTGCGAGGAATTCGCCGATGAAGTTGCTAGTCCCCGGCAAGCCGACGCTCGCCATGGTGAACAGCATAAACAGCGTCGCATAGGCTGGCATGTTGATGCTGAGGCCGCCGTAGCGAGCGATCTCACGCGTATGCAGGCGGTCGTAAATCACACCCACACACAGGAACAGCGCGCCCGACACAAGACCGTGGCCGAGCATAATCATCATCGCGCCTTCAAGGCCCTGAACGTTGAAGGCGAACAGGCCGACGGTCACGATGCCCATATGGGCCACCGATGAGTAGGCGATCAGCTTCTTCATGTCGTGCTGCACCAGCGCGATCAGGCTGGTGGCGACGACTGCGACCATCGACAGCCCCCAGATCAGCCACACGAATTGCGCGCTGGCATCGGGGAACATCGGCAGGCTGAAACGGATGAAACCGTATCCGCCGAGCTTCAAAAGCACGCCGGCAAGGATCACAGATCCTGCCGTAGGTGCCTGGACGTGCGCATCGGGAAGCCAGGTGTGGACCGGCCACATTGGCATCTTCACCGCGAAGCTGGCGAAGAAGGCGAGCCACAGCCATGTCTGTGCCTCGGCTGCGAAGTCGTACTCCATCAACACGGGGATGGAAGTCGTGCCGGCCGCATTTGCCATCCACAGCATGGCGATCAGCATCAGCACCGATCCGAGCAAAGTGTAGAGGAAGAATTTGTAGCTGGCGTAGATCCGGTTATCGCCGCCCCATACCCCGATGATCAGGTACATCGGGATCAGGCCGGCTTCGAAGAAGATGTAGAACAGGAACAGGTCCTGCGCGGCGAACACGCCGATCATCAGCACTTCCATGAACAGGAAAGCCGCCATGTACTCGCCAACGCGCTTGGTGATCGCGTTCCAGCTCGCTCCGATACAGATCGGCATCAGGAATACGCTGAGCATGATCAGCATCAGCGCAATCCCGTCGATCCCCAGTGCATAGGCGAACCCGCCGAAGATCGCGGAATACTCCTGGAACTGCCATTGCGCACCGCCGATGTCGTAATTCACCCACAGCAATACGCCGAGCGCTAGGTCGATCAGCGTGGCGGCCAGCGCAACCATGCGCGCAGGCTTCGCGTCCACGAACAGGCAGATGATGGCGCCCAGCATCGGCACCGCCAGCATGGCGGAGAGGATCGGAAAACCATCCATCAGAACAGCACCCAGGTGATGGCGGCGACAAGGCCAATAAGCATGATCAGGGCGTAACTCGTAAGAAGACCGGACTGAACTTTCTTCGCAAGGCCACTGCCCTGCAACACGACCCACGCGGCCCCATCGGGACCAAAGCGGTTGATCGTGCCCTCGTCACCACGTTTCCACAGGATGCGGCCGAGCCAGAAAGCGGGAACGACGAAGATGTAATGATACAGCTCGTCGAAAAGCCATTTGCGATGAACAAAGGTGTAGATCGGACCGAGCTGCTCGACAGTCTGGCGCGGCAGGTCGGTGTTACGGATATAGGCGTACCATGCTCCGACAAAGCCGAGCACCATCACGATGAAGGCGGCATACTTCACCAGCACCGGCACTTCATGCATCGCGTGCATCAGACTTGCGTTGTAAGCGATGGACCCATTCCAGAAGCTTTCCTGATCGAGGAAGGCATCGTGAAACACCTGACCTGCGAAGATCGCGCCGATGCTCAGCAGGCCGAGTGGCGCAAGCATGGTCCACGGGCTTTCATGCGGGTGATAGCCGCCGGTGCCCTCATGATCGGAAGCCGCGGGCACGTCATGATGGTGCAGTTCGCCCGCGTCCTCCTGGCTGGCAGGATTGTGATCATCGGGATCATCATGGCCGTGATGAAGCGCATGCTGGATATGCTCGGACTGCGCCCAACGCGGTTTGCCCCAGAAAGTAAGGAACATCAGGCGCCAGCTGTAGAAGCTCGTCAGCAGCGCGGCGATCGTGCCGAGCCAGAAGGCCATGTTTGAGTATTCACCGGCAGAGGCATAGGCGACTTCGAGAATGGCATCCTTCGACCAGAAGCCAGCGAAACCTGCCTGGAGGTGGTAAATCCCCACCCCGGTGATCGCCAGCGTGCCCGCCATCATCGCCCAGAACGTGAACGGAATTTCTTTCCGTAACCCGCCGTAATAGCGCATGTCCTGCTCGTGATGCATCGCGTGGATTACGCTACCCGCGCCAAGGAACAGCAGTGCCTTGAAGAAGGCGTGCGTGAACAGGTGGAACATCGCCGCGCCATAGGCGCCAACGCCCGCAGCGAAGAACATGTAGCCGAGCTGCGAGCAGGTCGAATAGGCAATCACGCGCTTGATGTCCCACTGCGTCGTGCCGATGGTTGCGGCGAAGAAGCACGTGGCAGCGCCGATCACCGTCACGAACGCAAGCGCGGCAGGCGCAGCTTCGAACATGGGCGATAGGCGGCAAACCATGAAAACGCCTGCTGTCACCATGGTGGCAGCGTGGATCAGTGCGGAAACCGGTGTCGGACCTTCCATCGCGTCGGGCAACCATGTGTGCAGGCCAAGCTGCGCGGATTTGCCCATTGCGCCGATGAACAGCAGGATGCAGAGCACGGTCATCGTATCGACACGCATGCCGAGGAAGCCGATACTGCTCGCTCCTTCCATCGCCGGAGCCATCTCAAGGATTTCGGGAATGCTGGTGGTCTGGAACACCAGGAAGGTGCCGAAGATGCCGAGCATGAAGCCAAGGTCGCCGACGCGGTTGACCACGAAGGCCTTGATCGCGGCGGCGTTGGCGCTCGGCTTCTTGAACCAGAAGCCGATCAACAGGTAACTCGCGAGGCCCACGCCTTCCCAACCGAAGAACATCTGGACGAGGTTATTGGCGGTCACCAGCATGAGCATGGCGAAGGTGAACAGCGAGAGATAGGCGAAGAAGCGCGGCTGGTCCGGATCTTCGTCCATATAGCCCCAGCTATAGAGGTGGACGAGCGCGGAAACGCTGGTGATCACCACCAGCATCACGGCTGTCAGCGTATCGACCCGCAGCGCCCAGTCGAAGCTCATCGCGCCGGATTCGACCCACTTCATCACCGGCACAACGGCGGCGCTTTCGCTGCCGGTCAGGAAACCGAGGAAGATCGGCCAGCTTAGCGCACAGGCGAGGAACAGCCCGCCGGTCGTAATCAGCTTGGCAACGAAATTGCCCAGCATCCGGTTGCCCAACCCGGCGATAATGGCCGCCAGCAAGGGCGCGAAGACGATAATCAGGATGGAGGTCTGCAAGTCCCTAGCCCTTCATCTGCGTTACATCGTCCACCGCGATCGTGCCGCGTGAACGGAAATAGATGACGAGGATGGCGAGCCCGATGGCCGCTTCACCCGCAGCCACGGTCAAGACGAACATGGCAAAGACCTGTCCCGACAAATCGCCAAGGAAGGCACTGAAAGCCACGAGGTTGATGTTGACCGCGAGCAGGATCAACTCGATCGCCATCAGGATGACGATGATGTTCTTGCGGTTGAGGAAGATGCCCAGCACGCCGAGCACGAACAGGATCGTGCTGACGACTATGTAATGCTCGATGCCAATCACAGCTCGACCCCCTTGCCGATTTCCGGCTTCACGTTCAGCGTCGCTTCTTCAGGACGACGGCTGACCTGCTTGGAAATATCCTGATGCCCGCGCGTGCTGCGCTGTTCGCGGTGAGTCAGAACGATCGCGCCGATCATCGCGACGAGCAGGATAATGCCAGCCAGTTCGAACAGGAGCAGGTACTTGCCGTACATCAGCACGCCGATGTTCTCGGTATTGCTCGCGCCAGCAACCGGAGCCGCGTCACCCAGCGGAGTGCCAAGGTCGAGCTTGCCCGCACGATAGGCACCAATGCCCAGCACCAGCTCTGCCAGCAGGATCACTGCCACGGCCACGCCCAGGGGTGCGTTCTTCATGAAGCCGGCACGCAGTTCGGCGAAATCGATGTTGAGCATCATCACGACGAACAGGAACAGCACCGCGACCGCGCCTACGTAGACCACGATCAGCAGCATCGCGAGGAACTCGGCCCCGACGATGACCATCAGGCCCGCGGCGTTGAAGAAGGCGAGGATCAGCCACAGCACGGAATGCACCGGGTTGCGCGCAAGGATCGTCATCGCGCCGGACGCGATTACGATGGTGGCGAACAGGTAGAAGGCAAACGCGGTCAAATTCGGTCCCCGTGGGTTCTTGCGGCGCGGTTAGCGGTAGGGGGCGTCGGCTTCAAGGTTTGCGGCAATCGCCCGCTCCCACTTGTCCCCGTTCGCCAGAAGTTTGGCTTTGTCGTAGAGCAGTTCTTCGCGCGTTTCGGTCGCGTATTCGAAGTTCGGACCCTCGACCACGGCATCCACCGGACAGGCTTCCTGGCAGAAGCCGCAATAGATGCACTTGGTCATGTCGATATCGTAGCGCGTGGTGCGGCGGCTGCCGTCGGAGCGCGGCTCGCTCTCGATGGTGATCGCCTGCGCCGGACACACCGCCTCGCACAGCTTGCACGCGATGCAGCGTTCCTCGCCATTGGGATAACGACGCAACGCATGCTCACCGCGAAAACGCGGGCTAAGCGGGTTTTTCTCGAACGGATAGTTGATCGTCACCTTTGGCTTGAAGAAATACTTCAGCGTTAGTGCATGAGCCTTGAGGAATTCCCACAAGGTGAAGCTCTTGATGAGTTGGGCAGCGGTCATGCCGCACCTCCGTAACGTGTAAGCATGAGCCAGCCCGAGATCAGGAAAACGAAGATCAGGCTCATCGGCAGGAACACTTTCCAGCCAAGCCGCATCAATTGGTCATACCGGTAACGCGGCACGGTCGCCATGACCCAGCTGAACATGAAGAAGAAGAAGAACGTCTTGCCGAGGAACCAGACGATGCCGGGGATGTCGAACCACGGGATCAGGTCCACGTTGAGCGGGGGCAGCCAGCCACCGAAAAACAGCAAGGTATTGAGCGCGCACATCAGCAGGATGTTGGCATATTCGCCGAGCCAGAACAGCGCGAAGGCCATCGAGCTGTATTCGGTCTGGTAACCGGCGACCAACTCACTCTCTGCCTCGGTCAGGTCGAAGGGAACGCGCTGCGTCTCGGCAAGGCTGGAGATGAAGAACACCACCCACATCGGGAACAGCAGCAGGTTGAACCAATATCCATTCACGATGCCGAAGCCGTGGCCAAGCTGTGCGTTGACGATCTCAGTCAGGTTGAACGTGCCTGCGTAAAGCACGACGCACACGAGGATAAAGCCGATCGAGACTTCGTAGGAAATCATCTGCGCGGCGGCGCGCATCGCGGAATAGAATGGATATTTCGAGTTACTCGCCCAGCCCGCCATGGTGATGCCGTAAACCGACAGTGAGCTGATCGCGAGGATGTATAGCAGGCCGACATTGATATCTGCCAGCACTACTCCCGCATCAAACGGGATCACCGCCCAGGCGACCAGCGCCACGGTAAAGGTGATGATCGGGGCGAGCAGGAAGATGCCCTTGTTTGCCGCACTGGGAATGATGGTTTCCTGCAGGAAGACCTTCAGCCCGTCGGCAAAACTTTGCAGCAGCCCGAACGGCCCGACCACGTTGGGGCCGCGCCGCAAATTGATGGCCGCCCACACCTTGCGGTCGACGTAAATGATCATCGCGACAGCCAGCATAAGTGGCAGGGCGATCAGCAGGATGCCGATGACGGATGCGAGCACTGTCGCCCAGCCTTCCATCATGCCTTGGGAGATGAAGAACTCGGTCATTCCGCTGCCTCCTTCAACTCATCGCCATGGAGCAATTCGTCCGAGCAGCGCTGCATCACTAGGCTGGCGCGGGCGATGGGGTTGGTGAGGTAGAAGTCTTTCACCGGATAGGCGTTGATCGTGCCCGATGGGGCTGACCCGGCAGGAGCGGATGGCAGCGCACCAAAGTCCGCAATCTCGCCCTCATTGCCCAGTGCAGGCACGTCTGCCGTCATGGCAGCGCGCAGTTCAGTGTAGTTGTCGAAGCCAACCGTTACGCCCAGCGCATCGGCAAGCGCGCGCAGGATCGTCCAGTCCTCGCGTGCGTCGCCCGGTGCGAAGATCGCCTTGTCGGCCATCTGCACGCGGCCCTCAGTGTTCACATAGGTGCCGGGCTTCTCGGTATAGGCGCTCGCGGGCAGGATGATATCCGCCGCATGCGCGCCCTTGTCACCGTGATGGCCGATATAGACCTTCAGCGCCTCGGGGAACTGGCCGAAGTCGACCTCGTCCGCACCCAGAGCCAGCACGACCTTGGGCTTTGCCGCGACGATATCTGCCATGCCACCTTTCTGCGCAAAGCCGAGCATCAGCGCGCCCATGCGGGCCGCGGAGAAGTGGAGCACGTTGAAGCCGTTCCAACCGTCCTTCACCATGCCGAAATCATGCGCGATCCGCAGCGCAGCATCATGCGCGCCAGCGACTAGCCCCGCCCCGCCGATGATGACCGCAGGCCGTTCCGCGCCCTTGAGCGCATCCTGCACATGACCGGGAAGATTGCCGAGCAGTCCGACATCTTCGCCAAGGAACTCGGCCGTATAGGTTGTTTCCCATTCGGGACCGACCACGAACACCTTCGCACCGCGCTTGGCCGCCTTGCGCAGGCGGACATTTACCAGCGGCGCTTCCCAGCGGATATGGCTGCCGATGATAAGGATAGCGTCCGCCTCCTCGATCCCGGCAAAACCGCTGTTGAAATTCACGCCCGCAAGACTGGACACATCGTAATCCATGCCCGTCTGGCGGCTTTCGATGAGGTCCGAACCGCTCGCCTTGAGCAGCGCCTTGGCGGCGAACATTGTTTCGCAATCGACCATGTCGCCCGCGATGGCGGCGATATTCATGCCCGGCTTGGCCTTGGCGATCTTCTTGAACGCCTCGTCCCAGCTAGCCGCTTCGAGCTTGCCGCGACGGCGGATGAAGACCTTGTCGAGACGGCGGCGTGTCAGGCCATCGACCTGGTAGCGCGCCTTGTCCGAGATCCACTCTTCATTCACGTCATCATTGTTGCGTGGCAGCACGCGGAGAACTTCGCGTCCGCGGCTGTCGATACGGATGTTGGAACCCACTGCGTCCGACACGTCGATGCCGAGCGTCTTCTTCAGCTCCCAAGGGCGGCTTTCGTAAGCGTATGGACCGCTGGTAAGCGCGCCTACCGGGCAGAGGTCGATCACGTTTGCGGAAAGCTCATGCTTGGCCGCCTGCTCGAGATAAGTGGTGATCTGCATGTCTTCACCGCGATAAAGCGCGCCGATTTCGTCCACGCCGGCGACTTCTTCGGAGAAGCGCACGCAGCGGGTGCAGTGGATGCAGCGGGTCATGATCGTTTTGATCAGCGGGCCCATGTGCTTTTCGGTCACCGCACGTTTGTTCTCGTGATAGCGGCTCGCCCCGCGGCCATACATCATTGCCTGATCCTGCAAATCACACTCCCCGCCCTGATCGCAGATCGGGCAATCGAGCGGGTGGTTGATGAGCAGGAATTCCATCACGCCTTCGCGCGCGGTCTTCACCATTTCGCTATCGGTGCGGATTTCCTGACCCTCGGTCGCAGGCAGCGCGCAGCTGGCCTGCGGCTTGGGCGGCCCCGGTTTCACTTCTACCAGGCACATCCGGCAGTTACCGGCGATACTTAAACGTTCGTGGTAGCAGAAACGCGGGATTTCCTTACCCGCAAGTTCGCACGCCTGCAGCACGGTGGCGCCATCAGGTGCGTCGATTTCCTGTCCGTCTACGGTGACTTTAGGCATTACTCAGCGGCCTCCTGCAAGCTGCCTTCACGTTCGGCAATGCGGCGTTCGAGTTCAGGGCGGAAATGTTTGAGAAGGCCCTGTATCGGCCATGCGGCAGCATCGCCCAGCGCGCAGATGGTGTGTCCTTCGACCTGCTTGGTCACCTGGTAGAGCATGTCGATCTCTTCGGGCGTGCTCTCGCCTACGCGTAGCCGCTCCATCACGCGCCACATCCAGCCTGTGCCTTCGCGGCAGGGCGTGCACTGGCCGCAGCTCTCGTGCTTGTAGAAATACGAAAGGCGGCTGATGGCGCGGACGATATCGGTGGACTTGTCCATCACGATGACCGCCGCCGTGCCGAGGCCTGACCCGAGGTCTTTCAGCCCGTCGAAATCCATCGGCGCATCCATGATCTCGGCAGCCGGGACCAGTGGGACAGATGATCCACCGGGGATCACGGCCAGAAGGTTGTCCCACCCGCCGGTGATGCCGCCAGCGTGTTTTTCGATCAGCTCGCGGAAGGGGATGCTCATCGCTTCCTCGACGACGCAGGGCTTCTCGACATGGCCGCTGATCTGGAACAGCTTTGTGCCGTGGTTCTTGTCGCGTCCAAAGCTGGCGAACCAGCTTGCACCGCGCCTAAGGATAGTGGGAACGACCGCAATACTTTCGACATTGTTGACCGTCGTGGGACAGCCATACAGACCCGCGCCTGCCGGGAATGGCGGCTTGAGGCGGGGTTGGCCCTTCTTGCCTTCAAGGCTTTCGATCATCGCGGTTTCTTCGCCGCAGATGTATGCGCCCGCGCCGCGGTGCATGAAAACATCGAAATCGTAGCCGGACCCGCTGGCGTTCTTGCCGATCAGTCCGGCGTCGTAGGCTTCCTCTATGGCCGCCTGTAGAGTTTCGGCTTCGCGGATATACTCGCCGCGAATGTAGATGTAGGCCGCCCTCGCCCGCATGGCAAAACCCGCGACGAGCGCGCCTTCGATCAGCTTGTGCGGATCGTGGCGGATGATTTCGCGGTCCTTGCACGAACCGGGTTCGGATTCGTCGGCATTGATGACGAGGAACGACGGGCGGCCATCCTTGCTCTCTTTGGGCATGAAAGACCATTTCATGCCCGTCGGGAAGCCGGCTCCACCGCGTCCGCGCAGGCCCGATGCCTTCACCTCTTCGATGATGGAATCCTGGCCCTTGGCGATCAGGTCCTTGGTGTTGTCCCAGTCACCACGCTTTTCAGCCGCCTTCAGGCCCCAGTCCTGGAACCCGTAAAGGTTGGTGAAGATGCGGTCCTTGTCAGCCAGCATCGCCATTTTCCTTGTTCTTTTTCGCCTGCGCGCCGAGCACCGCCGAGAGCGCGAAAACCGTGGTCGCGAGCGCCATGAGTACTACGCCGATAACCTGATCCTGCACGAACGACATATACGCACCGATGCCGAAGATCATGAGGCCCACGGCAAGCAAGACTTTCTGCTGTCCGGTCATCCCATGCCCCCGAAAACGAAAATGGCTGCAGCTGCAAGGATCACGACGAGCGCGATGGTCTTGATGATGCCCTTGAGCACTTTCCACGCTATCACGACGAGGATCAGCGCGATGAGGATGGGGAAAATCTGGTCCATTACCAATCGCCCCGATAATCGTGGTTTGCGTCGACCATTTCTTTCAACGTCGTCGGCCCACCAGCTGGCTCGGAGGTGTGGCGTCCCGGCTCCTGCGTGCCGGTCTTGGGCTGCTCGCCAGCTGCCAGCGCATCGAGGATTACATCGAGCCGCTGCGGGTTCAAATCCTCGTAATTGTCGTCATTGATCTGGACCATCGGCGCGGTCGCGCAATTGCCCATGCATTCGACCTCGCTGAGCGTCCAGAGCCCGTCATCAGAGACCTTGCCGAAATCCATGCCGCGCTTCTTGCACGCCGCCATGATCTCGTCCGACCCGCGCAACATGCAGGGCGTGGTGCCGCACACCTGCACGTGGAATTTGCCCACCGGAACAAGGTTGTACATCATGTAGAAGGTCGCGACCTCAAGCACGCGGATCACCGGCATGCTCAGATATTCGGCAACATATTCCATCACCGGCAGCGGCAACCAACCCTGAGTACCAGTCTCTTCACCCACTTGGCGCTGCGCCAGATCGAGAAGCGGCATCACCGCGCTTTTCTGGCGGCCCTCGGGATATTTCTTGATGTGCCAATCGGCCTTCTCACGGTTTGCATCCGTGAAAGACCATCCATCCCAGCGCGCGCGCAGTTCGGGAGTGTCAGGGGCGATATGTCTACCGGCCATGCGCCAGTCTCCGTTCGATATAGCGGCCCACATAAAGGCCGATCACCGCAGCAAAGGCGGTGGAGAGAATGTCCTTAAGCGGCGCTTCTCCGTGGAAGACCGCGAGATATGCCGCGACCGCCGATGCGAATGCGGCGAATGCGGCGACGACAATGAAGAGTTCGCGGAGGATCACCGGTCACACTCCCCGAACACCACGTCGATCGCGCCCAGAATGGCGGTCGCGTCGGGCAGCATGTGGCCCTTGGTCATGAAGTCCATCGCCTGCAAATGCGAGAAGGCGGTCGGGCGGATCTTGCAGCGGTAGGGTTTGTTCGACCCGTCGCTCACCAGATAGACCCCGAATTCGCCCTTGGGGCTTTCGGTCGCGACATAGACTTCGCCCGCAGGGACGTGAAAGCCTTCGGTGTAGAGCTTGAAGTGATGGATCAGCGCTTCCATCGACTGCTTCATCTCGGCGCGCTTGGGCGGAGCGACCTTGCGGTCATCCGTCGCAATCGGGCCTTCGGGCATTTCTGCCAGGCACTGCTTGATGATACGCGCGGACTGGTAGACTTCCTCGCAGCGAACCATGAAACGGTCGTAGCAATCCGAATTGGTGCCGATCGGAATCTCGAAATCCATCCGGTCGTAGACATCATAAGGCTGCGATTTGCGCAGATCCCACGGAATGCCCGCGGCGCGGATCATCGGGCCTGAGAAGCCCCAGGCAATCGCATCTTCCTTCGACACATGCGCAATATCGACATTGCGCTGTTTGAAAATGCGATTGTCCTGCACCAGGCTCATCGCATCACCGAACAGTTCGGGCAGGCGATTGTCGCACCAGTCGCCAATATCCGTCAGCAGCTTGAGCGGCACATCCTGATGCACGCCGCCAGGGCGGAAATATGCTGAGTGCATACGCGCGCCCGAGGCGCGTTCAAAGAAATTGAGGCAGTCCTCGCGCAGCTCGAACACCCACAGGTTCGGCGTCATGGCGCCAACGTCCATCACATGCGCACCGATGTTCAGCATGTGATTGCATATGCGCGTCAGCTCAGCAAACAGCACGCGCAGATATTGCGCGCGGATCGGCACTTCGACGTTGAGCAACTTCTCGATGGCAAGGACATAGCTGTATTCCTGCGCCAGCGGGGAGCAGTAATCGAGCCGGTCGAAATAGGGCAGCGCCTGCAGATAGGTCTTGTATTCGATCAGCTTTTCGGTGCCGCGATGCAACAGGCCGACATGCGGATCGACACGTTCGACGATTTCACCGTCCAGCTCCATCACCATGCGCAGCACGCCGTGCGCTGCAGGGTGCTGCGGGCCAAAGTTGATCGTGTAGTTCGAAATCACCTCACCATCGGTGGTCAGTGATTCTTCCAGAGTCAGGCCGCTCATGACTTGTCTCCAACATCTGGCTTCGTTGCACCCTTGGTGTCGTGAACCGAGCCTTCGCTCTCCTCACGATCGGGCCGCTCTTCGGTCGGTTCGGGCGCGTCCGGTTCGTCCATTCCGGACTCTTCCTCGGCAGGCGATCCGGCGCTGACCTTTTCGGCAGCCTTCTCGTCGGTGGCCGCGCCGGCGCCGGTATCTTTCGGACTGTCGGTCGTTTGCGATTCGTCGACCGGCGGAATGTCGGCCTTCTCGTCACCGGGCAGCACGTAATCGGCACCTTCCCACGGCGAGGTGAAGTCGAATGTGCGGAAGTCCTGAGCCAGCTCGACCGGCTCATACACGACGCGCTTTTCTTCTTCGGAATAGCGCAGTTCGGTATAGCCCGTCAGCGGGAAGTCCTTGCGGAAGGGATGCCCTTCAAAGCCGTAATCGGTGAGGATGCGGCGCAGGTCGGTATTGCCGTCAAAGGTCACGCCATAGAGGTCGAAAACCTCGCGTTCGAGCCATCCGGCAACCGGCCACAGCGTGGTCACCGTGGGAACCGGCGTATCTTCATCGGTGCTCACCTTCACCATCACGCGGTGGTTCTTCGTAAGGCTGAGGAGCATGTAAACGACTTCGAAGCGCTCGTCGCGACCGGGATAATCGACACCGGCGATCTCAACGAGCTGCTGGTAATCGTGATCGTCGCGGAGGCTGCGCAAGACATCTTCAATGCTATCACGCTTCACGGTGAGAATGATCTCACCATAGGCTTCGCTGCTGTCGATCACGTGAGCGCCCAACGCCTTGGTCAGCGTGTCACGCACACCCTCGTTCGACGCGATCCGGGGAGCCGAATGGAACACGCTCATCGTTCGATCGTCCCGCTGCGGCGGATCTTGCGCTGCAACTGCATCACACCATAGAGCAGCGCCTCGGCAGTCGGAGGGCAGCCGGGGATGTAGATGTCGACCGGCACGATACGGTCACATCCGCGCACCACCGAGTAGCTGTAGTGATAGTAGCCACCGCCGTTGGCACAGCTGCCCATCGAAATGACGTATTTCGGATCGGACATCTGGTCGTAAACGCGGCGAAGTGCTGGGGCCATCTTGTTACACAGCGTACCGGCCACGATCATCACGTCCGACTGACGTGGGGAAGCGCGCGGGGCGACGCCGAAGCGTTCCATGTCGTAGCGCGGCATGTTGACGTGGATCATCTCGACCGCACAGCAAGCGAGGCCGAACGTCATCCACCACAGGCTTCCGGTGCGCGCCCACTGAAACAGGTCTTCGGTGCTGGTGACGAGGAAGCCCTTGTCATTCACCTCGCTCTGCAGGGCATTGAAATAGTCCGCGTCAGGCTGCTTCACCTCACCGCCCATGGCGGCAGGCTGATCCTGGTATGGCGGATAGAGAGCGGGTTCGCCCGGCATCTCTTGCGTATTCGGGTCGGTCACTCCCATTCCAGAGCTCCCTTCTTCCAGGCATAGGCAAAGCCGATGGCGAGTTCTCCGATGAAGATCATCATGGATGCCCACCCGGCCCAGCCGGTGAATTCAAGACTGACCGCCCATGGGAACAGGAAGGCCGCCTCGAGGTCAAAAATGATGAACAGAATGGCCACGAGGTAAAAGCGCACGTCGAACTGGCTGCGGGGGGATTCGAATGCCGGGAACCCGCACTCATACTCAGTGAGTTTTTCTGCCGCAGGATTGTGGCTGCCCGTCAGGCGCGACACGCCCATCGGCAAGAACACAAAGGCAGCAGAAAGCCCGAAGGCTATGCCAAGAAACAGCAGGATCGGAAGATACTGCACAAGATAGGGATTGAGATCGGCCAAAGCGGACTCGGAAATAGCTAAAGGTTGCGTGGCGCGTCTAGGCAATGCCCCGCCATCATGCAAGGCAGCACAACGGCCTAAATCCGAGTAATTTCCGGTTATTCGCGAGGCAACTCGTCATCAGGTCCGGATAGACCGCGCTCGCGCAATCCCTAAGTCTATTTGCGGGCCATTAGCTTGAGCACCTTTTTGGCCCGTTCGCCGTAGGGGGGCTTGAGACCGGCAAGGCCTGCCACGTCGATCTTCGGCTGCGTATAAACGGCTCGCGCGTGGCTGAATTCGCGAAAGCCTTCAGGACCGTGATAGGCACCGATGCCGCTTGCACCCACCCCGCCGAAAGGCAAGTCTTCGGCGCTGTTGTGGAAGATCACATCATTGACCGTGACACCGCCTGAAATCGTCCGGGAAAGCACCGCATCACGCTCATCGGAATCGTTACCGAAATAATAGAGCGCCAGCGGATGCGCCCCGTCGTTGATGAAATCGATCGCCTCATCGATGTTCTTGTATGTCTTTATCGGCAGCACCGGCCCGAAGATTTCATCCTGCATGGCCTGCATCTCGCTCGTCGGGTTGCGGATGATAGTCAGCGGCATCTTGCGGGCATTGCTGGCCGAGAAATCCTCGTCCGCCGGGTTGATTTCCAGCACCTCTGCACCCTTGTCTCGCGCATCGGCGACCACTTCCTGCAAGCGCGAATACTGGCTGTCATTGATGACACTGGCGTAATCCGAATTGTCGCGCACGGTTGGGTATTGATCCATCACGCCCAGTTCGAGCGCGGCAATCATTCCGTCTTCCATGCTTTCCGGTACGAGCAGATAATCCGGCGCGATACAGATTTGGCCGGCGTTCATCATCTTGCCGGTTACGAGCCGCGAACCGGCTCGCTCCAGATCGGCGCTGCGACCGATCACTGCGGGACTCTTGCCGCCCAGTTCCAGCGTCACGGGTACGAGATTTTCTGCTGCGGACTGCATGACCTTGCGGCCGGTTGCAGTGGAGCCGGTGAAGACGAGGTGATCGAACGGCAAGGCGGAAAAGGCCTTTGCAAGTTCGCTGTCGCCCACGGCCACGACGACTTCTTCGGGTTCGAAATATTTGACAACGAGTTCAGCCATCAGTTCGCCGGTCGTTTCGGTGGACTCGCTCGGCTTGATCATTGCACGATTACCCGCCGCAAAGACTTGTGCCAGCGGACCGAAGGCAAGGTTTATCGGGAAATTCCACGGGCTGATGATGCCGACGACGCCCTTGGGTTCATACCGTACCTCGGCCTTCGCGCCGAGCAATCCCAACGGAAATTGGACATGCCGGCTGTCGGGCTTGGCCCAATGCGACAACTTGGAGCGGCAATATTTGGCGAGCTGAATCGAAACGAGCACGTCGGTCAACATGCTCTGCACCTCGGAACGGTTGCCGTAATCCTCGTTCATCGCGTCGCACAGCGCCTTGTCGTTTTCGGCAAGCAGAGCGATCAGGCGATCAAGCCGCTCGCGTCGAACCGACAAAGGTTCAGGCCGTGCAGAGACAAAGGCCTTGCGCTGCCGTTCTAGCATCGGGGCGAGTTGATCGGGCGCTGTAATTCTGGAGGTCATTCGGCACACCTTATGTTTTTCGTGCATTCGTATTGGGAATGCATGAGGTTTGCATTTGTTGCAGTGCAAAACTAAAAGACGATCAAATACCTTACACCGTTTTTGCCAGAAAGGCCGCTTCTCATGCCCGCATTCAACGAAAGTGATCCCATTGTTGTTCTCTCCTACGCGCGCACGCCGATGGGAGCGATGCAGGGCGCACTGGCCGATGTCTCCGCCACCGATTTGGGCGCGACTGCTGTGAAGGCCGCCATGGAACGCTCGGGCGTTGCCGGAGAAGATGTCGATCGCGTGTACATGGGTTGTGTGCTGCCCGCTGGCCTTGGCCAGGCACCGGCGCGCCAGGCGGCCCTGAAGGCTGGCCTTCCGCTCAGCGCGCAGGCGACTACGGTCAACAAGGTATGCGGCAGCGGAATGCAGACTTTCATCATGGGCGCAGAAGCACTTGCCACCGGTAGTGTCGACACGATTGTAGCAGGCGGCATGGAAAGCATGACCAACGCGCCATATTTGCTGAAGAAGCATCGTTCGGGCGCACGCATCGGACATGACGTCACTTACGATCACATGTTCCTCGATGGACTGGAAGATGCCTACGAAGAAGGCCGCGCCATGGGCACCTTCGCACAGGACATGGCTGACAAGTACCAGCTCACCCGCGAAGACATGGACAATTACTCGATCGCGTCGCTCGAACGCGCAAATGCGGCAATTTCCAGCGGTGCATTCGCCGACGAAGTCGTGCCGGTCACCTTCTCGTCGCGCAAGGGCGACGTGACGGTCGATACCGATGAGGCACCCGGTCGCGGCCGTCCGGACAAGATCCCGACACTGCGCCCTGCATTCGCCAAGGACGGCACGATTACCGCTGCAACGTCTTCGTCGATCTCCGACGGCGCAGCTGCCGTAGTGCTGACCCGCAAAAGCGTTGCCGAAGCCAAGGGCCTGACCCCTGTGGCAACCGTCATCGGCCTTACCGCACATGCGCAAGCGCCCGAAGAATTCACGATCGCCCCGGTCGGCGCGATCGAGAAGCTGCTCGAACAGACGGGCTGGAGCGTCGATGACGTTGACCTGTGGGAAGTGAATGAAGCTTTCGCCTGCGTCGCCATGTTCGCCATGCGCGATATCGGCATCGATCACGACAAGATCAACGTCAACGGCGGCGGCACCGCCTTGGGTCATCCCATCGGTGCCAGCGGCACGCGCATCATCGTCACGCTGATCAATGCTCTCAAGCAGCAGGGCAAGAAGCGCGGCATTGCATCGTTGTGCATCGGCGGCGGCGAAGCAACTGCCATAGCGGTTGAGCTCGCCTGATTGGCAATCTAGGCTATCCAGTGATCGTTTTCGGGCACGAATGCTGCGCCCGTTCATTGCATAGCCACAGAGAACCAAAACCGTTCTACAGGGAGTTACCATGAAGAAGATTGTTGCACTTACCGGCGTGTTCGCCCTCGCAGCTTGCGGCGGCAACGACGCCTCGGAGCCTACCGAAGCCGTGATCGACGATACGCCTGAAACAGCGGTTGTGTCTGACGCAGGCACATACAGCTCGCTCAATGAAGACGGTGACGTAATCGCAATTTCGCTGAATGCGGATGGCACCTACACGGTGTCCGAAGCCAACCAGCAGGTCGAGAATGGCACTTGGGAAGACACTCCGGAAGGCGCTTGCTGGACCGCTGAAGGCGAAGAAGAGCCTGTATGCGCTACATTCGCGCCTGGCACAGAGCCGGGCACTGTCAACGTCACTTCGCCGGGTGGCGAAACGATGACCTACAGCTACGAAAGCTGAGCATCACGTTATTACAGTTTGAGATTGGGCGGCCTGCGGGTCGCCCTTTTTCGTTGTGCGCGATCAGGGTTCGCCAGCGCCCCATAACCTGTCTTGAGCAACCCAGCCGCGATGACCGTTGACGTCGAGCTGGCACCAGCTTTCGACACAGTCCCCCAGGACGCCGATGACGCCCGGTTCGAGATTCCACCGTAACGGTGCACCGGGCGCACCTGTTTCACGCATGGCGGCAAGCTCTTCGCCTATTACGATGGCAGTACGGGTGTCACTGAGCAGGCCGGAAAAAATCCATCCTTCGGTTCCGTCGACTTCCTGAACCCGGCGCCAACCTTGGAAGCGCAGGATCACCTTCACCGGCAGTCCGCGTCGCGCATAGACCCAGTCGATCGGATACTGTTCGCCCGGCCCCACACGCATATTTGCTTCCTCGGCAGCGATACTGGCCCAGTAAGGCACTTCGGCATCCTGGGCCGCCGCGTTTGGCGAGGTGAGGGATACTGCGACAATGGCAAGCAAGATGATGCGGATCATGCAGTGAGCATTAGCGCGGTGGAAAGAGTCGCGGCAACAGCGGGATTGCACCTTGCTTGGTATTACTAATCTGTCTTAAAGCCCGCGCCCAACGCAATCTCGCTACCAAGGCGGGGATCGGGGAGTGAAGAATGTTACGCAAATCGGGCTTGGCGTTGGGGCTATCTCTAGGGCTAATGGCGGCGCCACAGGCGGCGCTTGCGCAGGAAATGACCAATATCGCGCAAAACGACACGGGCGACACGGCCTGGATCCTCGTATCCAGTGCGCTCGTTCTCCTCATGACCCTGCCCGGTCTCGCACTGTTTTACGGCGGATTGGTACGAGCCAAGAACTTCCTGTCGGTCATGTTGCAAGTCGCGGCAGTCGCTGGTCTGGCGTCCGTCTTATGGGTTGTGGTCGGCTATACGCTTGCATTCGGCGACAGCGTTGGCGGAGTGATCGGCGACGGCAACAAGTGGATGCTGATCGGGCTGTCTATCCTGCGCGAAGGCATGACCCTTCCTGAAAGCACTTTTGTGCTGTTCCAGATGACCTTTGCCGCGATTACTCCTGCGCTGATGGTCGGTGCATGGGTCGACCGGGCGCGTTTTGGCTGGGTACTCGCCTTCACCGCGATCTGGGGCTTGCTGGTCTATGCACCCGTCGCGCACTGGATTTGGGGCGGCGGTTGGCTAGGCCAGATGGGCGTGACCGACTTTGCAGGTGGACTGGTAGTTCACTGCACGGCAGGCGTGTCCGCGCTGGTTATCGCGCTTTTGCTAGGCAAGCGGCAGGGCTTCCCCTCGTCCGCACTGCTCCCGCATGCACCGGGGATGACGATGCTTGGTGCGATGTTGCTGTGGGTCGGCTGGTTTGGCTTCAACGGTGGCAGCGCGCTGGCCGCTACCGATGATGCTTCCAGCGCCATCATCAACACTCACGTAGCCGCCGCCGTGGCTGCGCTGGTTTGGGTGCTGATCGAAAAAGTGAAGTTCGGCAAGGCGACCACGGTTGGCTTTGCGACCGGCGCCATTGCCGGCCTCGCGACGATCACGCCAGCAGCAGGCTATGTCGCTCCCGGAGCTGCGATCCTGCTCGGCATCGCCGGGTCGGTGGTCTGCTACTGGGCGATTACGCTGGTGAAAATCCGTTGGGCCATCGACGATTCGCTCGATGTCTTCGCGGTTCACGGTGTCGGCGGAATCCTCGGTAGCCTGTTGCTCGGCATCTTCATGTCGGCCGATCTGGGCGGGACCGGCTTTGCCGAAGGCACCGGCATCGGCGGAATGCTGGGTATCCAGGCGATCGGCGTTGCGGTTGTTGCACTGTTCAGCGCTGTCGTCACCGCACTGATCGCCGTGGGCGTGAGCCTGTTTATCCCGATGCGCGTCACCGAAGAGGAAGAGGTGCAAGGCCTCGACATGACCAGCCATGGCGAGCGTGCGTGGCACTTTGATTGAGCAAGTTGGAGACCGCAGACCTTAGCGCCAAACGCGGGTGCGCGGCCGATCTGGCCGCCTACTGGCGTGGCCTGCGCCGTTTCTACGATCCGCGCGGGCGCGCAAGCCGCACGGAATTTTTCATGCTGGTGATCCTTTCTGCCCTGATCGCCGCAATTGTCCAGTTTGTGATTGGCAACATGCTCTCGACAAGGGCTGAACATACCGTCGCGTGGAGTGTTTCGGCGCTCGTGCTCATACCCGTTCCGGCCGCGGCGGCCCGACGGTTTCACGATATGGGCAAGAGTGGCTGGTTCGCCTTGCCGGTGCTGCTGCTGTGCCTTGCCTATTTCTGGCATATCTGGGGCGAGATCGAGACTGGACCGGTTACTCCTATTGCATATTCGGGTAGCGAGCCGACGCTTGAATTGCTTTACGGATTTATCGGGGTGATGTTCGCCATTATCCTGATGCAGCCGCCCCAGCATTTGACGAATCCCTACGGATCAGACCCGCGCCCTGCACCAAAGGTAATCTAGGCGCGCTCCGCATCGACCTCGGCGATCTTCGCAAGCAGCTTGTCAATCGCGGCGCGCGAAGTCCCAAGCGCGAAATGCGGCGCATCGATGCGCAAGGTGTAATCCGCTTCACCGTCACGACCGCGCGTGCATTCTGGAGCGATTACGCCATCGACCGCAGACCAAACGGCGATAGTGGGCACGGGGGGTTTTGCACTCATATCTTCGGAGAACGGCGGATCATCGACCGTATGATCGTTTAAAGCCTCATATATGCGCCAGGCATTATTGGCATGGCGATCCCCTGAAAATGGGCTGGCAACGGTCACCACCATATCGAGATGCTGCGCGCAGCGATGGCCGAGCACACGGGCGTAGAGCCCGCCGAGGCTCCAACCGATCAGTACGACCTTCTTGCCGCTCTCCGAATGCAATTGCGCAATCCGCTTCTCGAGCATGCGCAACTTGGCAAGGTCTGCGCCGGTATTGATACCGAGCCGCCAGCCTTCGGGCGCAAAACCGCGCGCCTTCAGTGTCCGGCGCAGCAGCACAGTTGAGATATCGCCCGTTGTCAGTCCGGGGATGACCAGAGCCGGCCTCCCCTTCCCGATTTCCGCACCCGAACGCGCACGGCGCAACGGGTTGACGATGATGCGCGGGAAGCTGGCCCATTCGCGGACCAGCCTCCGAAATGGCGGAGGTGCCGGCCTATCTGCCAGCGTCAATCACCGGTGAGGATTCGTTCGACCAACTGTTTCACGGTTGGCGTGAAATTGTTGGAATAGAACGGATCCTGCTTGAAGCGATAAGCCGCATGGCCTGCAAAGGCGAGATTGTCGTCCGGATCGCCGCCATGGGCGATGTCCTGCAAGGTTTTCTGGATGCAGAAGCTGCGCGGATCAGCAAGGCGACCGGTAGTGAAATTGTCATGATCTTTCCATGACGAGAATCCACAATGCGACAGGCAACCCATGCAATCCTGCTGGTCCTGCCGAATGATCTCGGCGCTCTGGGGCGTCACGAACACCACGGTATCGTCGGGCGTCTTGAGCGTTTCGGTAAAGCCTTCGGCCCACCAAGCCTGCGCCTTGCGCTGATCGCCAGGGTGCACCCAGTAATACTTGGACTTGCCGTGGTCGGAAAGCGGAACCGTGCCCTCTTCCTGGTCGCGCTTGAAGATCGGAATCTGCCGTTCGCTCCGGTGCATAAGATCATACAGGAACGGTGTCTTGACCGCGCTGGAGTAGAAGCCTGTCGGGCTGAACTTGTGCAGCAGCACATCGCCCGGCTCGACCGTGCGGAGCATCTCTTTCCAGACCTGCGGGATCGGGCTTTCCTCGGTCAGCAAGGGGCGTGTGCCGAACTGGAATGCAATCTTGCCGAGTTCCGGATTATCGATCCAGTCTTCCCACTCGCGCAGGAACCAGACGCCGCCTGCCATCACGATAGCGGTTTCCTCGCTCACCCCTTCGGCCCGCATCGTATCGCGCAGGGCTTTCACGCGGGGGTAAGGGTCCTGCGGAACTTCGGGGTCTTCAGCGTTGGACAGGCCGTTGTGACCGCCCGCCAGCCACGGATCTTCATAGACCACAGCGGCCATCAGGTCAGGCACCTTGGAATAGCTGCGCTTCCACAGCGCGCGGAATGCGCGGGCAGAACTGATGATGGGGAGGTAATAGACGTTATGCTTCGCCGCGATTTCGGCCAGCTTATAGGGCATACCGGCACCGCAAGTAACGCCGGTGATCATGCCCGGACAATTTTCCAGCACACCTTCAAGCACTTGCTGGGCCCCGCCCATTTCCCACAGGACATTGATGTTGATCGCGCCGTTACCGCCCGCGATCTCGTGCGCGCGCTTCACCTGCTCCGTCGCGCCATCGATAGCATAACGGATAAGCTGCTCGTGACGCTCGACGCGGGTCGCCTGCGGGTAGACCTGCGGAATCGGGTTACCGTCGCTGTCATAGCTGTCGGCATTTACGGCACTTACCGTACCAATACCGCCTGCAGCAGCCCATGCACCGGAACTGGCGTGGTTGGTCGCCGAAACACCTTTGCCGCCTTCGATCAGCGGCCATACTTCGCGACCACCGTAATTAATGGGTTTAAGGCCCTTGAACGTCATTATCTTCCCCGGAGGAGGAGCCTTCGTCATTGATCAAAAGCTCGTTTAATTCGTCGCCCGGCTGCAAGCAGGGCTCTATATCGCGTGGGTCGGGCCTCTCACCCGCCACTTCGAATTGTGCGTAATATCCCGCAATCTGGGGATTGCGTACAAACTCGACAAGCCGATAGCCGACCCGTTCGAATTCGCAAAACAGAAGCTGCGGGTTGATCCCGTGCTGATCTGCCGGACGATCGACATCGACAACAATCACCTGACCGCCTTCGCGTAGCGCTGGGCGCATGCGCCAGATGAACGCATAAGGCTCTGTAATCTCATGATACATATGTACCATGAATATACGGTCAAAGCTATTGGGTGGTAGTCCTGGGTCGTCGATTCCGCCACGAGCGACGGATACATTGTCGAGCCTGTCGCGTTCCACACGGCTGCCAAGCCGCCGCAATGCCGCCTCGTCGATATCTTGCGCCAGCACACGACCTTCGGGCCCAACCCGGGCTGCGAGGCGCACGGTGTAGTAGCCTTCACCCGCGCCGATATCGGCAACGGTCATACCTTCGGTAATAGCCGCCTGGTCCATGACGGTTTCGGCTTCCCGCCGGTCATCACGGATCTGTTCTGTTGAAAATGAATTTCCGCTCAGGTCGGAGACCGGGCGATAAGGACGAGGAAAGTCCTGGCTGGTGACCGGCCGGTCTTCCTCCGCCACGTCGCACGCAGCAAGTGCGCCACACATGGCGACGCTCGCCAGTATTCCGAAAACAGACCCTCTCTTCATGCTTGAGCCTCTAGCGAGAGAGAATGCTAAAGGCAAAGCCACTTGTGCAGCCCGGCCCCTTGTGCGGCAGTCCCATTTGGTGCCAAACCTCTGATTGGGGAGAATTTCGCATGCATATCAAATCGCTTCTCGCTGGCTGTGCCGCGCTATTTGCCGTTGCTCAACCAGCCCAGGCACAAGATTGGTCGTCCGCAGGAGATGAGGACAGCCCCGCCATCTACTGGGATGAGTGGGGAGTCGCCCATATCACGGCGGCCGGTGACGAAGACGCCGCCTACGCTCTTGGATGGGCGCAAGCACGCGGCCGGCCCGACCAGTTGATCGAACTGCTTGTGCAAGGACGCGGCACCGCGGCGAGCCTTTGGGGTGAGAGCTATGTGGAAAACGACATCCTCGTCATCACAGCGGGTATTCCGGACTCGATCCCCGCCCTGATGGCGGCACTGGAGACTGAAGAGCGAGCACGGCTCGAGGCCTTTGCAACCGGCATCAACGCTTATTTCAACGCACACCCGGAGGCGCTGCCAGCGGAGCGGCGCAGGGGATTGCCGATCACGCCCGAGGACATCGTCGCCCATGCCCAAAGCGGAATATACCTGTCATTTGTCGCACCGCGCGAGCTGTTCCGCGTGCAGCAATTGCGGTCCGCAGCACAAGCCCCGGGAGAACCCGGTGACCGCGGCTCCAATGGTTGGGCTGTCGCTCCGTCCCGTTCGGAAAGCGGCAATGCACTGCTGTTGATGAACCCGCATTTGCCGTGGGACGGGATGTTCACATGGTTCGAAAGCCACGTGATCGCCGATGGTAACAACCGCTATGGCGTGGGTTTGCTGGGACATCCGCAGCAGACGATCATGTTCAACCAGAACCTGGGCTGGACGCACACGGTCAACCGGCTCGACAATGCCGATATGTACGCGGTGGAGTTGACGCCATCGGGTGGCTACATGTTCGACGGCGAGGAGCGCGCACTTGAGATGCACCAGCACGTCCTGACCATCGCCCAGCCCGATGGCAGTTCGATCGAGCAGAATATTCGGATCTTCAGGACAGTTCACGGCCCGGTCGTCGCGCAAGACGGAAACCGCGTCTACGCACTGCGCATCGCCGGAATGGGCGACACCGCTTATGGCAACACTTTCGCCCAATATGCACAGATGGCAGAGGCACGAACGCGAGAGGAGTTCGAGGCAGCACTCGCACGGCTGCAGAACCCCATGTTCAACACCATCTATGCAGATTCCAATGGGGAAATCCTGTTCGTATCCAATGGCCTGCATCCGGTTCGCGGACCCGGTGATGCCGATTACTGGGACGGGGTCATCGACGGCAACACCGCTGAAACGCTATGGACCGACTACCATCCGTATGAGAGCCTGATGCGCATCGCCAACCCGGCGAGCGGCTTCCTGCAAAACGCCAACGAGACAGGCTTCACCGCGACACTTCCAGTAGCGCTCGATCCTGCGGATTTCCCTTCGGACTGGATCCAGCCCGACATGCGTACGCGGCCACAACACAGTATCGAGTTGCTGCGCGATGACACATCGATCACCTTCGACGAAATCATCGCCTATGCGCATGACACTCGCCTGACCTTTGCCGACAACGTGCTGGACGATCTGCTACGCGCCGCCCGGAATGATGGGCGCGCCGAAGCCCTGCGCGCCGTAGAGGTGCTCGGAGCATGGGATCGCCGCACCAATGCAGAAAGCCGGGGCGCCGCGCTCTTCGTGCAATGGGCCAATGCTTTTCTCGACACCGGACAATTCGACTACGATCGCAGGTGGAGCTTCGAAGCGCCCGAGCAATTCAGCGCAGGAATTTCTGATGTGGTGGAAGGTGCGGCGGTCGATGCGCTCGTCGCGACCGTCCAGCGCGCCGACGCGGCAGGAATCCCGCTCGATCTGCCATGGGGTATGCTCGCCCGTGTGCCTGATGGTGATGGGGGCACCCTGCCCTCTGACCTGGCGCCCGGTGGCCTCGGTGCCTTCCGTGTCGGTCAATTCGACTTCGCGACTGGAGTGATGAACACGAGCGTCAACGGCGGAACAGGCTGGGTGGCCGCGATAGAATTTGCCGATACGCCGCGCGCGCAGGCGATTCTTCCCTATGGCAATTTCGAACACCGCCCCGCTGCCGTCCGCAGCCAGTACCAGCTGCTTTCGGAAGGCCTGTTGCGCGATGTCAACTTCACACCCGAAGCCGTGCGAGAGGCTGCGGTATATGGTGAGGTGCTGGAGCGGGACTAGGGCCTACTCCACATCCTCAACATCGACCTTCTCGCCTGTCACACGCTGCGCCAAGGCGGCAGCGATGAAATCGTCCAGATCGCCGTCAAGCACGTCGTCAGGTGACGGGCTGGTGACGCCGGTGCGCAGGTCCTTGACCATCTGGTAGGGCTGGAGAACATAGCTGCGGATCTGGTGGCCCCACCCGATCTCGGTCTTTTCCTGGTATTCGCCCGCTGCCACCGCTTCTCGTTCCGCCATTTCGCGTTCGAACAGGCGCGCCTTGAGCATGTTCATCGCGGTCGCGCGGTTTTTGTGCTGGCTGCGGTCGTTCTGGCTGGCCACCACGATACCAGTCGGTTGGTGGGTGATACGCACAGCGGAATCGGTGGTGTTGACGTGCTGCCCACCCGCACCCGAAGCGCGGTATGTGTCGATCTTCAGATCGCCTTCGTTAATCTCGATATTGATGTCGTCATCGATCACCGGATAGACCCACACGCTCGAAAACGAGGTGTGACGCCGCGCCGAGCTGTCATAGGGGCTGATCCGCACGAGCCGGTGGACCCCGCTTTCGGTCTTGGCGTAACCATAGGCGTTCTCACCCTTGATCAGCAGTGTGGCAGACTTGATGCCAGCCTGGTCGCCTGCGGCATATTCGACCGTTTCGACCTTGAAGCCGCGCTTTTCGGCCCAGCGGGCATACATGCGCAGCAGCATTTCGGCCCAGTCCTGGCTCTCGGTGCCGCCTGCGCCCGCGTTGATCTGGAGATAGGTGTCGTAGCCATCAGCCTCACCCGACAGTAGCGCATTGACCTTGTCGCGGTCGGCGCGCTTGGCGAGTGTTTCGAGGCTGCTGAGACCCTCCTGGACGACGTCATCATCGCCTTCGGCCTCACCCATATCGACAAACTCGATTGCGTCGGACATTTCGCCGGAGATTTCCTGCACGGTTTCCACCGCATCCTTCAGCAGCTTGTGTTCGCGGCTGATTGCCTGCGCCTGCTTGGGATCGTTCCACAGGTCCGGATCCTGCACGCGCGCTTCCAGCTCGTCGAGCCGGCGCAAGGCGTGCTCCCAGTCGAGCGACTTCTTGACCAGCGCGAGCGCTGCGTTGATCCGGTCGATATGGGCCTGCCCTTCGGCACGCATGGCATTGTTCTCCGAGTGATGTGATCGGCGCGCCTAGCGCAGCGCGCGGCTTTGCGGAAGGGGGAGCTGATCTACGGAACCCCGTAGAACAGAGTGTCGATCAATAGATGCCACCCTGCTCTTCAGCGAAATCGACCGGCGCTTCCTCTTGCGTCGTCACAGCCGCAGGTCCGCGTTCGCGTCGTCGCAGTTGGGCGAGGATGATTTCGCGCAGGGCGTCGATCTCGTCCTGGCGCTGGGTCCGGCGCGGTTCGGTATCGGGCTTGAACGCTTCCCAGATCACCGCAGCGGTCGGCTCGTCGCCGGGCCAGCCACCGAATACCCGGCTTCCGGTCCGTCGGTCGATGCGCACCATGCGCACGCCCGATGGTGCGGTGAACGGCCTGCCGCTCCAGTGATCGCGGCTTTCGGTCACGAACTGGCGGAAGATCGGGACGGCCGTGTTACCCCCCTGGATATAACCACCCATGTTGCGCGGCTGGTCGAAGCCGAGATAAGTGCCCGCCACGATATCCGGAGTGCCGCCCACGAACCATGCGTTGGTCGGTCCGGTGCTTGTGCCGGTCTTGCCGAACATCGGAATTTCGAGATCGCGCAGCCGCGTTGCAGTGCCGCGCTGGACGGTGCCGGTCAGCATATGGACGGTCTGGAATGCCGTTCGTGCGTCCATCGCCTGCCGCCCGGTGCGACCGAACCGTGGCATGGGACTACCGTCCCATTCTTCCATGTTGCAGCCAGTGCATTCGCGTTCATCCGCGCGCCAGATCACATTGCCGTCACGGTCCTGTACGTAGTCGATGACCGTTGGCTGGTTTAGCCGGCCGTGGTTGACCAACGCGGCATAGGCTGCGGTGATACGCTCAACCGTCGTTTCACCGGCCCCGAGCGAATAGGCGGGATAGGGCTGGTATTCGATACCATCCGGCTCCAGGCCCATGCTGCGGAAAGTCTGGATGACATTGTCCATCCCGGTTTCCATGGCGATGTGCACGGTCATCAGGTTCTTGGACTGCTCGAGGCCATAGCGCATCGGATATTCGCCGCCACCTCGGCTGCCGCCGAAATTGGTGAAGCACTTTTCGCCCAGATTGCTGCCCTGGTAATAGCAATACTGGCTGTCGGGGATCATTGTCGCCGGGGTCATCCCCTGGTCGAGGCCTGCCGCATAGACAAAGGGCTTGACCGTCGAGCCCGGCTGACGGTCAGCCTGTGTCGCTCGGTTGAAATCGCCCAGACGGGAATCGAAACCGCCCTGCATTGCAAGGACGCGGCCGGTTTCCGGTTGCATCGCCACGAAACCGCCGGACACTTCCGGCACGGTACGTACGCGCCAGCTATTACCCGATGGAGACGCGGCGATCACGTCACCCACACCGGCCTCGTCCGGAACATTGGAAAGCGGTGCTTCCTCGCCATTGGCAAAGCCGATGGTGGCAGACGATCCGCTGCGCTGCGTAATGACGCCGATGCGCCAGTCGTCGTAGCTGATCGAGAGGTATGAGCTGCGCAATTGCTCTGTCAGATCACCATTGTCGGGATTGATAGTGGCAATCGGCCCGCGCCATCCACGGTTGCCGTGATACCGCAACATCGCTGCGCGTAGCGAGTTGCGCGCTGCATCCTGCAATTCCATATCGAGCGAGGTGCGGACCCAAAGGCCCCCTGCATAGACGCTGTTCTCGCCATCCTCCGCCTCTTCACCGAAACGGGCGATAAGCTGGCGACGAACCTCCTCTAGAAAATAGCCCGCATCAGCCGAACGCGCACGGCGCTGGCCCTGAACGATGCCGAGGTCCCTCGCCTGTGCAGCGCGCATCTCGGCCTCGGTAATGTAGCCATTGTCTTCCATCTGGCTGAGAACGAGATTGCGACGTTCGCGGGCTATCCCGAAATTGGCCGAGCGGCTGTATTCTTCCGGCGCGCGCGGCAGAATGGCGAGATAGGCCATCTCGTGCAATTCCAAATCCTCCACGTCCTTGTCGAAATAGGCGAGCGAGGCGGCCTGCACGCCGAAGCTACGCCGACCAAGGGGGATTTCATTGAGATAGAGAGTGATGATCTCTTCTTTTTCCAGCACATCCTCGATGCGCGTGGCGAGGATCATCTCGCGCAATTTGCGGGTGACCGAGTATTCATTGCCGACCAGGATATTCTTGGCGACCTGCTGCGTGATGGTAGAGCCGCCAACCGCACGCTCGCCCGAACCCAGCTTCGAAACATAGTCGATTACCGCATTGAGAAAGCCGCCGGCGTCGATGCCGTTGTGGCTCCAGAAAGTCTCGTCCTCGGCCGAGACATAGGAGTTAAGCAATTGCTCCGGCAGGTCGCGATAATCGAGCTCGATCCGCCTCTCGCGTTCGTAACGGTGGACGATTTCTCCGTCGATGCCGCGCACTACGGTGGGCAGGTTCGGTTCGTAATCCAGCAGAGTTTCCGCATCAGGCAAATCGTGCGCCAGCCAGGCCCAACCGATGATCGCGAAGATCAGGCCGCCACCTACAACATAGGACGACAAGCGGAACCAGCGCCGCGTTTCCCATGCCTGGCGGATGTTTTCCCACGCGCCGCTGCTGCCGCGCGAGATGCGCCGCGCCAAGGTGCCGGTGCCGGATTCGTTTGGATATTCGTCAGTCATCGCTCATCACATTAGCATGGCAAAAGAAGCTGGCGCCACAATGAATACGCACCGCTTGCCGCAATGCGGCAGTTCCCTAGTCTGAAATGCTCTGTCGAGCGAAGAATATGCGGATGGCGCGAGCCATGGCCTCGGCGAACTGCTCCTTGCCCTCCGCAGACGCGAGCGCACGTGCTTCCTCCGGATTGGAAATGAACCCGGCCTCGAAAAGCACCGCCGGCATGTCCGGTGCGCGCAATACCGCCAGTGCAGCGGACCTGCGAGCCTGCGGGTGGAATCGTAGCACCCCCTCCCCCTCACGCTCGACCAGAGTTGCAAATTCGCTCGAACCTTGCAATGTGCGGCGCTGCGAAAGTTCCACTAGGATGGCGTTGACCGCGGCATCATTGCCCGAAAGGTCGACACCGTTGACGATGTCCGCATTGTTCTCACGCTCGGCAAATCGCGCTGCCGCTTCGGAAGAGGCAGTGTCTGACAGAGTGTAAATGCTTGCGCCCTCGATACCCTGCTGTTCACCGGCAGAGTCGGCGTGAATCGAAATGAACAGATCGGCGCCTAGCGCGCGGGCAATTTCTGCTCTTTCCTCCAGTACGATCAGCCGATCATCATCGCGCGTCATCGCCACGCGAATACCGCCTTCGGCCACAAGCTTGTCCCGCAATGCACGGGCAAGGCCGAGGACGATCGTTTTTTCGCGGTAACTGGCTCCCGAAGCTCCCGGGTCGGGCCCGCCATGACCGGGGTCGATCACGACCAACGGCCGCGACGCATCTGCAGGACCGGCGATCTCGGGCAAACCGAGCTTCGCCTGTGTATCGGGCAAGGTCATGGCGATGACATAAGTCCGGCCAAGTACGGGAACGGGCAGCGTCAGGCCCCAGGCATACAAAACGCCCAGCAGGAACACCGGAACGGCGAACAGCAAGCCTATCTGGATGCGCTGCAACACGGCGTTTCGCGGAGTCCTTTGCTGCAATTTTCCAACAGGCCGACTTGTTACCATGAATTGGCAGCAAATTTACCCTGCCACAGACCCAAGGGAAATTTGCCCAAACGCGCAACAAGGTTGCCGAGACTTTCCCCGGATGCTAGCAAATCTGCGTCGGAGCAAAATTTCCCGGCTGACCGGGATGGCGTCCTGCCAGGCCCGGCACAGATTACAGGTTGATGCCGCAATGCAAAGCAATAGCCAGTCTACCACATCACGTCCTTCAGGGCGTGTGATGGTTGCCGCTGGCCAAGCGCAGAAGCAAACCCTGCGCCTTTGCATTATGACAAACACGTTTCGCAAGCCCGAACGCCAGACCCCCAACCGGGCGGCTGGCCACGGCGCGATCATTCCTTCCCTGCGCATGAGCGCCGGGATCCACACATATAGGCAATCCCCCGCAATCGAACCGGCTTCAACCGGTCGGTCCGTTGGCGCATCGGGGCCTGCCTGGAGAAAATTCAATGGCAACGCGCATGTTAATCGATGCGCGCCACCCGGAAGAAACACGGGTGGCGGTACTCAAGGGAAACCGGATTGAGGAGTTCGACTTTGAATCTGCCGAACACAAGCAGATCAAAGGCAATATTTATCTAGCGAAAGTCACCCGGGTCGAGCCATCCTTGCAGGCGGCATTCGTCGATTTCGGCGGCAATCGTCACGGCTTCCTCGCTTTCAGCGAAATCCATCCCGACTATTACCAGATCCCGGCGCAGGACCGCGAGGCTCTGCTGGCCGAGGAACAGGCTGCAGCCGAGGAAGAAGCTGCACTGCGAGAGCAGGACGACGAGGACGAGGCACCCGAGCCTGCGGACGAGCATCACGAGGATGACGAGCCCGGTGTCGAGGAAATCGACACATCCGAAAAGGACAAGGTCGCAACGATCGAGGAAGGCCAGCTCGAAGATAGCGATGACGACGATTCGGACGAGGACGACGGCGAATCTGACGACGATGACGATGACGATGACGCCGAAGATGATGGCGACAGCAACGACGGCGGCAAGCGCCGTGGTCGCGGACGTGGCCGTGGTCGCAACCAGGGTCGTGGCCAGAAGGGTCGCCGCCAGGGTGGCAAGCGCGGCGGCAGCCGTGCCAAGGAAATCGACGAAGCCCGTGCCAAGCGCCAGGCTTTGCGTCGCCGCTACAAGATCCAGGATGTAATCCAGCGCCGCCAGGTACTGCTTGTACAGGTCGTGAAGGAAGAGCGCGGCAACAAGGGCGCTGCCCTTACGACCTATCTCAGCCTTGCGGGTCGCTATTGCGTGCTCATGCCTAACTCCAGCCATGGTGGCGGGATTTCGCGCAAGATTTCCAGCGGTGCCGACCGCAAGCGGTTGAAGAGCATAGTCAGCGACCTCAGCCTGCCCAAGACCATGGGCCTCATCGTGCGGACCGCCGGACTTTCGCGCACCAAGCCCGAAATCAAGCGTGACTTCGATTACCTTGCGCGGTTGTGGGACGAAATCCGCGAACGCACACTCGGCTCCAGCGCGCCGAGCATGATCCATTCGGATTCGGATCTCATCAAACGCGCCATCCGCGACATCTACAATCGCGAGATCGAGGAAGTGATTGTCGAGGGTGAAGCCGGTTACAAGGCCGCCAAACAGTTCATGAAACTGCTGATGCCTAGCCACGCAAGGCGGGTGAAAGCGTATAATGATCCGGTTCCGCTGTTCCAGCGATATGGCGCGGAAGACCAGCTGTCTGCGATGTACGAACCGGTCGTGCAGCTCAAATCGGGTGGTTATCTTGTCATCAACCCGACCGAGGCACTTGTCTCGATCGACATCAACTCGGGCCGCTCCACCAAGGAACACGGGATCGAGCAGACCGCGCTCCACACCAATCTTGAAGCCGCCAAGGAAATCGCCCGACAGTTGCGCCTGCGCGACATGGCCGGCCTCGTGGTAATCGACTTCATCGACATGGATCACAATTCCAATGTCCGCAAAGTCGAACGCGCCATGAAGGATGCGCTCAAGAATGATCGCGCGCGCATTCAGGTCGGCCGTATTTCCGGATTCGGCCTGATGGAAATGAGCCGCCAGCGGCTGCGCACAGGCGTTCTCGAAGCCTCGACCCGTGAATGTCCGCATTGCGATGGCACCGGCCTCGTCCGCACTGCGTCTTCCGCAGGCCTTTCTGCCCTGCGCGTAATCGAGGATGAAGCGGCCAAGGGGAAAGGCACGGTCATCACCCTGCACGCTTCAACCGAAGCGGCAGTCTACCTCCTTAACGCCAAGCGCTCCGACCTTGCGGAAATCGAAAGCCGTTATGGCGTCTCGGTCGAAGTGAAGCCCGAAGGCGAAGACGAAGGCGCCAAGATGCGCGTCGGGTCATCCGGACCAAAGCCGACTGAAGCGCCGAAATTCGAACCAATCGTCGATGACGACGATGACGACGATATCGCCGAAGATGCTGACGAAGCAGACGACACGCGTGATTCGGACGATGGCGAAGATGGCGGCCAGAAGAAGAAGCGTCGTCGCCGTCGCCGTGGAGGTCGCGGTCGCAACAAGAACCGCGATCTGGGCGAAAATGGCTCTGAAGATGATGATTCTTCGTCCGACGACAGCGAAGAGTCTCCGGCTGAAACTTCGGACGACGATGACGCGGGTGACAAAAAGCCTCGGCGTGGTCGTCGTGGTGGACGTGGTCGATCGCGCAAGCCGCGCGGCGATGACGCCTCTGAAGCAAGTGAAGGCTCGGACACCCAGCCTGATGGCGCTGATGAAAATGATGCTGCTCCCGAAGCCGAAGAGAAGCCAAAGCCCAAGCGCCGCTCGCGCAAGAAGGCAGACGCTGACGACGCTGCAACGGAAGAAAGCGCGGCTCCTGAGGCGGAAGCAGCCGTTGAGGCAGAAGAAAAGCCCAAACCCAAGCGTCGTCCACGCAAGAAGGCCGAACCCAACGCCGACGCAGATGCTCCTGCAGATGCTGTGAAGAGCGAGGCTGCGCCAGAAGGCGAGGAAAAGCCCAAGCCCAAGCGCCGACCGCGCAAGAAAGCCGAACCGAAAGCCGAAACAACGGAAATATCGGAAGCCGAGCCCAAGCCGGCAAACGATGCCAACGGGGAGGCAGACAATGCGTCAGCCAAAGGCGGCGAAGGCGGCCAGCGACGCGGCGGTTGGTGGCAACGCACCTTCGGCAATTGAATTTGTGACCTCGGAGAGCCGCACAGGCTATGTCTGAACTTCCCGTCACCGTCATCGTGCTTGCGGCGCAGCGGGCAGGCGTGGTCAATCCGCTCGCATCACGCGCGGGCGTGAGCCACAAATGCCTCGTGCCGATTTGCGGGCGACCGCTGATCGAACACGTGCTGGAAACCCTCACCACCCTGCCCGCCATCACGGCGATCAGGGTGGTGCTGGAGCCTGAAGGACAGGAAGATGTCGGGCGCGCAATCAATCCGTTTCGTGAGCGGGGCATACCGATCGAACTGGTCGATTCCGATCCAAACATCGTCGAGAGCGTGCTTGCCGCCGCGAAGGATGAAGCCGGTCCATTCGTGATCACCACGGCCGACAATGTCCTGCTCACGCAAGATGGTTTCAACCAGCTGCGCAATGCCCTGCGCAATGCTGATGCAGTGCTGGGCGTCACCACTCGCGAGAGAGTGTGGGACATCCACGCGCAAGGGCAGCGAAATTTCTATGAGTTCCGCGATGCCGGCTATGCGAATTGCAACATCTACGGACTTGGCAATCGCAAGAGTTTCGACGCGGCAGAGGCTTTTCGCGAAGGCGGCCAATTCCAGAAGAATCGCGGTAGGATGATCCGCGCCTTCGGACTGCTCAACATCTTGTTGATGCGCTTTGGCCTGGTCACTCTGCCGCAAGGCCTGAAGCGCGTTGGCAAACGCTTTGGCACCAGACTCGCCCCGGTCATATTCGACGATGGCGCGCTTGCCATCGATGTCGATAACGAACGCACCTTTGCAATTTGCGAGTGGGTACTGGGCCAACGGCTTGGGTTGGCTGTTCCGAAACCCGAAATTTCGCCCGACGAGGCATAGCTATTCAGGCCATTGCGCGGCTCGGGCTCCCGCACTAGATCGCGAAGATCAACCAAAGCCGAAAGACACCGCATGAGCCATTCCATCTCTCCCCTGCGAATCCCCGACGATGCCAAGGAGCAGGTTCGCATGCTCTTCATGGCAAAGCATGCGCTGTGGGGCGGCGGGATGCACCCGGAAGATGGCAATCATGCAATCTATCACCACGAAGTGCGCACGACTCTGGAAAATCTCGGGCTGAACCTCGAATTTGCCAATAGCTACGAAGTGCTTTTCAACCGGCCAGAGGTGGATTTCGTGTTTCCGCTGCTCAATCGCGGGGGCTTCGTGAATTCCGAAATGCTCATCCCGATCCTGTGCAACATGCACCGCATTCCCTACCTCGGGGCGATGCCGTTCCTGCGCGGCTTGGGGGACGACAAGTCCGTTTCAAAATTGACGTGCACCCATGCCGGTGTGCCCACCGCACCATGGTTCTGCTACCGCCGCGGAGCGCCAATCAACGAATCCGATCTGCCGCCATCTCCCGACGGACGCTGGGTGATCAAGCCCAATGCTTCCTCGGCAAGCTGGGGCATTTCGGATGCTTTCGACTGGAACGGCGTCGTCAATGCGCTGGCGAATATTCACGGTCAGGGGCATGACGCAATCGTCGAACCCTACCTTGACGGTTATGATGTCCAATGCGCTTTCATTACCATCGACAGCAAGCCAATTGCCTTGCCGATGCTGTGGTATGAGCGTGAAAACACGCAGAAACTCTGGACTTATTACGAAAAGCGCGATCTGGTCCCCAATGCGGAAAAGTCGGCGCTCAAGCGATTTGATCACGCGGAACTGGCCCCCAGGATCGAAAAGATGGCTACCCGGGTGGCGCAGGAATTCGTGCCATTTGACTATGGCCGCATCGAATTTCGCGTCGACCTGAAAACTGGCGATGTCAATTTCATCGAGATCAACCTCAACTGCAACCTGTGGTCCGAAAAGGTCATGGCCAAGGCTGCCGAGCAAGCGGGCTTCAGCCACGCTGACCTGCTGGAAACGCTGTTGGCAGAATCGTGGCGCCGTAACGGGCTGATCGCCGCCGCCTGATCTGTTCAGGCCGGGACGATCGATCCTTTCCAGTCGAGGATGGCGCCGCTGTCTCGCGGCTCCAGCCCTGCAAGCACGCCCAGCAGGTTTGCAGCAGCTTCGTCCGCATCGGTCAGTTGACCTTGTGGCAGGTTCGACTGGAACGGCTTGGAGAGACCGGTGTCCACCGTGCCGGGATGCAAACTGACGATGCAAGCCTGCTTGTGGGTGCGGCCCATCTCGATGGCGAAATTGCGGATGAGCATGTTGAGCGCGGCCTTGCTTGCACGATAGGAGTGCCATCCGCCGATACGATTGTCCCCGATCGAACCGACGCGAGCGGACAGTGCTGCAAAAGTTGCCGGCCTGTCACGCGGTAGAATCGGCAAGACATGCTTCGCGATGATTGCCGGTCCGACCGTATTGATCTGAAGCATCTGCGCCATGACGTCAGGTGCAATGTGGCGCAGGCTGCGTTCCGGCCCGGTGCCGTCTGGCATGGTGAGCACACCGCTGGCCACGATCACGAGATCGGGCGGATCGGAATCCCAACCAGCCACAGCATCAGCTATGCTTGCCTCGTCCGCCAGGTCGAATCTGAAAGGCGTAATATTGGGACATTGCGGCACCTTGCCGCTTCGTGATCCGGCCAACACAGGTGAACCCGTATTAGCCACTACACGCGTCAGGCTTGCGCCTATGCCACCGCTCGCGCCGAAAATTGCCGCTTTGGTCCAATCCATGCTGATCCCTTCAAAAGCAGAACTCGGAACCTAGTCAGACAGAGCGCCGCGCATAACCCGTCCTCTCTGACGTATCCCGGTGCGCTGCAGATCGGCGGGACCACTTTGGCGATAATTGCGCAAATTCGTGCGCTTTCCTGCGGATAGAGGCCTATGCGCCAAAGGTCCTGCTTGCCCTTAGCCGCATGATGGGTAGATAGGGCGCAGCACAGAAAAACCGGGACTTCCAATGGCAACCTTCACCCTCCCCAAGAACAGCACAATTCGCAAGGACGGCGCAGTCCACAAGGCTGACGGCGCATCGCGGGTGAAGACTTTCAGGATATATCGCTACGATCCAGACAGCGGGCAGAACCCCAGCTACGACACGTTCGAGGTCGATCTCGACAATTGCGGCCCGATGGTTCTGGACGCGCTGTTCAAGATCAAGAACGAAATCGACCCGACGTTGACCTTCCGCCGCTCCTGCCGCGAAGGGATTTGCGGTTCATGCTCGATGAACATGAACGGCAAGAACGGCCTCGCCTGCACCACCGCGATCGAGGACATGAAGGGCGACATTCGCATCACGCCGCTGCCGCATATGGAAGTGGTGAAGGACTTGGTGCCCGATTTCACACATTTCTACGCCCAATATGCCAGCATCCGTCCGTGGTTGCAGACCGTCTCCACCACGCCTTCGGGCAAGGAACGCCTGCAGTCCCCCGAACAGCGCGAGCAGCTTGATGGCCTGTATGAGTGCATCCTGTGCGCCTGCTGCTCCACCGCCTGCCCCAGCTATTGGTGGAATTCGGACAAGTTCCTTGGCCCGGCCATCCTGCTGCAAGCCTATCGCTGGCTGGCCGACAGCCGCGACGAGATGACGGGTGAACGTCTTGACGATCTGGAAGACCCCTTCCGTCTCTATCGCTGCCACACCATCATGAACTGCGCCAATGTCTGTCCCAAGGGCCTCAGCCCGGCACGCGCCATTGCCGAAATCAAGAAGATGCAAGCGGAGCGCGCAATCTGAGCACCACCTATCCACCTGTCTTGCAGGGTGAACATCCCGATCATCCGGGGTGGCAGGAATGGCGCGTGCCCGATGATCACGGCTTCAACCAGGCGGTTATCGGCCTCATGCTTGTGCGCCTCGACGATGCGGAAACTGCGCGCGTGCGCATTTTTCCTAGAAAACTTCATCGCAATATGAATGACGTAGTGCATGGCGGCGTGATCCTCTCGCTGGCCGATATTGCGATGTTCGCCGGTGCCGGACTCATCCTCGGCTCGCGCCTGGAACGCGGGGTCACTCTGGAACTGAACACACAATTCCTGACGCCCGGCGATCTCAGACGCCCGCTTGATGCAATTGTCGAGGTGACCAAGGAAACCGGGCGAATGGTCTTTGCCCGGGGTCTCATCGTGCAGGACGACGACAAGGTTTCTTCCTTCTCCGGCATTCTGCGCAAACTTTCAGCAGCTTGAAATGAGCGGGTTGCTCGCACGATACGAGAAGTTGGTCGCTGCCAATGAATTGCGGCCCGACGCCGATCAACGCGCCGCAGCGGTAAGGCTGGACAAGCTTCAAAAGGAACTTGAGGCAGACGAGCCGGGCGGCTTGCTCGGCCAATTCTTCGCGCGCCGGAAGGAGACGCCACAGGGTGTATACATGTGGGGCGGCGTGGGGCGCGGCAAGTCGATGCTGATGGACCTGTTCGTGGCAACATTGGGGATCAAGCGGAAGCGGCGCGTCCATTTTCATGCCTTCATGCTCGAAGTAGATGCATTGCTGCGTGAAGAACGCGAGCGCGAGACCGAAGGGCCGGTCCGGCGGGTTGCCAAGCGGATCGCCGAGAACGTGCGCTGCCTCGCCTTTGACGAAATGGTCGTCACAAACACCGCCGATGCCGCCATCATGGGGCGCTTGTTCACAGCCCTGATCGTGGATGAAGGTGTAACGGTGGTCACAACCAGCAACCGCCCACCGTCAGACTTGTATAAGGACGGCCTGAACCGCTCACTCTTCCTGCCATTCATCGACCTTGTTGAGGCAGAAATGGACGTCGTTTCCCTGAACGGCCCGACCGATTACCGGCTCGACCGGCTCGGCGACATCGAGACGTGGCACACGCCCATCGGCGACGAGGCTACCGCGCAGGTGCGCGAGGCGTTTTTCCGGCTTACCGACTACGCGCCAGAAGATGCCGAACATGTCCCTAGTGGCGAGCTGGATCTTGGCGGCGGACGTACACTCTTCGTGCCCAAGAGCCTGAAGGGCGTTGCGGTATTCAGCTTCAAACGGTTGTGCGCCGAGAACCGTGGAGCGGCAGATTATCTTTCTATAGCGTTGGAATATCACACGATTATTGTGGTTGCGATCCCGTGCATGGGTCCGGAAAACCGCAATGAAGCAATTCGTTTTACCAAGCTGATCGACGCTTTGTACGAAAACGGTGTTAAGCTTTTTGCGACCGCCGAGGCTGAACCTGAGGAGCTTTACCAGAGAGGTGACGGCGCGTTTGAATTCGACCGCACCGTCAGCCGCCTGAAGGAAATGCAGAGCGCCGATTACATGGCGCTGGGCCACGGCCGCGTAAGCTAGGTGATTCCGAGCCGCGCAAGTGAGCGGTCAAGCATCAGCAATTGCCAGAGCAGCCGCGAATGGTCGGACCGACCCGCGATGTGCGCCTCTGCCAATTCGGCAATCCGTGTGTTGTCGAACCAATCGGTCCTTGCCAACATTGCGCTTTTCGAGATGCCCCGCGCCTTGTCCGCCAGCGGACCACGAAACCATTGGGCAATTGGCGTGACGAAGCCCTGTTTGGGTCGATACAGAATGTCGTCCGGCAGATAGCGTTCCATCGATTTCTTCAGCAGCCATTTTCCCTGCGAACGTTTGACCCGCAGCCCCTCCGGTAGCGCCGCCGCAAACTCCACCAGTCGGTGATCGAGCAGGGGCTCACGCGCCTCAAGGCTCACCGCCATGCTCGTGCGATCGACCTTGGTCAGAATATCGCCCGGTAGCCAGAATTTCAGGTCGGCATATTGCGCAGCGTCGAGGCCGGAACGCGCCGGAGCCTGCGCCATCATTTCTGTCAGCGGCGTCTCGCCACGATAGCCGCCGATCTGCTTGCGCAAACCCTCGCTGTAGAGGCCAAGCCGCAATTCGGGCGGTACCACCGAAAGCGCGCGGGCATAACCATCGGCACCCGAGCCAGCGAGCGATTGCAGCGTGGACTTGGCGCGCAGAGGGCGCGGAGCCCAGTCGAGCTTGGGAAATGCTTCTCCAAGTGGTCCAAGCACCTTGGAACGGATCGCCCGCGGGATCAGTCCGCGCAGCCGTTCCTCATGTGCGTGAAACACCTGGCGTCGATAGCCGGCAAATGCCTCGTCCGCGCCGTCGCCCGAAAGCGCCACGGTCACACTTTCCCGCGCCAACTGGCAAACACGCCACGTTGGCAAGGCAGAGGCATCCGCGAAGGGCTCATCGAACATGCCTGCCACCGTGTCGATGGCATCGAACTGGTCGGCACTCACGATGCGGCTGGCGTGGTCTGTGTCGAACAGCTGTGCGACCTTGTCTGCGTGGCTCGTCTCGTCGGCGCTGGCGACATCGAAACCGATCGAGCAGGTGCGCACCTTGCCCTTCCCCGCACCCGACATGAACGCCACGACAGTAGAACTGTCCACTCCGCCCGAAAGGAATGCGCCAAGCGGAACATCGGATACCATGCGGCTTTCAACTGCTTGCTGCAGGTGGTGCAGCAGCTCTGCCTCCAGATCGCGCGGTTTCGCCTTGTGCCGACGCTCAAAGCTGACATCCCAATACTGTCGGGGCCGCGGTACGGGCGTGTCGTGCTTGAGCAGCAAGCTGTGACCGGCAGGAAGTTTTCGCACTCCGCGCAGGATGGAGCGGTGATCGGGGACATAGCCCCAGGTCATGTAATCCTCGATGGCCAGCGGATCGGCTTCACGGCGCAGCAGCGGATGCGCCAGCAGGCCTTTTAGTTCTGAAGCAAATGCCAGTGATCCATCTGACAGTTCGGCGTAGAAAAGGGGCTTCACACCAAGCCGGTCACGCGCGAGAAACAGTGTCCGGTCCGCACGGTCGTAGATTGCGAAGGCGAACATGCCGTGCAGGTGCGCCGCGCAATCCTCGCCCCATTTCTGCCACGCAGCGAGAATGACCTCGGTATCGCCGTCAGTCCTGAATTGTGCGCCCTGTTGTTCAAGCTCGCGGCGCAATTCGCGGTAATTATAAATTTCGCCGTTGAACGAAATGACCACACGCTCGTCTGCAGATTGCATCGGCTGCGGCGAACCTTCGAGATCGATAATCGCGAGACGTCGATGCCCCAGCCCTACTCCGGGAGCGGTCCAGATGCCCGAGCCATCAGGCCCGCGATGGGCGAGTACGTCGCACATCCGTTCAACCCGAGCAGGGTCGACCGGCTTGATGGTTCCGGTATGAAAAAGTCCCGCGATCCCGCACATGGGAAGATGCGTTAATCGACCCCGACCGCGCGGTCCATCCATTGATCGAGACCTGCGGTGGACGAGCGGAAATCGGCGATAGTCTGCGTGCTGTCTTCGCCGGTCCTCTCTTCTGCGGAAATAATCAGCATTGTGGCAGGCTGCGCACGCAGCAAAAGCCGGTCGCGCATGGTGACCAGCTTGAGCGACAAGGTGCTACCGCCGCTCCAGTTGCCAAGTCTGTACCATGTCTCCGCCACACGTCGGTACGTACCCAGAGCTTGGATCCGTTCACCGGCGACACCATCAGGGGAGATGGTCGCCGATAGCCAGCGCCAGTCACTCTCCGCAGGCAGAGCGCCTTGCCCGAAGGCCCCAGCCTCACGCCCCTCGGACTGGTTGGCGTAGACCGCGAAGACCACGTCGATCACCCGGCCCTGCTCATCACGGTAGCTGACGGTCTGCTTCCGGTCTGCCCCACCGGCATGTGGTTGCCAGCTATGCGCATGATCCGGCATAACCTGCGTCCAGCCTCCGACTTCCGGCAAAACCAGCTCATCAGGAACCGCCGCTTCAAGCGATTGCGCTTTTGCGGACCACGCTAGGGTGAAGAGCGTTATTGCCGCGACCGCTGCCAAGACTCGCCACCCATCTGTATCGCGGCGTTCCATCTTTTCGAAGATAGACAAGGCAGCGATACGTTCGGCGCTTACAAACGGTGTGGTCACGCCGCGATCAAAGAATTTCCATGCGATCCCAAGCAGCAACCCCATCACCAGCGCAAAGAATACCCAGCCGTAAATGATGTGATCGAAGCCCGCAGCAAAGGCGACACCCTGCGATTGCGCGATGTAGATAGTTCCCCAGGCTCGTACGCCATTCGCCAAGACCGGGATAACGACAGCCAGCGCCATGAACCCGGCGCGGCGCCGCCATGACGTGAAGCCGACATGCGCGACAAGCGTACCGAGTGCGACCATCGCAATCAGGAATTTCACGCCCGAACATGCCTCGGCTACCTCGAACAATCCCGCCGGTGTATCGATGAAAACTCCCTCGATATGCGCCGGAATGCCGCTAGCCATGGTCAGTGCAATGGTGATCTCCGCAGTGATCATCTGCAGCGCGGGTACCAGCTCATCGCCAAGCGGGACCAGGAACAGGCCGTAGCACAGCGGAAACAGCAGCGCCCAGCTCACGCGTGGGCCCAGCATCGTCAACACCAGTGCCTGGAGCGCAAGCACCACGCCGAGATGCGTTGCGGTCGCGAGGCCCGAAATATCGCCTAAGAGCCAGATGAAGAGGGCACCGGCAAGCGGAACCAGTCCGGGCCACCACGTTCGGGGCGACAGTTTGGCAAGCTCGCCCGCACGCTGCCAGACGAGCCATACCAGTATCGCCGGGACAAGCAGGATGTGGTTGTAAGTCGAACTGTCCCACCATTGTAGCGCCATCTCGGCCCAGTCAGGTGCAAACAACAGGAAGATCACTGCCCACGCAAGCGCAAGCTGTGCCAGGGGCTCGCGCCATTGCGGGGCAATACGCTCCGTTATCGGCGCGCGCTGCGGCGAAATTACATCAAGCCGCATCGCGCCGGGTTCCGCTGTCAAATCCCATCAGGTTGGGTAAGTCGACCAACATGGCCGGCCAACTCATGCTATCTTGCACAATGCGGCGCGCAGCCTGGCCGATTGCTTCGCGTTCTGCTGTCCGATCAAGCAAGTGCAATGCTCGCATCACGAGCGCATTGTTATCCTCGCCAATCACGAAGTGCTTGCCGTGTTCGGCGTCGATCCCCGTCGCCGCTTCCGGGCTGAGGAGAACACAGCGCGCCATCGCCATGGCTTCCAGCACCTTGTTCTGCACTCCGCGCGCAATTGTCAGCGGCGCGACCACTATGTCAGCTGCGGCAAGAAAGGGGCGCACGTCAGGCACACTTCCCCACACACGCACGCCCGGCGTCTCTCCCAATCTTGCGACTTCGTCCGTCGGCGCGCGGCCCACGATATGAAAATTGGCGTCAGGCTTCGACCGGTGAATGGCTGGCAGGATTGCCTCGGCAAACCTCGTGACGGCTTCCACATTGGGTGCGTAGTCCATTTGTCCTGTAAACACGAAGTGCGGCCCGCTTCTCGCGAGCTCTGGATGCGGTTGCACCTTGGCCGGATCGAACTCGGCACAATCGATACCGTTGCGAAGCGCAGAGATGGTCGTCTGTCCTGATACACGCGAGCGCAGCAAGGCAGCCTCTGCATCGCTGACCAGCAACGTATGATCCGCACGCTGTGCCAATTCGGTTTCCACTTGCCGCAACAAGCGCCCTTCACGCGCATCGATCCATGCACGCGGTCCGGATCCCGACAGGGCATAGGCCTCGAACTTGGCGGAATCGACATCGACCAGATCAACTACGAGGCGTCCTCGCCAATTGGCCGGGACATACTGCCCCATCTGACCCGAATACACGTAGATCGCTTTGATATCTCTTTCGGCCAGGGTCTGTGCGACCCAGCGCTGGAGGTTGGCTGACCGGAATGCTGCGAGGCTTACCGGTTCGGAACGTCCAAGCGCCTCGAGTCCAGCAAGCGCCAGCGGCTTCGAACGCGCAGGCATGCAGTATGAGGCAGCCAGCGTTTCCAACTCATGCTCATGCGCGTAATCACCCGAATCTTCTGCAAGGCATCCGACATGGACCGGGGCAATGTGCGCCAGCGCCTTCAGAACGTGATGTGAGCGGATCTTGTCGCCACGATCAGGCGGAAACGGCAAGCGATGCGCGAGAAGGAGGATCTCGCCACTCATCCCAATCCCCTGGCGATCAGCGGACCAAGCCTGTTTGCAATTGGCAGCGGCAGCTTTTTCCAAAGCGCAATGCGCGACTGGTGCTGCTCACTTGTTGGGTCTGCATCGCGAGCTTCTTGTCCCGGCGCGGTCCAGCTTGCGTAGGATAGCGGTTCCGGCGTGAAGCCCCAGTTTTTCTTGAAGCTGTAGGCCCCGCTTCCGGTCTTGCTCCGCCCGAAATCGAAGCGATCGCAACCACGCGTACGGGCATGGATCATCAGCGCGTAATACATGCGGTCGTTCGCCCGTAGCGCGCGCGCGTTCCATGTGCCGCCGCCCCAATACGGCATGACCGCGCCATCATGATAAATCGACAATACACTTGCCACCGCTTGACCGCGATGGCGCACCGTCAGAATATCTGCATCGAGAGTATCGAGCACGGCATCGAACAGGCTGCGCGGGAAAACCGGTGTACCCAGATTGCGCACGCTTTCTGCATAGACCGCGTAGTGAGTAGCGCGGTCGGCCTCATCCGAACCCGTTTCAACAGTCAGATCATTCTTCAGCGATTTTCGGACTTCGGCGCGTTGCTTGCGCGGGATCGCGATTAGCTGCGCTTCGTCATCGCCAGCCAGGGGTTCGACAAAACCGCAGTGACTGTCAGTGCGCACCTGCCAACCCGATCCCACCGGTCCCCCGCGCAATTCCACCGTCGTACACGCCAGTCGCTGGGCATATTCGCAAACGGCGTCACAAAGCGCTGCTGCGCTGGCGTCATCGCTCGCAAGGATTCCGCCCTCGACTGCAAAGCCGCTGGATGCCAGCATCCGGCCGAAGATAGGTGAGTGGACCTCGGAAAGCGGCAACCAGCCGGAAATCTCGCCTGCCTGCTCGGCAATCAGGCCACGCGCACGCTGCCCGGTGCCTGCCGCTATTGCCAGGAGCCATGCGGGGCGATGGAACACCGATCCACCCAGCTTCGCAACATAACCCTCTACCAGAGCGACTTCGTCCGGCTCACGCAGGTCTGCTGCGCGAACCGCCACGCGAGACAGGGCGAAGGGCGCGTTCATTCGTGGGTCTCGTATCGCGCCGCCTTCTCCGCTGCGAGGCGCAAGGCTTCGCGGTGCGCAATAAGGTCGATCCGGCCCCATGAGAAATCACGGATAAGCTGGCTGAGCTTGCCCGACATCTTTTCCAGATTGGTATAATGCCGCAGCCGCGATCGCAGCGGCGCCCCCGAGACGCGTGGCTGTCCGGGGTCGATTTCCCACGGGTGAAAATAGAAGATTGCAGGCCGTTCTTCGTCGCGATTTACCTGCCGGATAGCCCAACGGCTGAAGGCGTATGGAAGCACACGGAAAAACCCGCCACCGCCCGCAGCAAGTCGCTTTCCGCGAAATTGCGCGGTCGTAACGGGCAATTCGATCAGATCGTGCCACGGAACAGGTTTGAAGGCGAAGCGCGGTGCCTCGGCCCAGCCGTAATGATCGTGCGAAACCGGAGCGACGCTGGAGGAATAGAGATATCCCTGCTCGGCCAGTTCCATGAAAGCCCAAGGCGTGCGTTGGTCAATGGAGAAGCTAGGTGCGCGGTAGCCGATCACGCGCTTGCCGCAGCAGTCCTCAATCGTCTTGCGTGTCCTTTCGATATCGCGGGCAAAGGTTTCGCGGTCCATGCGGAATACCCGCTCATGGTCCCAACCGTGGCTTGCGACCTCGTGTCCGCGCCGCCTGATTTCCCGCAAGAGGTTGCCATGGCGCGCCGCAACCCACCCCAGCGTGAAAAAGGTGGCCGAGGCATTGGCTTCATCGAACAGGTCAAGGATCGCATGGACATTTCGTTCGACCCGGTCGTCCAGCCCTCCCCAGCTGTCACGCTCGATGACGTCCTCGAAAGCGCCCACCTGGAACCAGTCTTCGACATCGACCGACAGGCCATTTGTGATGACCTCGTCTGCCGGGTCCAATTCAGGAAAGGATGGCGCGTTCACGGCGGCAGCTTTCTCAGGCTGCCTTGCTCGAGTGCATTTCGCCTTCGATCCATTCGATCAGCATGGTCAGCGTCTGGCGGATCGAACGTTCCTGTTCGAAACTGCGCGCCTCGATGGCGGCAATCTGTTCACGGATGGCGTTCATTTCCGCATTTACCGCATCCGAAGCGGCGTGAGGAATTTGGTGCGAGAGCGCGACCACCGCATCTTGCAATTCCGCAATCTGCGCATCACGCTCTGCCAAGGCTGCCGAGATAGTCGCGACATCAAAACCCGAGATCGTTGCGGCGTCAGCGACCTTACCTTCGACAGCAGTCGGCGATGGCGGCGCTTCGGGAAAAGCGCTTTCGGAATCGATTTCAGCCATCACAGACTGCAGCATCGATGCATCGATACGCGAACGTTCTTCCACCGCGCCCAGCAGCATGAGACGGTTCGCGATCTGGTTGACCCGACGCGGAATGCCGCCCGATGCCTCATACATGTCGGCAAACACGCGCTGGTCAAACTCCGGATTGCCAGCCCATCCGACCTTCTTCAGTCGGTGAAGAATGTAGGCTTCGATTTCGTTCTTCTGCATCGGTTCGAGATGATGCGCCGCGATGACACGCTGGCGCAATTGCTCCAGCCCCGGATCGCTCTGGATCGTAGTTCGGAATTCCGGCTGGCCGAGCAGCAGCGTTTGCAACAGCGGGTGGCTGCCAAGCTGGAAGTTCGAGAACATGCGCAATTCTTCGAGCGCCTCGACCGACAGGTTCTGCGATTCGTCCACCACCAGCAGGCAGCGCCGGCCAGCGCGGGCCTCGTCATGCAGAAAACTTTCGATTTCGGTCAGTGCGGTGGCCTTGTCGTGTCCTTCCACGTCGAGGCCCATGGCCCCTGCCACCACATGCACCACCTCTTCCTCGTCCAGCTTGCTGGTGACGATCTGAGCGACGGTCACCGCGTTGGTATCAAGGTTTTCCATCATGTGCGCGACGAGGGTCGACTTGCCCGAGCCTATTTCGCCGGTGATGACGATAAAGCCTTCTCCCTGCGCCAGCCCGTATCCGAGATAGGACAGTGCCTTGCGATGGGTGATCGAGCGGAAATAGAATTCCGGATCGGGTGTGAGTTGGAAAGGTTTGCCGGTCAGGCCGTAGAAATTGTCGAACATGGTTCTGTGTTCCTTGCCCCGTCAGAAGCTGTAGCGAAGGCCGACCAGAGCCGAAGCGGCTTCGTAATCGGGCAAGTCTTCGCGGCTGATGAGATCCAGGCCGACAGCGGCAGTACCGCTCAGCCCTTCAAGAAAATTGCGGTCGTAGGCGGCAGTCGCGCTGTAACCGAGCACGTTGCCTGCACCGGTCACGCCACTGTCGAACAGTGTTGCGGAGCCGCCGACAGAAATCTGCGATACGTGATCCAGACGGCGCGTTGCGTATGCGGCAAGCCAGTAATTCTCGTCCGCAATGCCATCGATGCCGGCCAGAACAGTGTTTTCGCCGGCGATGAAGGTGCGGCGGTCGTATCCAGCGCCAATGCCCCACGATGTGCGCGCGCTGCTGGCGCCATAGTTTGCCGACACGCCGCGGCTGCGAAATACGCCGGACCGGATCGAGCCGAGCCTGGCCAGTGCGCAATTGTCGCCTTCGCTGCCGATTACGCATCCGCCCAGATCGCCTGTCACGGGATTACGGAAGGCATCAAAATCCGTGCCGAGGTCGCCTAGTGCGCCGACCAGTTGTCCGCCAAAGCTGTTGATGTTGTCATAGACAGATACGTTCAGGCTCGAACGCGAACTGGGCGCATACGACAGCGAACCATAGTAGGTCATGGAACCGTATCGACGCCCGATCGAGGCTGTCAGCGAAGTCCGGCGACTTGGGCGCCACATCACCCCGACATCCCAGATGATGCCGTCGGTTTCATAGGCGATCTGGCGCGGGGCGCTGTCATCAGTGACCAGGCGTCCATCGGACCCGATCACCGGATCACCGTTTACATCGCGCACCGCATCGCGGCTGGAAACTTCCACATCCTCGTATCCCACGCCGCCGATCAGGGCGACATTGGGCGAGACGGGCACGGTAACATCGGCGCGCACGTGGCGATCATCGACGCGCTGATCGAGATTGGACACGTCCTGCCTGTTCCACCCTGCCCCAACACCGACACCGACTGGCAGAACGGTATCAGGGGCAAAGCCTGCACGGACAGCCGCATTGTGCGTGGTCGCTTCATCGAGAACATCAACCGGCTCGGTGCCCGGCGACACAAGGACGGCATCCGGCGATTCGACCCGGGTGTAGCCAAGGCGATACGCGCCGGTGACCTCTGCCTCGCCAACCTGCGTTCTGACAGATGGGCCGGCATAAACCGAGTAAATCTGTGTGGTCGCATCGTCATTGCCGCCAAAGGCACCCAGTGATGTCGCACCGTTACCCTCGACACGGGTGCGGGAGGCAAGGCCGCCGGCCTCGAAGGTTACTGCGGGGCCAGCAAGCGCCAGTGAAGTGCGTGCGATGCCTGAGAACGTGTCCGTATCGGCAACATCGTCGCCATATCCGATGCGTCGCTCGTAACGCAGCGAGACCGAGCCTTCCGAATAACGACCCGCAAATCCCGCATCGACGCCTGCTGCAACGCGCGAGTACGTGACGACATCGTCACCCGGAGAAAGCTCGGCAGTTACGACCTGAGCGGCCTCGATATATGGCACGACTTCAACACCGCGCTCGGGCGCCAGCGCAGAATCGCGCTCCTGCCCGATATTGTCGGACTGCTGGGCAAAGGCCGCAGCCGGAATGGCTGCAACGGCAAGGATAGTGGCTAGGATCAGACGCATGGCGACTATGCCTCCTGCCCGTAGTAGACACCGAAGCGGCGTCCACTCGGACTGAAATGCGCTGCATTCAGCAGCAGTTTGAGGTCGGGGCAGGATGAAAGCAGGGTCAACGCGTCTTCCAGCGCGCTCTGTCCCGTTCGGTCTGCGCGGGCGACAACAATCGCCTGTCCGACATGGTTGGCCAGTTCGGCAGCGGGCGACGCGGCAAGCGCAGGCGAACTGTCAAAAATCACGATGCGGTTAGGATTGGCGCGCGTGAGCCTATCGAGCACATCGGCAGTCCGGGCGCTGGTCAGATACTCACTGTCGGAAGTCGTGTGATTGCCCGCAGGCAGGACATGCAGCCCGGCGACATCAGTGGCGAGTACGCAGTCCTCGACCTTGATATCATCGCGCGCCAGCACGTCCATGAAGCCGGGGCCGCGCGGTAAGCCGAGCATCGAGAGGATGGACGGCTTCGCAAAATCGGCATCCACCAGCAGCACTTCGCTATCCTTCTCGGCCGCCATTGCAAGCGCCAGATTGGCCGCACAATAGCTCTTGCCTTCGCCGGGCAGCGGCGAGCAGACCAGTACGCGCTGGGCCAGCTTGCCATTGCCGCCCTCGCGCGCCTTGCGCACCGATGCCAGCACCTGGCGCTTCACGATGCGGAACTCCTCGAGCAGCGCAGTGATAGGGCCGTCGGGCTGGATCAGGCCGTGCCGGGCGAGACATTCGGGATCGAGTTCGTGGATCTCCCCGGGGAAATGCACATCCTCATATGCCGGCTCAGCATCGGCCGAGGCTTCTACGGTCGCAGGTGCCGAATGCTCGCCAAACTCTTTCGGCGGCATCCCGCGCGCTATCGCCCGTGCGAGCGACTGCTCTGTATCGAGCGATTGCGTTTTGCGGGACTGGCGGCGCTTGATACGCCGGTTCACGGGCGCTGCAAGGTCCCTGGGCACAGGCGCAGGGCGCGCAGCCTCGCCAAGGCCGAAGAAATCCTCCGCCCGTTCGATGAGCGACTTTTCCGGAGGCTGGATCTTGCTGTGTTCGGTCATTCCCGGTCCCCTCAAGCCATCGTGCTGCGCTGGACGAATTCAACGCCCACCAGCACCACGAAAAGGACGCCGAGCCCGCCGACCCCAGCAGCGAAATACTTGAAGCGCTTGCGCCGCAGGTCGCGACCGGCTTCGGTGAATGTATGTGTGATCGTACCGATGACAGGCAGGCCGAAGGTGCGTTCCAATTGCCCTGCCGTGGCGAAAGTCGAGCCGAGCTTGCTCAGCGCAAAGCCTGTGCCCACACCGCCACCAAGGCCGAGGACAAGCACTCCGAAAAGCAGCAATGCGCGGTTGGGAGCTGCAGGCACCCGCGGCGTGGTGGGCGGATCGACGACCTCGAATTGCACGGCGCTGCGCTCGCTTTCGACCTGGCCGCGCAGGCGAAGTTCTTCGCGGTCTTGCAACAGCTCGTCATATTGCTCGCGCAGCACTTCATAGTCGCGGCTGATACGCTGCGCCTCGGCAGCAACGCCCGGCTCGCGCGCCTGGCTGGCGTTGATCGAAGCGATCTCGGCCCGCAGTGCAGCTGCACGCGATTGCAGTGACATTACGTTGGACTGGCGTTCCACCCGCATCGATTGGAGAGAAGTATAAGCCGGGTTTGGCATTCCCCCTCCGCCCGAGGCTCCCGAGGCCGAAGCGCGCTCGCGCAGCGAAGCGACCGTGCGTTGCGCGGCCACTACATCGGGATGCTCGTCGGTCAGGCCGCGAGCGCGCATTGCGGCGAGGTTGGATTCGGCCTGTGCGAGGCTGGCCTGCGGACCACCCGATCCGGGCACAATTATCGAGCGCGGGGTGCTTGCAAGCTGTCCCTCAATCGCGGCCATGGCGCTTTGTGCTGCGGCCAGATCCGATTCCACGCTCCGCAATTCGGCGCGAGTGGCGCTCATCTGCGAGGCAATGGTTTGCGCGCCACCAATCAGATCGGGGTACTGCGCTTCGAAAGCGAGACGACGCTCTTCGGCAGTGCTGAGTTCCGCTTCGCGCGCTGCCAGTTGCTGGTTTAGGAATTCGATCGAGTCTGACATTTCCCCGCGTGCACCGCCGAGGTTTTCTTCACGGAAAATGTCGATCATTCGCTGCGCGATCGTGTGGGCAAGTTCTGCGTTCTCGGCGTCGGAAAGCTCGCTGCGACCGCTGGTGGCAGAGATCTCGAAGATGTTTTCACCCTCGCTCACGACCTTGATGTCATCTTCGAGCCGAGCGATTGCGCGCTCCATATCTGTCGGCGAGCTTACGGTGTCTCCAATGCGGGTAGACCGCACGACTTTTTCCAGGTTGACCGAACTGACCAGCGTTTGCCGGATGCGGTCGATATCGCGTTCACGGGCATTGGCGCCGATACCGATCTGCTCGGCCAGGACATCATCGAGCTGAACGAAAATCCGCGCTTCGGATTCATAGCTGTTGGGAATCAGCGCGACAGCCAGCCAGCCCAGCAGGCACACGACCCAGGCGATGCCCAGCGCAAGCCAACGGCGGTTCCAGACAGCCCACAGTCCGGCGCGCAATTCTTCGAGAAGCTGGTTCAAGCCCCCGCCTCCCTCAGAACATGCTTTCGGGGATGATGATCACATCGCCCGGCATCAGCATGACATTGGCATTGCTATCGCCGCGACGAAGCAGGTCCGAAAGGCGCAGGTCGTATTCGCGCTGGTCCCCCGATTCCCGGTCGAAACGGATCAGGCGTGCCCTGTTGCCTGCGGCAAATTCGGACAGGCCGCCGACAGAAATCATCGCGTCAAGCAGCGTCATATTAGCGCGGTAAGGAATAGAGGCAGGTTCTGCCGTTGCACCCACCACACGCACCTGCTGGCTGAACGTGCCGGCAAACTCGTTGACGATCACTGTCACCAGAGGTTCTTCGATATATTGCGAAAGCTGGAGGCGTATATCTTCGGCCAACATGGTCGGGGTTTTTCCGACGGCTGGCATATCGGTCACCAGTGGGGTGGTGATACGCCCGTCGGGCCGTACCTGCACCTCCGCGCCGAGCTCGTCATTACGCCAGACATGAATCGTCAGCTTGTCGAGTGGACCGATCACATATTCCTCGCCCGGGCCCTCCTGCATGGAGACGAAACGGGCGGGCTCCAACTGCGAGCCGGCAGAAGTGGTGGCACAGCCGGACAGGGCAAGCGCAAGGCTCGCCGAAGCGAACAGGTTCTTGAACGGAAATTGGGTGCGCATCGAACGCGTCCTTCACGAGTATTCTGGTGCTCAGCTGACGCGACCTCGATTGCCACGCACGCATTACACCCTTGGATCCAATCAGGCCTTCTCGCGAAAATGGGTGAACATTGCGTTAGTATTGCGGTCCAAACCGGCAGGAATCGCCGGAATTTGAGCCCCTGTCCCGTTTCGGGACGCGCATGTGTGACGGCGTTAAACCAGCATTTCGTGTGCTGAGCCCTGCCCCAGGAAGGCGGACGGGCTGGCGCTGGCCCCATAGGCTCCTGCGCAAAATACCGCGACGAGATCACCGATTTCCGCCTGCGGCACACAAGCTTCGTCAGCCAGTCGATCGAGCGGAGTGCACAAGCATCCGACGATGTTGACCTCTTCGGAAGGCTCTTCAGCAAATCGTGTGGCTATCGCTACCGGATAGTTTCGCCGGACCACCGTTCCGAAATTTCCCGAGGCTGCAAGCTGGTGGTGCAGTCCGCCATCGGTGATGAGGTATGTTAAACCGTGACTCACCTTCCGCTCCACGATCCGCGTCAGGTAAACGCCAGCCTCGCCCACAAGATAACGTCCGAGTTCGAGCGCAAACTCCGTCTCACGAAGATTCTCGGGCAAATCGGCAAACCGCTCCTGAAGGGCGCGACCGATTGCCGCTATGTCCAACGCGCTATCACGGTCAAAATAGGGAATGCCGAAACCGCCCCCCATGTTGAGATGGGGAACAGGGACCTCCGCCTCTTTCCCGAGCCTTGCAGCGAGCGCAAGCACATTGGCCTGTGTCTCGATTAACGCTTCTGCATCAAGAGCCTGACTGCCGGAGTAGATATGGAATCCACGCCAGTTAGCACCCTCATCAACCAGCTTGCGTGCAAGCACGGGGACACGGTCCTCATCGATACCGAATGGCTTGGCGCCGCCACCCATCTTCATGCCCGATCCGCGCAGTTCGAAAGACGGATTGACCCGGATGGCAAGGCGCGGCGCGATACCCAAGGTCTTGCCAGCTTCGAGTGCGCGCTCCGCCTCGCCTTCGGATTCCAGGTTGAGCGTTACACCGGCTCTCACCGCGGCAAACACCTCGCGCTCACGCTTCCCCGGTCCGGCAAAACTGATTTCGCGTGGAAGGTACCCCGCTTCACGAGCCTGCTCGAATTCCCCGCCAGACGCGATATCCAGTCCGTCGACAAGGTCTGCCATGAATTCGAGGAGAGGTCTGTAAGGATTTGCTTTCATGGCATAATGCAAGCGTAAACGGTCGGGCATTGCCGCGCGCAATTCAGCCATGCGCCGGGTTATCGCATCGCGCGAATAGACGAACAATGGCGTGTCGCCCGCTTCCTTGACCAGCGCGCTTGCCGTGCGCCCGCCAATGGCCAATTCGCCATGTAGCTCTTCAAAATAAGGCGGAATGGGGCCGAGCGGTTTCATGCCGCCTCCTGTTTCAATCTAGCGCGGTCGATCTTGCCGTTAGGGTTGAGTGGCATCGCGTCAACAATACGTATGACGGCAGGCTGCATAAAATTGGGCAAATCGCGGCGGAGAGCTTCGCGCAAGGCCGCTTCATCACCCTTGCCGCGCACTATCAGGTAAATCGCATGGCCTAAACGTTCATCGGGCATTCCAAATGCCACCGCCTCGTCTGCCAGGCCTGTAGCAACGACCGCATCCTCGATTTCCTGAGGACTGATGCGATTGCCCGCGCTCTTGATCATCGCATCGTCACGGCCGACGAAATACAGCAGGCCGACTTCGTCCCTGCGAACCGTATCGCCGGACCATACCGCTGCTCCACCATACCGTGATGCGTCCGGAGCGGGCTTAAAGCGTTCTGCAGTGCGTTGCGGGTCCTGCCAATACCCTTGCGCTACCAGAGGCCCGCAATGCACCAGTTCCCCTTCGCTAGCGATCTGGCCTTCGGTATCAACGACCAGTATTTCGGCAAAGGGGATGGCCTTGCCCATGGAGGTCGGGTGGATGTCGACCAGATCGGGTTCGAGATATGTAGAGCGAAATGCCTCTGTCAGTCCGTACATCGGAAAGAGCCGAGCATCCGGGAATATCCGCCGCAAGTCACTTACCAGATCAGTAGTGAGCGCGCCGCCGCTATTGGTCATCCGCCGCATTTGGGTAGCAACTTCTTCAGGCCAGTCCTGCTCGGTCAATTGTACCCACAGCGGCGGAACAGCGGCGAGCGTGGTGACTTTGTGGCGGGCACAAGCCTTGATCACGTCACGTGGCACCAGATAGTCGAGCGGCGCGACGCTACCGCCGGCATACCATGTCGAAAGCAACTGGTTCTGCCCGTAATCGAAACTGAGCGGGAGCACCGCCAACGTTACGTCATCGGGCTCCATGCCCAGGTAATGCGCCACACTGACCGCGCCCAGCCACAGATTCGCATGACTCAGCATCACGCCTTTTGGCCGGCCGGTCGAACCGCTGGTGTACAGGATCGCAGCAAGGTCATCGCTATCTGCTGCCGAAGGCTTTAGCGCGCCTTCGAAACTTTCGAGCAAGACATAGGTTTCCTGCTCCTCCTGCACTGCACAATTTGCGGGAATATCCCCGTCCTCCAGCGCAGACAGCCGGGCGGAGTTTGCAATGAGCAAACTGGCCGAACAATCGTGGAGGATGTGGCGTACCTGCGCATGCTTGAGCAGCGGATTAAGCGGCACATGGACCAGCCCTGCCCGCGCTGCTGCGAGTGGCATGATGCAAGTAAGCTCACCCTTGGCCGCCCATGTCGCAACCCTCGCACCCGGCTCGGGCACCTGCTGCGCCAGCCAGGCTGCCAACCGGGCAACACGGCTTCTTAAGTCCTTCCAGCTAAGCGTTTCACGACGAAGTATCAGCGCCGGATCTCCGTCCGCACCAAACCCGGCAAGGTGATCGAGCGGCCGGGGGACAGGATCAGGCGTGGCGGACATTCAACCTCGAAGGAGTAAGCGGCTAGTGACAGCCATCAGCTATCACGATACGTTTAACGACTTGCAAGACTTGGATTGGCAGTCGGAGGGCCCTTTTGCCCGGCTTGCGTGGTTCGAACTGCTAGAGGAACGTGGCGCGACGCCGTCCATCGCGCTCGCCAAGGATGGCGAGGAAGCCGTTGCCCTTCCCCTACATCAGACAGCAGACGGTATGGACACCTTGTCCAATTGGTATGCCTTCACCTGGTCATACCTGTGCACTTCGGGCGTGGACGAAGCGTCACTGCTCAAACAACTCGCACGCAACCTCGCAAATCGGACGTCGCGTGTCGATTTTGCCAAGATTGCCGAGGAAGATGGGACTGTCGAAAGGCTGCATCACGCATTTCGCGCGGCGGGATGGCTGGTGTTGCGCTCACCATGCGACAGCAACCACATCCTGCGGATCAACTCTCGCAAATATGCAGACTATCTCGCTGGCCGGCCAGGAAAAGTTCGCACGACGTTGAAGCGCAAGACGAAAAAGCTGGAGGTTTCGCTGACGAAGCATTTCTCCGCAGATGACTGGGCAGCTTACGAAGAAATCTACGCCAACAGCTGGAAGCCGTCGGAGGGCGATCCGGAACTTCTCCGCAGCTTTGCCGAGGCAGAGAGTGCTCGCGGCCATTTCCGCTTCGCAATCGCTCGTCATGAGGGCACACCGGTCGCAGCGCAATTCTGGACGGTTGAAGATGGCGTGGCCTATATCCACAAGCTGGCGCACCGCGAAGATGCCAGCGCGCTGTCACCCGGCACCATCCTGACGGCGGCCCTTTTGGAATACGTGATCGACACAGATCACGTCACGCTGGTCGATTTCGGAACCGGAGACGATCCCTACAAGGCCGAGTGGATGGAGGAGGTACGCACCCGCTGGCAGTTGACGTGCCTTCGGCCGGCAAACCCGCGCAACTGGCCCACTTTGGGCCGGGCGGCGCTACGCAAACTTGTCAGCCGCCCAAGCGCTGGCTAGGGCGGATAACCTATGGCGAGCAAACTTCCTGTTCCGGTCGCGGAGTCCGGCGATATCGACCTCGTGCTGCGACAAGTGTTGCAGGACGTCCTGGGATTGTCGACAGAGCGCGTTGCGGAGTTGGATACCGACTCCGGCCTGTTCGGTCATTTGCCAGAACTTGATTCCATGGCAGTTGCAGGCCTTCTAACCGAGCTGGAAGACCGGCTCGACATTTTGATTGAGGATGATGATGTCGATGGCGAGATGCTGGAGACATTTGGCGCTCTTGCCGCATTCCTCGCCGCAAAGCGCGCGGACGCCTGAGCCGCGATGCAGGCGGGCAACTGGCCCAACCTACCGCATACAGATGAATATGCGATCCGCTTCGATTCCGGACGCGCAACGCGGTTGCTGATCGTCCCGGCCCTGTTCGATGAAGCGAACAAGATGCGGCACTTCACCGTGGAGATCATGCGCGCGCTTGATGAAGCCGGCATTGATACGATGCTGCCGGATTTGCCGGGCACGAATGAAAGCTGCGAAGTGTTGGCCGATCAGTCTTTGTCGAGTTGGCAGTCTGCAATGGTTGGCGCTGCTGCCTATTTTGAGGCGACACACGTGTTGGCGCTCCGCGGAGGGGCGCTGTGTGCTCCTTCAGACCTGCCTTGCCTGCGTTATGCTCCAGTGAAGGGAGTTCGAGTGCTGAATGCCCTGCTGCGCGCCCAGACGCTTGCTGACCGCGAAGCAGGGCGGGAGAGCACTCGCGAGCAACTTTCTGAACAGGGTAAATCAGCTGGATTGACGCTCGCAGGGTACACGCTTTCCCCTGCAATGTTCAGGCAGCTGGAAGAGGCCAATCTCCCCGGACATTCCTTCTGCGACATTGCGCAAACGGATATTGGCGGAGGGGGGCTTTGGCTTCGTGCAGAACCTGACCACGATCCGGACCAAGCTCGTGCTCTGGCCCGCATCGTGGCGGAGCGCCTTGCATGACGCGGCGCCATATCACTTTCGGTTGCGGCGAAGAAAAACTCGTCGGGACGCTTGATGGTGCAGACGGACCGGTCGGCCTGCTTATCGTAAGTGGCGGAAACGAAATACGCAGCGGAGCCTTCTCGGGGCAGGCGAAACTGGCTGCCAAGATAGCGGACGCTGGCTATCGGGTGTTCCGGTACGACCGGCCCGGCATTGGCGATAGCAGCGGCGACAATCGCGGGTTCCGTGACGAGCGAGGCCATGTTGCGAGCGCGCAGGATGCGTTCAAGGCCCAGTCACCGTCACTGAGCCGCATCGTTGCGTTCGGCAATTGCGACGCAGCTTCGGCGCTCATGCTGCAAGGCGGTGCAGGCTGCGAAGGGCTGGTTCTCGCCAATCCCTGGACTTTCGATGAGGACAATGGTGACGCGCTACCGCCCGAGGCGATACGCGCCCGCTATGCCAAGAAACTCGCCGATCCGCGTGAATGGTTCCGGCTGCTGCGGGGCAAGGTTTCCATCCGTAAACTGGTCGGAGGCCTTACCCGCGCTGCGACAAGCTCACCATCCACAACCTCGCTTGCAGCCGATATGCGCAACGGCCTCGCGGATTATGGTGGCGACATCCGGTTCCTGATCGCCGGGCGGGACCGGACAGGGTTGGCATTTTGCAGCGCATGGGGGAAGGACGACAGGGTATCGGTCCGCGACGGCGCCGACCACGCGTTTTCCGCTCCGGAAGACTTTGAATGGCTGCGAGCGCAGTTGTTGTCAGCGCTTGATGAACAGGCTCGCCAGCTCAACATGGGTTGACCAGCGGAACTGGCCCACAGGGCGCAATTCAGCCAATTCGTACCCCGCGTGTGCCAGCAAGGCACCGTCCCGCGACCAGCTGGACGGGTTGCAGCTGATGTAAACCACACGACTCACCCCGCTCGCTGCTATCTGCTCGACTTGTGCGCGTGCCCCCGCTCTCGGCGGGTCGAGCAATATGCCGTCGAACCCTGCTAACTCGTCGGCGCGAAGCGGGTTGCGAAACAGATCGCGATGGGCTGTCTCCACTGGCAAGCGCGCCGGATTGACTGCGCTGCGACATGCAAGGACGGCGGCCCGATCTGCTTCGGCAGCGAGCACCTTGCTCTGCGACACCAGTGCCAGGGCAAATGTACCAAGACCGGCAAACAGGTCCGCAACCTGACCGCATCCAGCCAGCCACTCGCACGCCGCCCCGACCAACGCGGCCTCACCATGCTCGGTCGCCTGCAGGAACGCTCCGGCAGGATACGCGACGGGAATGCCGCCCAGCGTCACGGTCACTGGCTCCGGCTCCCAGAACCCCTCAGAACCGTAGCCAGCATCGAGCGTTAGCCGCGCCAGTCCGTTTTCACGGCAGAAATCGAGCAGGTCTTCGGTTTGGTCGAGGCCTTCGGGCATAAAACCTTTGAGCGCGCAGTCGACGCCCTGATCGACTTGGGCCAGCTCGATATCGATGGAATACTTGCCCTTGAGCGCCGCGAAATAGCGCCGCAGCGGCACGAGCAGCGCGAACAATTCGGGTTTAAGGATGTGGCATTCGGCAAGGTCGATCACGCGGTGCGAGCCTGCCGCCCTGAATCCGATCAGCGGCCTACCGCCCCCGTTGATTGCCCGCAGGCTGGCGCGGCGGCGCGAACGTGGCGGAGACATGTCCGGGGGTGCAACGTGGCGTGGTTCCAACCCCTGCCCCGACGCCGCATGGGTCACGCGGTCACTAACGAAACGGGCGAGTGATTCCTCATCGCAGTGCTGCAACTGGCAACCACCACAAGTGCCGAAATGTCGACATGGAGGGTCCACATGGTGTGGTCCGTTCTCCAGCGAGCCATCTGCCAACACGCGGTCTCCCGGCGCTGCGTAACTTAAGTGTTTTCCGCTCGCAGTGACCCCGTCACCCTTGGCCGCAATACGCAAGATTACTTCAGATTCGTTCACAAAAAACGCTCATATGCATCGGGGATATAGTCTATTAATTGACCAGCAGCAAAGGCCGGCCCCGCGCGGCGTGCTGCTTCCGCGTGAAGCCAGCAACCTTGCTCCGCCGCCTTTCGCGCACTCGCTCCGGTCGCCAAGCGGCTTGCTATCAGGCCTGCGAGAACGTCTCCGGTACCTGCGGTGCTCAGCCAGCTTGTTGCAGGCGGCATGATGGTCAGCGGCATCCCTGCCGCAGCGATCAGAGTATCAGGTCCCTTGGCAACCAGGACCCCCTCTATAGCCTCTGCCAGTTCATTGGCCTGCTCCTGGCGGTCCAGCCCCACGGCGTCGAAGACGTTAGCCATTGTTTCGAGTTCACCGGCATGAGGCGTGGCAATGATCGGCCATTCGCGGCCTTCAAGCATCGTCGGCTCAATCATCGCCAGCGCATCAGCGTCACACACGGTGGGCAAGTCGCATGCCAGCACCCAATCAAGCCTAGAGCGCGCCTCCGCGGTTCGGCCAAGTCCCGGACCGACAAGGAAGGCATCGATCCGGTGGTCCCGCACAAGTTCGAACAATGATCCGTGGTCGATCACCAGATCTGGAGGCCCGGCAAGGCTTTCATCACCCTCACCCGCAAAGATCTTCACATATCCCGCCCCGCCATGCTGGGCTGCGTAGGCTGCGAGGAGTGCAGCACCCGGCATTTCACCAGCGATAATGACCAGAAGTCCGCGCGTATACTTATGCGCAGAACGTGCCGGAGGAGCCAGCCTGGGCGCTGCCGACAGGTGAGCCGCTTCGCGCACAATCCCGACACCGATACCGACTAGCCGCCTTTCGCCCATACGGTCCATCGCGGGCATCAGCCAATGGGCAAATTTCCACGCTCCAAGCGCAATTGTCAGGTCGTAATGTGGAAGACCTTCGTTCAACATTTCGCCATTGTCGCTGTCAACACCGCTCGGCAGGTCGATAGCGATGCGGAAATGATGCGATATTGCGAGATTTCGCAAGAGCTTCTCCAGGTCGTCTCCCAGAGGCCTGCCAAGACCGGTGCCGAACAGGCAGTCGACGAGCACGCTGTTGCTTGCATCGGCGACGGGCTGCCCGCCCCAGAGCTTCCTCGCATTGATGGCAGCCTCGGTCTTAGGGTCTATCGGCGCAATGACATCGACATGGCAGCCGCGCTCCTGCAGGCTGCGGGCGATGACATAGCCATCTCCGCCATTATTGCCCGGACCACAAAGGACGGTGATCGAGCGCCCCGCTGCCACACGCCAGACCCAGTCGGCAGCACCGTGACCGGCGCGCTCCATCAAGGTTTCGACCGTTTCGCCCTCGTCGATCAGTGCTTCTTCAGCCGCACGCATCTGGGCGGCGGAAAGTATCTGGAGCCGGGAATCCACGCGCTATTCCGCGACCGGAAGGCGGTACCGGTCTGCACCGACCTGCAATTCGACCATCCCCTCGCTGCGCGTGACCTCGGCTTGTTCCATACCGTCCGCAGTAACGATCCCGCGCCCACGCATACCAAGTTCGAAACGGCGGAATGCACCGTCGGGATGATGAACGATCAAGAGACGCTGAGTTTCGAGTTCAGCCGATTCCATCTTGCAATCTGCCGAGAAGGCAGCGGCACCGGCCAGCGCGCACTCTATCGCCGTCCCATCCGCGCCATCATTACTAGGGGCACACGCCACTGGCATGAGCAGCAGGAGAGCGGCAAACCGCATCAGGTCGCGCTTTTACCCGTCACCTGCGAAACATCGCGCACCGCACCGCGTGAGGCGCTGGTCGTCATGGCGGCATAGGCTTCAAGCGCAGGCGTGATCTTGCGTGGACGCGGAGCGACGGGCTGCCACGCAGCGGCTCCCTTCGCTTCCATCGCGGCGCGGCGATTGGCAAATTCCTCGTCCGAGATTGCAAGATTGACCGTGCGATTGGGTATGTCGATGTCGATCCGATCGCCGGGCTCCACCAGCGCAATAGCACCGCCTTCGCCGGCTTCCGGCGAGGCATGACCGATGGAAAGCCCCGATGTCCCGCCCGAGAAGCGACCATCGGTCAGCAAAGCACAGGCCGCGCCCAGGCCCTTCGATTTGAGATAGCTGGTCGGGTAGAGCATTTCCTGCATTCCCGGTCCGCCCTTTGGTCCTTCGTAACGGATCACGACCACATCGCCCGCCACGATTTCGTCGGCGAGGATGGCATCGACCGCAGCATCCTGGCTTTCAAAGACTTTTGCCGGGCCGGAGAAGGTAAGAATGCTTTCATCCACCCCTGCCGTCTTCACTATGCAGCCATCGCGCGCGATATTGCCGTAAAGCACCGCCAATCCGCCATCCTGGCTGAAAGCATGTTCCGTGGAGCGGATCACGCCGCCCTCTCGGTCGAGGTCCAGCTCATCCCAGCGGCGCGCCTGGCTGAAAGCGGTTTGCGTGGGCACCCCGCCCGGCGCGGCCTTGTAGAACTCATGCACCTTGGGATTGCGATTGCGCACGATGTCCCAGTCATCCAGCGCATCGCCCATGGTTGGGCTGTGCACTGTGGGGAGCGCGGTATGGAGCAATCCGCCGCGGTCGAGTTCGCCCAAGATAGCCATGATACCGCCTGCGCGGTGGACGTCTTCCATGTGCACATCGCTCTTGGCCGGAGCGACCTTGGAAAGGCACGGCACAGTTCGGCTCAAGCGGTCGATGTCCTTCATCGTGAAGTCCACACCCGCCTCATGTGCTGCGGCAAGCAGATGGAGCACGGTATTGGTCGATCCGCCCATCGCGATATCGAGGCTCATCGCGTTCTCGAACGCTTCGAAGCTGGCGATGGAGCGCGGCAGGACGCTGGCATCGTCCTCCTCGTAATACCGCTTGGCGAGCGCAACGACGAGCCGCCCTGCCCGCTCGAACAAACCTTGCCGGTCGGCATGGGTGGCAAGCTGCGAGCCGTTTCCGGGAAGCGAAAGGCCAAGCGCCTCGGTCAGGCAATTCATCGAATTGGCGGTGAACATGCCCGAGCACGAACCACATGTCGGGCAGGCTGAACGCTCGATCTCGGTCACTTCCTCGTCCGAATAGCTTTCATCCGCTGCAGCAACCATCGCGTCGACGAGGTCGAGCGCGACTTCCTTGCCCTTCAGCACCACCTTGCCCGCTTCCATCGGTCCGCCGCTGACGAATACGACGGGCACGTTCAGCCGCATCGCCGCCATTAGCATGCCAGGCGTGATCTTGTCGCAATTGGAAATGCACACCATCGCATCGGCGCAGTGTGCGTTGACCATATATTCCACGCTGTCGGCGATCAGGTCACGGCTTGGCAGCGAATAGAGCATCCCGTCATGACCCATGGCTATGCCATCATCCACAGCGATAGTGTTGAATTCCTTGGCAACTCCGCCCGCAGCCTCGATCTCGCGCGCGACAAGCTGGCCGAGATCTTTCAGGTGGACGTGGCCTGGCACGAATTGGGTGAATGAATTGACGACCGCGATAATCGGCTTGCCGAAATCGCCATCCTTCATGCCCGTTGCCCGCCACAAGCCGCGAGCGCCAGCCATATTGCGGCCATGGGTTGTTGTTCTGGAGCGATATGCGGGCATCGTTAATCCTGTTGGTCCGGCGTCATGTTGAACCGAATTCTAGAGGAACAGCAGCATAATCCGAAACAGGAAATGCTTACAGGCGTAATAGAGGGCTTATACCGTCTCCAGCGCCAGCTTCACACGGCCTGCAACATCGGCGATGATTGCTGCCCAGCGCGCCTGACCACGTTCCTGCGTTATCAGGTCGTTACGGATTTCGATGGCGCAATAGGGGCGGCCATGCGCCTCTGCATGGCGGTTCATCGTCGCATTGAATTCGCTGCCCGAATAAGGCTCGTTATCGCCGACAGTGACGCCGAGTTCGGCAAACAGGCGCATGGCATGGCGCGCGGCGCGGTCGTCATCGTTGTAGAGCAGCCCGATTTCCCACGGTCGGTCCTCGGCAGGCTTGCTTTCCAGCTTTGGCGTGAAGCTGTGGATCGAGAGGATCAGTCCGGGCTGCGCCTCGTCCAGCCACTTGTCCATCGCGGCATGATAGGGGCGGTGATAGTCATCCAAGCGCTTTTCGCGGTCAGCGCCGATATTGCCGGGGATCAGAATTCCGTCAGTAGACATGGGAATGAGGCCGTCGGATTCCTCCTCGCGGTGATGGTCGATGACCAACCGACTGACTTCGGAAAGCATCGCCGCAATCCCGTGCCGCCGGGCCAAGCGTTCCGTAACACCCGCTGCGCCGATGTCATAGGCAACATGCTTTTCAAGCGTTGCAGCGGAAACGCCAAGCTGGATATTGTCGGGCACATTGTTGGAGGCATGATCGCAAACGGCAACGATTCCGCCACGCGTGGCCTCGCCGATCGTACGGAACACGGGTTCACTCATCGAAGATGTCCTTTCATCTGCCACCAGTCCGGATGGTCGGTAGCCAATGTTTGCGACGCCTTATCGCGTTCGCCGACATCTTGAAACAGCGCATAACAGGTCGCCCCGGAGCCGGACATGTCCGATTTCAACGGATTAGAACGCGAAAGCGCGTCTAGAACGTCCTGAATGACGGGGCAGAGTTCGATGGCAGGCCCGCGCAGGTCATTGCGCCCTTCGCGGGCAATTGCGCTGACAGGACCAACGGGAAGCGGGCCGCGGTCGACGCCGTCCCACGCCTTGAAGACCGGTCCGGTTGTCAGTGCGACGCGCGGGTTGACCAGCAAGACGGGTGTTCCGGCAAGGTCGCTCTCGATAGGCTGCAACTCGGTGCCGGTGCCGCGCCCGATGCATGTGATGCTTTCGACACATGCGGGAACATCGGCCCCAAGCCGCGCAGCCCTTTGCCGCCAGTCATCGGGCAGGCCATAGGCATCGCGGATCATGCGGAAAATGGCACCGGCATCTGCCGAACCGCCGCCCAGCCCCGCCGCGACGGGGAGATTCTTCTCGAGTGTTACGGCAAGGCCATCCGCACGCGGAAGCGCAGTAAGCGCGCGCATCACGATATTGTCGAACGGATTGTCCAGCGCATCAGCGAATTCACCGACAGTTGTCAGCAGATCCACCTCGGCCGCCTGCGCAACAAGCTGGTCGCCCGCATCGACGAAAGCGAACAGCGTTTCCAGCTCATGATAACCATCCTCCCGCCGCGAACGGACGTGCAGCGCAAGGTTGATCTTGGCGTAAGCTATTTCTCTTAGGTGCAAGCGGCCCGCCGCGTCACATATTCGGATAGTTCGGCCCGCCGCCGCCTTCGGGCGTGGTCCATTCGATGTTCTGGTTCGGATCCTTGATGTCGCAAGTCTTGCAGTGGACGCAGTTCTGCGAGTTAATCTGGAACTTGGGTTCCTGCCCTTCCTCGACCAGCCATTCGTAGACACCCGCCGGGCAATAGCGTGTCGATGGGCCTGCGAAGACCTCGAACTCGCTCTCACGCTGCATTTCGAGGTCCTCCACCTTCAGATGGTTGGGCTGGTCCTCGGCATGGTTGGTGAAAGAGTAGGAGACGCTGGTCAGGCGGTCGAAGCTGATCTTCCCGTCGGGCTTGGGATAGTCGATTGGCTGATGCAAATCGGCGCGTTGCAATTCGGTATAGTCGCGGTGATGCTTCATCGCCGGAAGCACCCCGATCTTTAGCTGGCGCATCCACATGTCGATCCCGGCGAGCACCGTGCCGACATCACCGCCGAATTTGGCGACGAGTGGCTGGGCGTTCTTCACCTTCTTCAACTCGGTTGCGATCCAGCTTTCGCGCAGGTTTGCTTCGTATTCGGCAACTTCGGTGTGCTCCGCGCCGTCGGCAATCGCTTTTGCGACAGCTTCGGCTGCCAGCATTCCGCTCTTCATCGCGGTATGGCTGCCCTTGATACGCGGAACATTCACGAAGCCTGCCGCGCAGCCAATCAGCGCGCCGCCGGGGAAAGCGAGCTTGGGGACGCTCTGCCAGCCGCCTTCGTTGATTACCCTTGCGCCATAGGCAACGCGCGTGCCGCCTTCGAGATATTCGCGGATCGCGGGGTGGTGCTTCCAGCGCTGGAATTCCTGAAAAGGTGAGACATAGGGGTTCTTGTAATCGAGCGCGGTCACGAAACCGATCGCGACCTGGCCGTTTGCCTGGTGATACAGGAAGCCCCCGCCCCAGGTGTCGCTTTCCGAAAGCGGCCAGCCCTGCGTGTGGATCACGCGGCCCGGAACATGCTTGTCCGGGTCGATGTCCCACAATTCCTTGACGCCGAGGCCATAGACCTGCGGCTGGCAATTCGCCTCCAGATCGAACTTCGCCTTCATCTGCTTGGTCAGGTTTCCACGCGCACCCTCTGCAAACAGCGTATATTTGGCGTGGATTTCCATGCCGGGCTGGTAGTCTGGCTTGTGGCTGCCATCTGCGGCAACGCCCATGTCCTGCGTGATAACGCCGGTCACTGCGCCAGCATCGTTGAACATGACTTCCGACGCCGGGAAGCCGGGGAAGACCATCACGCCCAGCGACTCTGCCTGCTCACCCAGCCAGCGGGTGAGATTTCCGAGCGAACCAGTGTAGCAGCCATCATTGGACATGAACGGCGGCATGGCGAGATGCGGTATGGCGAACTTGCCGTTCTTCGTCAGCGCCCAGTGCCAGTTATCGGTGACAGGCGTTTCCGCCATCGGGCAATCCATGTGCCGCCAGTCGGGCAGAAGCTCGTCGAGCGCCTTGGGATCGACCACCGCGCCCGAAAGTATATGCGCGCCGATCTCGGAGCCCTTTTCCAAGACAACGACCTCTAGCTCCTCATTAAGCTGTTTCAGCCGGATCGATGCGGCAAGGCCGGCAACACCGCCGCCCACGATCACGACATCAGTGGGCATTGATTCCCGTTCACTCATCGCTTTGTCCCGTTTTGCAGATTATCCATTGCAGGGGGACTTGATCGTTGGCCAAGTGCAGGTCAAGACCGCGCTCTGAACATATGACAGAAAATCGCCCCGACATTCCGCTTGCTGAGCAATATGGAGCGGCCATCGATTGGTGGCGCGATGCGGGCGTGGATTGCCTGTTCGAGGACGATATCCAGGTCATGCTCAGCGAAAAAGAGCCTGCGGCGATTGCGCCTTCTACTGTGCAAGCCGGCGGAGTGGACGAGCCAGAAACCGCGAAGCCAAAACCCGCCTTTTCTACAAAAGAACTACCGGGCGATCTGGACGCATTTCGCGATTGGTGGATGTCGGCACACGAATTGCCGACCGGCTCTGCACCCCGCATCGCTCCACGCGGAGAAATCGGTTCCCCGCTCATGCTGGTCGCACCGATGCCCGAGATCGACGATACCGAACGCCTGCTTGCGGGCCCGCAAGGCACGATGCTGGGAAATATCTCCCACGCACTCGGGCACGGAGCTGATACTCCTTATTTTGCATCGGCCCTGCCTGCCTATATTACGCTTCCCGATTGGGATGCGCTGGGCGCTGCCGGCTTTGGCTCAGTGCTTCGCCACCATATCGCGCTCGCAAAGCCCCGGCGCGTCATCCTGTTCGGGAGCAAATTGCCCGCGCTGCTCGGGCAGGACGCCGCCGCGCCTCCCGAATCCATAACCGAGATCGCGGGCGTCCCAGCGCTCGCCACTTTCGCTCCCGAACGCCTGCTGGACCACCCGCGCCAACGCGCGCGCTTGTGGCACCGCCTGCTTGAATGGACTGCCTGACCAAATGACAATGCTGAAGAACGCTCTGACCCTTTGTGCCCTCGTCGGGGCTGTTTGCACCCCGTTGAGCCTCAAGGCGCAAGAACAGAATACGAGAACCTATTTCACCGCGCGGATCACGGCGCAGGAAGTGCCTCAGCAGCTCTCCTCTGATGAGCGCGACCATTATCGCCGTCTGTTCAGCGCTATCGAGGGCGAGCAATGGGCAGAGGTCGAGGCGATGCTGTCGCAAAGGCCGGGCGGCCTGCTGACCGACGTCGCCCGCGCCGAATACTACCTCCACGCCAACTCCCCGCGGGTCGAACTGCCCGCACTGCTCGATTGGTTGAGGAGTGGGCAAAACCTGCCCCAGGCCGAGCAGATCGGTCGTCTCAGCATAACGCGAGGTGCTACGAGCGCTCCGAACCTGCCCTATGTGCGCCCGACGCAGTCCCAAGGCTCCATGCCAAGGCGCACGCGACCAAGTTCGATCGACGATGGAACGATGCCAGCAGAAATGCGCTCTGCCATTCTGGAGCGTATCTCCAACGATGATCCCTTTGGCGCGCGGCAATTGCTCGACGGGATCGATGCCAGTCTCAGCAGCGCAGCGCGTGCCGAATGGCGCCAGCGCGTTGCCTGGAGCTTTTTCATCGAGAACCTCGATGCAGAAGCGCTTGCCATGGCGCAGACGGTTGGCGCGGGCAGCGGGTCCTGGGTTGCCGAGGGGGACTGGGTTGCCGGCCTGGCTGCCTGGCGCCTTAACGACTGCCAGACGGCGAGCGAGTATTTTCAACGATCTGCTGCCGGAGCAGCCAGCCCCAACCTACGCGCAGCCGCGCTTTACTGGGGTTCGCGAGCCGCCATGCGCTGCCGTCAGCCCGATCTCAGCACGAGATTGCTGACCAACGCCGCATCGGACGATCGCACAATGTACGGAATGCTGGCCGCCGAACAGCTTGGCCAGAGGCTACCGAACCGTGTGGAAAGTGCCGATTTCTCGCAGGAAGACTGGCGATCCGTGCAGTCGGAACGAAATGTTCGCATTGCTATCGCACTGGCAGAGATCGGGCAGGACAACCTCGGCAGCCAAGTGCTGCTGCACCAGGCGCGTATCGGCGATCCGCGCAATTATGCAGCGCTCTCGCGTCTCGCCCGCGCACTGGATTTCCCGCAAACACAATTGTTCATGGCCTATAACGCGCCGAGCGGGGCGCAGGCTGATCCTGCATCGCACTTCCCTTCCCCGAAGATCGCGCCTTACAATGGCTGGCGGGTCGACCCTGCGCTGGCGTTCGCACACATCCTGCAGGAGAGTGCATTCCGGCCGAACGCGACAAGCCCCGCCAATGCCCAGGGCCTGATGCAGATCACGCCTATTACTGTTCGCCAGCACGCACCCTCGCTGGGGGTGAGCGCAAGTCAGGTGAACATCTATGACCCAGAAATCAATCTCGCGTTCGGCCAACGGAATCTGGAAATGTTGCGCGACCATCCGACAACACGGGGTCGGTTGCCGGTTATCATGGCGGCCTACAATGCCGGCATGACGCCGATCACCCGTTGGGAAAGCGAAATCCGCGATTTCGGCGACCCGCTGCTCTACATGGAAGCGATACCTTATTGGGAGACACGCGGGTATGTCGCCATCGTGATGCGCAATTACTGGATGTACGAGCGGCAGGCGAACGCAGCCTCGCCAAGTCGGATGGCCTTGGCGCAGAACGGTTGGCCCCTGTTTCCGGATGGCAACGGATTGAACAATGGCCGCGTCTATATGTCCGCCGGCGGAAACTGATGGCGATCGACGAAAGCCTTGCCTTCGTCCCGATCAACATCGCTGTGCTGACTGTCTCCGACACCCGCACGCCGGACGACGATACATCAGGCGATATTCTCGTGGAGCGGATGCATAAGAAAGGGCATTTGCTTGCCGCCCGCGCGATCATCCGGGATGACGCTGAAATGCTGGCAGAAGGGCTGCGCAAGTGGATCGATGATCCGCGGGTAGATGCAATCATCTGCACTGGCGGGACCGGCCTTACCGGGCGCGACGTAACACCAGAGGCGCTCGACGCCGTAAAAGACAAGGACATTCCCGGCTTCGGCGAAATGTTCCGCTGGATCAGCTGGGAGAGCATTGGGAGTTCGACAATCCAGTCACGCGCCTGTGCCGTGCTTGCTGGCGGCACCTATATCTTCGCGCTTCCCGGCTCGAACGGTGCGGTGCGGGACGGGTGGGATCGCATATTGTCCGACCAGCTCGACAGCCGCAACCGGCCGTGCAACTTCATCGACCTGATGCCCCGCTTGCGCGAAGCCTAGCCCTTTTTCAGACCCGAGGCTGCTATGTTGGCCCGAAAATCATCCCACTGTTCGGCAGTCAACGCGCTTTCAGGGATTGTGTGGAACATCTGCTCGCTGATGTGGAGGAGCAGCAGGGACCTACCCTCGGTCCATCTGTAATAATCATCCCACGCCAAATTGGACTCGCCACGGCTCCCGCGCAGGCGAATTCCCTGCGCGTCCCATTCGACCGTGACTTCGTCTTTCAGGCCGGCCGATTGCATGTAATGCCGACGCGCCTGCCAAGGAACCACAAGGTACTGGAGGACCGCAACCAGAACGAGGAGAAAAATCAGCAACGGAACGATATACTGCGTCACCCAAGCCTTTTCTCCTTCGAAAACGAAAAAGCTCGCAATTGCAACGGCTGTGCCAACGGCAAGGATGACGCCAATCGGAATTGGCATCTTTCGAGCTGAGGCAAGGCTCGCCGCCGTCACAGCGTCATCTGCACTCAGGTAGAATTTCGCGGTCCGCTGCATATTGGCAATCGCCTATAGCAAATTCGATCCGACTCCGTTAATGTTCCACATATGTTCTTTTCGGACGAGATAACATGAAGAGCAACGCCATAAAAGGACGCGGCGCGCAATCTGCGCAGGTGCCGCAGAGGTTCGGCCTGGCGGAACGCCAGGTCGATGGCGATTGGCGCGATGCGATGGAGGCGCTTGATGGCCCTCCGATCAAGCTGCGGACAAGCGTTACCGAGGAACATCCCAAGACGATCCTCAGTTTCAACCAGTCACCGGACATACCGTTCGACCGTTCGGTCAATGCCTATCGTGGATGCGAGCATGGCTGTGTCTACTGCTTTGCGCGCCCGACTCACGCCTACCACGATCTTTCTCCCGGCCTCGATTTCGAAACAAAGCTGTTCGCAAAACCTGGTGCGGCAGACTTGCTGCGCGAAACTCTTTCCCGTCCGAAGTACCGCCCTCGACCTATCGCGATGGGGACAAATACCGATCCCTATCAACCGATCGAGAACCGTTATCGCATCACCCGTGAACTGCTCGAAGTCTGCCACGAAACGCGCCACCCCGTCACAATCACCACCAAGTCCGATCGCGTCCTGCGCGATCTCGACCTGCTGGCAGAGATGGCCACGCACAGGCTGGTGGCGGTTGCCATTTCTGTGACGTCGCTGGATCCGGACCTGTCGCGCAAACTCGAACCGCGCGCCGCTGCGCCGGCAAAACGCATGGCTGCGTTGCAGGCGCTTTCGAGTGCTGGCGTCCCGACCCACTGCTCGATATCGCCAGTAATACCGGCGATCACCGACGAGTTCATGGAAGCCATAGTTCAGCAGGCCGCAGTAGCGGGGGTGAACAGTTGCGGCTGGATTCCCTTGCGATTGCCTCATGAAGTCGCACCGCTGTTCCGCGAATGGCTCGACGTCCACTTTCCAGAGCGGGCTTCGAAGGTCATGAGCATCGTGCGATCCATCCGTAACGGGCGCGATAACGACCCGCAGTTCTTCAGTCGCATGAAACCGAGCGGGATCTGGGCAGACCTGTTGCGAGCGCGCTTTCGCCTCGCCTGCCGCCGCTCTCATTTGAAAAAGGGCGAGTTCGAACTCGATTGTTCCCAATTTCGCCGACCGGAGATCGGCGGGCAACTTCGTTTGATATAAACTCTGTGCAACAAGCATATAATTGCGCTAGGGCAGTGCACGGCATTGTCGCATTATGGGGTTGTGCGCCCTAGGGATGTCGTGCACTGATTCGAATGTGTTTGAATATAGGGGATAACCTCATGAGGAAAATCACTACCGCACTCCTGTCAGCCTCCGCGCTGATCGCTACTCCGGCGCTCGCCGGTGATCAGGAGTTCTACATCGGCCTTGGTGGCGGTGTCATGGACGCCGAAGACACCGACTTCCGCACAGGCACGGACGAAATCACGCTGGAAGGCGACTATGGCTGGACGGCAGAAGCTGTGCTCGGCTACGACGCCGGCCCGGTCCGCTTCGAAGTCGAAGGCGCTTACCAGAACTTCGATCTCGAAACGCTCAATACCGGGACACTCGGTACGGTCGCCAGCATTGGCCCCAACGGTCAGGACCAGTTCGCATTCGGCACGTTTTCACCAGTTGGTGGCGAAGGCGAAATCTGGAGCGGTATGCTCAACGCATTGCTCGACTTCGGTGGCAATGAAGGCCTCGGTTTTGCGATCGGTGGTGGTGTCGGCGTTTCGAGTGCATCGTTCAACGATGTGCGCGCCTTCGGTACCGGCCCTGGCTTTATCGATGACAGCGACTCGCGCTTCGCATGGCAGGCTATTGCCCAGCTTTATGGCCCGGTAACGGACAACATCGATGCGTCGCTGAAGTACAAGTTCCACAATATCGAGGGCGGAGACTTCGTCGACCAGTCGGGCCGTCAGTTTGACGCGAGCGTTCGTACGCACGCCCTGCTTGGCACGTTCATCTTCAACTTCGGTGGCACGGAAGCTCCGCCTCCGCCGCCGCCTCCTCCGCCGCCCCCGCCGCCGCCTCCCCCGCCGCCTCCGCCGCCGCCGCCGCCGCCGCCGGTTGCCGAGTGCAACACCGGGCCGTACATCGTGTTCTTCGACTGGGATCAGTCGAACATCACTCCGGA
>NZ_JBBNAX010000003.1:0-980 GCF_037996805.1 Erythrobacter alti | reverse complement strand
TCGAGCGCGTTGCCAAACCCGGTTGTCGCCGCCCCCTGCAATCTGAGATTTTCGACATTGTCCGGGAGGGTGTAATCGACTTTCGCACGGACCAGGTCGGTGCCCTGATCAGCATTTTCGATCACGACATCACCCAGGTCGTCGACATTATAGATGTCATCACCCAAGCCGCCGCTCATCGTATCGGCGCCTGATCCCCCGTCGAGATTATCGTTGAAATTGCCACCGAACAGCGTGTCATCGCCATTCTTGCCCGCAAGCCGGCTGGCAAGATTGGCGTTGGCGGTCAGTGCGTTGGCATCGTTATTGCCGGTCAGATTGCTGGCAGTGCCGGTCAGGCCGAAGCCTTCGATATTAAGCCAGTCAAGCCGATTGGCCTTGAGGTCGAAGTTGACGAAAACCGTGTCGAACCCTTCGCCTGCAAGCTCCACGACCACATCATCACGGCTGTCGATATAGAAGGTGTCGTCTCCTAATCCGCCGTGCATCTCATCGTCGCCAGTACCACCGTCGAGTATATCGTTGCCGTCAATTCCAGAAAGGAAGTCGTTATCACCGTAGCCGTTGATCACGTCGTCAAATGGGGATCCAGTGATCGCGTCTTGACCGGGGCCCCCTTCGAAAGAGATCAGCTCATAGATGGCGTCGGAAAGAGAGAATTCTCCCGAGCCATTCACAAGGATCTGCATTTCGCCGCCAGAGCCCACGACCCGAAGCACGGGCCCAGAAGCTGTGGAGACGATTTCGATATGCTGAATAGCCAAATTGGAAAGGTCAATCTTGTCGGTGCCAGCTTCGAAATCAGTAATGCGTTCGAGGCTGCCGCCGGTCGGCGCGTCTGAAATAGAGGAGTAACGGAAGATATCCGCACCTTCACCTCCGCTGAGATTGTCAATCCCACTCCCCCCATCGAGAAGGTCGACGCCGCTACCGCCCTTGAGATAATCATTCCCATCGAGGCCATAAAGGCGGTTTCCTGC
>NZ_JBBNAX010000002.1:0-313994 GCF_037996805.1 Erythrobacter alti | reverse complement strand
CCCGAGCCCCCTTCGACGACGTCGCCAAATCCGACCTGATAAAAAGTATCATTACCTGCGCCCCCATCGAGAAGGTCGACGCCGCTACCGCCCTTGAGATAATCATTCCCATCGAGGCCATAAAGGCGGTTTCCTGCGTCACCACCGGTGATGTTGTCATTGCCATTGGTGGCGGTGACATTGAAGCTCTCGAAGCTGTTGAAATATCGGCTGTCGACCCATCCGCCAGCGTAGTAGTAGATTAGACGTCCGCTTTCTTGGATATGGACGTGCGTAATTTGCGTTCCATCGGCAGTCGACGCATCGGAATAATCCAACGTGATTGTATCGGTTCCGGCGCCGCCATCGATGCCAAAGAGGTTGCCGAACACAGCAATGCTGTCGTCGCCCGAGCCAAGAATTCCGGCAACCTGCTCGATCCCTGTCAATGCACCACCAGTTGCCTCTCCAGTGGCTAAGTTGATCGTCAAATTTTCGGTGTGCCCACTGAAATCGAAGTTCACTAGGTCATTGCCCGAGCCCCCTTCGACGACGTCGCCAAATCCGACCTGATAAAAAGTATCATTACCTGCGCCCCCATCGAGAAGGTCTGCGGCAATGCCACCGAATATTCGATCGTTACCTTCAAGGCCATGAAAAGTATTTCCTCCATCAAGACCGTAGAAGAAGTCGCCACCGTCAGTGCCTGTGATGTTGTAGGATTCGAAATTTGAGAGATAGATCGACCGAAAAGTACCATTGTAACCGAAACGTAATTCGCCCGAACTTCGTATTTCCATCCACTGTATCGAATGCCCGTTATAATGGGCTTGACCGAAGTTTGCCGCCAGGCTGTCGAAACCTAATCCAGCGTCAATAGAGGAAAATACTCCTTCGAAAGTAAAGACGTCGTTGCCATCAGTGGGCGTTCCACTAGGTCCCGAGAAGTCATCATCGATAATCGTGAAGGATGCAGAAGCGAGGTATTCGCTAGCGGGCTGGTCAGGGTTCGACTGGACAATGAGGCCAAATGTCTCTGGATATTCCTCGTTGGCATCATCGAGAATGTTGATCGTCACATCCCTCGCAGATTCACCAGCAGCGAATGTCACCGGCACATTGAGCCAAAATTCGTAGTCCGAATTATTCAAACTGCCGCGATTGATCGTGGTGCTAATGTATACCGTCTCGCTTGAAGCCGTTTCCGGCCGTGACACGACAAATGTAATTGAGCCGTTGTGCTCACCAACATATCTCGATGAAGGAGTGATGGTGAAGGAGCCCGGGGAGCTTACGGTCAAGCCGGTCGTCACCTCTCCACCGCCGCCCACGCCATCGTCAACTAGCACATTGAGCTGCGCGTTCGAGGGAAGGCCTTCAAGCTCGATTATTCGACGCCAACCCATCGCGCCGTTGCCATCTGGATCAACGGAAATGTAGGTCTTGCCGCTTGCGCTGTCGGTTTTCCAAAGCGTTGTCGCCGCTTGTCCAAGCCCGCCAAACTCGGTGAAGATGGCGGTCAGGTCGATTACATCGCCTTCACCGGAATCGTAGCTGCCGGTATTGCCTTGGTTGAAGTCTTTGATGATCTCGTATTGAAAAAGACCAAGCTGGATTGAGCTGCCGTCGAAGACGAAAAGGTCGGCGCCTGGGCCGCCGAACATAGTATCGGCGTCAGCCTCACCGTTCAGAACATCATTGCCGCCATCGCCGTAAAGGGTGTCGCCGCCGTCTCCACCGTATAGAAAATCGTTTTCGGACTCGCCCCGTAAAGTGTCGAAACCGTGCTCACCGAACAGGCGGTCTTGACCGATACCGCCGTAGATCGTGTCGGCATCCCGGCCACCGTATATGGTGTCGTTGCCCCCTTGGCCGCGCAAATCATCGTTCTGACCACCGCCATAAATCGTGTCATCGCCTCCTTCACCATAGATCGTGTCACGCCCTGCGTTTCCTGCAAGAAAATCCGCGAAGGTCGATCCGTGAATGGTATCATCGCCGCCGTATCCGTCGATCATGACCTTTCCGGACGTTCCGCGGGCATCGATAAAATCGCCCGGTAGTCCGCCGAAAACGTTATAAAAAGGCGCCGGATCAGACGGCATCACGCCATGATAGCCATTCCATTCATTCGCGATAAAAATCGAAAATATCTGGTCAGCGGGATAGGCTGCAAAAATATCGCTTTGCGCAAGGCGACTTAATTCGGAATTGTATTGCCCCAGCGAATGCGATGCGAGATTGAGGCGCTCGCCATTGCGGTTGTCCCAGAGCAGCAAATCGTTGCTGCCAATTCTTGAGTCGAACATTTCTCCAACAAGATCATTCTGGTGCCGAATGATCGTGAATTGGCCAGCCCCATCAACCGTCATCCCCGGCGCGCCAAAGCCATATCCAAGGGAAACATTAGAACTGTAATTGAGCGCTTCAGCGGCAAGCGCGCCGCCTAGGCTGTGTCCGGTGGCAACGACTTCATAGGAGCCTGAAAGGTCTGCCAGATATGAAGTTAGCGCTGCAAACACGGCATCGAACTGGGAGAGTGCTGAATCTAGGTTGTCAGTCACAATTCCAGGGTAAGACTGAATGAAATCAGCCGGGGCCGCCAGTAAAGAGGGGTCCGTTCCGCGAAAAACTAGAGCGATCTGTCCGGTTTCGCCATTCCGAGCCACAAACATCCCGTTTTCGCCGGGAACGCCCGCCTGCACGCCGCCAATATCGTTCCTCAGCACGCCTGTAGTGTCGACAAGGACTTCGTGACCAAGGAACGAGAAGCGCTGCGCGCCTGCTTCAGTCAGACCCTGATAGGTCATGCCCAGTTCGCCGGGTGGCACATATTGCCAGCCATCGGGCAAATTACCCGACGCCAGCAAATCGGAGCTGCCATAGGCCAAATCTGAGAGCGAGGCGAAATCGGCAAGGTCACTCAGCGTCTCGCTTGAAGCGCCTACCCCCACCAGTCGCGCATCGACAAACGCCACTGGGTCGACCCATGTCGCGGGAGCGCCTGCCGGGTTGTATCCGTCATCAGCCGTGGGCAGTGTATCGTTGAGTGTGATCTCGAAATGCAGATGGGCAAGGCTGGAGGCGCCACTGCTGCCGAGCGATCCGATCTGCTGACCAATGGCAACGTCCTGACCGACAGACAGCCCTGCCACGCTATCCAAATGGGCATAGAGGCTGTGGACATGCGTAACCGTGATGCCATTAATCACTTCTGGTTCGGGAAGGTCATGCCGAAGGATGATGTAGTTGCCGAAACCCGTCGTTGATCCTCCCTGATCACCGACAATCGCTATCACAGTGCCGTTTCCGATCGCAAAGACAGGATCGCCAAGATCCGTATCGCCGCCGCCTTCACCGTTCCAGTCGGCGCCAAGATGGTAGGTACCGCCTAGTTCGCCATTGGGCTCGTCAAACCCTTGGGCGACATAGTAGCCGTCACCGTCTCGACTAGCTGTAATGCTCCCATCACCTAACGGATGACGAAATCGACTGGCTATTGGCATTCACTATCCCCTGCCCCAATGTGAAGTCATTATCATGATGCTATCATCACGTCCTAACTAACACCCATGATTTTTTGAGGTTGCGTCAAAATGGACGCGGAAAAGAATTTATTGTTGGCCTATTTCACTTCGCCACGGAGAGCACGAAGAATGTCCGTTTCCGTGATCAATGACTCGTAGCGTCTCTTCTTAGAAAAGTGAGAGAACTAGCCACTAAAATTAACACTGAAACACACGACAAGTCTCTCAGGGCACGGTCAGCTATCTAATCGTTTAATGTAAACCGGTCGTATCTTCGCGAGCCTACTGCGGTGCACGCCGCAATTTCGGCAGGCTGGCCACCAGCGTGGCGAGTTGGCTCGCCTTGTGCACTCCAGTCTTTTGATAAATGTGTTGGATGTGGGTTCGTACTGTAGCGATTGAGATGCCCTGTCTGTTGGATATCTGGAGCGCAGAAAGGCCTTCACTGAGAGCCATGAGCACTGGCACTTCCGCCCTGGTCAGGCCGTATAGGCTTCGCAGGAGGTCTGCGGCGGACGCGCCCGCTCTTCCACGATCTATCCAGATTAGTAGTGCAGTAACACCGCCGAAACTTTTGGGGACGATTGAAAAGCGCCAATCTCTGCCATTCGCGTCGCGCGCGGGAAACGCGGTGTGCCTGTCAAACCGATTGGTCGACGCGCCGTGCAACGCGCGCTTTAGGCGCCGCTGATCCACTGCCCGCACTAACTCTAACTTCGCATCTTTCATTCGGATCAGCTGCTGGGCCCGCAACAGAATCTCGGCTGAAGCGTTTGCAAATTGTACCCGCCGGTCTTTGCGCACGATGATGAAGGCATCTTCAACGCTATCGATACCCACTTGCGCGCCAACCGCGGAATCGCACAATTTTTGAAGCTTGTTTCGCAGGACAATCATACGCGTCAGGTGCGGCCTCAGCGTTTCGAGCCGGAGTCTCTCTTCTTCGGTGAAGTCAACGTCATCTCTCGGCCGGTGAAGGCCAACGAGCAAAGTGCCGCCATCCGTTCGGGAGTCAGCGAAGCCCACGCAATGAACTGTGTCATCGCCGAAGTGGCGAATAAATTCGTTGTAAAAAAAACTGTTGCAGAATTCATCTGCGGAGAGCCGATCGCTGAACAGTCGCGCTCTGCCCCAGTCGGCATCTCGATCCATCGAAAGGACCCAAGCGTCGAAATGTTGAAGATTATGCTCGACGTAGAAGTCCAGCATCTCGTCGGTGAAGTGATTCACCTTGATGTCTTCGACACTGTAGTTCGCGTCGAACAATTGAAGAGTGCAGGAGCGCGCACCTACGGAATGGGCGAGCATTTCCGGCAGGGCGAGGTAAGCGTCCTCATCCTCGATTGCTTCATAAATTTTGCCAATAAAATCCAAGACATTGCCCCCTCAATGCCGAGTTAAAATTCTCTCTCCGCCTTCCTTCCATTCAACCTTTCAGAGTCGACTCGGATTTTCCCGAGAACGTCATCAGAACTGATGATGACAAGATTACCAATAGTCAGCACAATTTCAACCTCGTGACCAAGTTTCGGTCTGTCTCTTGGGACCGTATACGGATGCTTGACAGGGGGTGACAGTGAATAGGATTTACGAACCCATAGATTTCGAGTTCGAAGAGCTATCCGGCCTCGAAGATCCCACCATGCTGGATCTCATCGAGTTGGCAGACGGAAGATTGCTTGCCGTGACCACCAGCGGGCTAGGGGGATCAGCGGCGGATTATTATCTGGTTGGCCAGTTCCTTGATGCCAGCGGTGAACCGTTAGGCTCCGCGTTCACGCTTGCCATCGCCACGGGTTCCGCGCCGCGAATGCCCAACATCGCTGCGTTGCCAGATGGCGGCTTCGCCATGGTCTACGATCCCGATTCTAACACGTCGGTAGACCGGCTCGTGCTGCAGTATTTCGACGCAACCGGGCAGCCAAGACTCATTACGCCGTATGAGGTTCAGCAAGGAACTACGATTGGCTTCGAAGATGAATTTCGCACGCTCGCCGACGACAGCGATAATGCTAATCCTAATTTTGCACGTGTCGCGGCGACGAACGCGGGAATTGTCGGTACAATTTGGTTGGAAAGCGAAAGTGTCTGGACTCCAGAAAGAGGCTGGCACGCCCTCTACTTTCTCCGTGGCCAAACCTTCGATCTTGACGGCGTTCCGCAATCCTCCGTCACTCTTGGTTTACCTTCATTCTCGCTCAGCATTGCGCGCCAGTCGCACCAGATCGAGGCTGTGGGCGAGGGCTTTGTAGTCACTTGGATCGATGATGCAGGGGTTCTCTCAGCGCAGGTGTTCGACACCGACTTTGCCCCCGTGCATCCTGCCTTTGAGATTGTTCAACCAACGCTGACGGGCGGTTCGATCTTTGACGCAGCAACTTTGGAGGATGGCAATCTCGTCTTTGCCTGGGCTGTCAATGTCGGTCCGACCACGGCTCGAAGCTATGATACATTCGTCCAGGTTTTCCAGCCGGACGGTACGCCAGTTTCCGAAGTAGTCACCGTTACGGACTGGGTCGACGGGCGACAGTATCAACCAAGCGTGACGGCAACGGCAGATGGCGGTTTCGTCGTAGCTTGGGACGGCATTAATCCGCCCGGCGTTGAAGCGTATTCAACAATAGAAGCGCGCGCATTTGACGCCATGGGAAATCCCGTCGGTGAAGTTTTCCAAATCGAAAATGGCGACAGTTATCAATCCAACTCGCAGAGCTTGCTGGGGCTCTCCACGGGCAATCTGATCGCGTGGTTCCAAGATCAGGATCCTTCCACGAGTGTGTGGGCAACGCAGACGCTTTCGCCGTTCGAAATCAATGCCACGCCCATCGCCACAGGTCGCCAGCAGGTTGTCCAGTTCGACACGACTATTGATGCCAGTGCAGTCGGTCTGGCGAATGATGAACCAATCAGCTTTGTTCTCGAATATTCGCTCGATCTTTCACCCGGAACGGGACACGTTAGCTCTGGAGCATCGTATGGTGGCGCAAGGCTAACCATGGTGATCGCAGGCGATACCATTTCCCTGCCTGCCTCGTTTGCGTTGCGTGACAACACATCGAGCGGCGACATACTGGATATCCGCTTTCAGCTTCCGTCAGGTGCAACACGCCCTAAGGTGGCCGGCCTCGAATTGTTTCAGATCCAGTTCGTCATGTACGATGCCGAGCGAATTGCTTTCGAAGGGACTGATTTGAAAGACGTTTCCGCTTGGTCCGGCGACTTCGATTCCGTCCTTCTGCAAATTTATACCTACAGTGAGACCTATGGAAGCGTGGTGCTAGGTCGAAACGAAACGGCCAATCCACCAGCCGAACCCACGGTGACATACACCGATCTGTCGCCAGAACCCCTTCCCGATGTGGACCTTGCTGCGGGCACGGCATTCGAAATCGACGTTCCCGCAGAAGCTTTCACCGACCCCGACGGCGATATTCTCACTCTGACAGCCGCTCTCGCTAACGGGGATCCGCTCCCGTCCTGGCTCACGTTCGATGGTGCAACCTTTTCCGGTACTGCGCCGGGCACAATCGGCAGCTCGGTCGAAGTGCGCCTCCTTGCATCGGACGGGGAGCTGAGTGCTTTCGACACTTTCTCGCTGGTGTTTGAAAACGCCGCTCCGGTCGCCGGGGACGATACGATCACTCTCCCGGTAGGTGGCAGCGGCTCGTTCGCCGTGGCAGACCTGCTCGCCAATGATTTTGATCCTGATGGCGGAGACATCTACTTCTTTGAGACCTCCACGTCGACGTGGAGCACAGCGGGATGGGACCTGTTTTACGGCGGAGCCGGCACCATTTCGTTTGTTTCCAATACGAGCCCCGTCGGCCCCAATTCGTTCGATTATCGGATCATCGACGATGAAGGTGCCGTCTCTTTCGGTACAGTGACGATCGAGCCCGAGGATCAAAACGCGCCGCCGAAATTCCACCCCAGCTTCGCCTATTCGGACGGATTTGACGACGGTATTCTGAACGGTGATGGCTGGAGCTTTCCGTTTAACGCCGTGGAAACCGGCGGGTACCTTTACCTCGAGCAGTACCAGACCGACCTCGGAGTAAAGGCGCTCTTCACTCCGGGATATCCGGTCGAAGACGCGTCTCTGCGTTACAGTATCTTTCACCACAATTCGGATGTTAGGAATTACGGCGATTATTATTATGGTCGCAGCATATTCCAGTTTGAGACCGCTGATGGCGATCAGGTTCAACTCTACCTCACGACGCAAAGAACGGCGTGGGCTCCCGACTACGACGACAACGCAGCTAATTACGACCGGCCGAAGCTGATCGTCACGCTGCCGGGCGGCTCCAGTTATAACCTCTTTGCCGATAACATCTTCTCGTCCTCGCTCTTCGACGTGTGGAGTGATTTCTCTCTCGACCTCGATAGCTACAGCGGAACCGTCGTGATCGACATGGATTCCGATGGTGTCGCAGAATTCACCGTTAGCGATCCCGGCCTTGTCGGCGCAGGACTGACCAGCGTTGATCTTCGGCCCTACGGGTGGTGGACTGGGCACCACATCAAGATTGACGATTTCTCCCTGACCGGCGGTGCACAGACCGAGATTGTGACCAGTGAGGATACGCCGAGCGATCCGATCCGTTTGCAGGCAAGCGACCCTGATGGGGACGCTCTTACATTCCGGCTGAAGCCTGGCGAGGAGCCGTCCCTCGGGTCTGTCTCGATCATCGGCGATACGCTTTCGTACAGCCCCGTTGCCAATGTCAGCGGTACTGACAGTTTCATCGTGCTGGTGGAAGACGGGAACGGAGGCGTCGACGAACAGCAGATCAGTGTTGTGATTGCGCCCGTCAACGATGCGCCTTTCGTAGATCTTGATCCGCAGGCTGCGGGAGCCGATGTCAATTTGGACTACATCGCCGACTCCGGTGCGCGGATCATTTCTCCGGACGGGATCGTCTCTGATACCGATTCCGCCGACATTACCGGGATCTGGAACATCAACATTACCGACGGGAATGGCATGCTCAGTTTCGTCAGCGAGGGCGACGGTGCAGGACAGGTCCGTTTCGAGGGGATGGAGGCGTATTACGAAGGGGTGCTGGTCGGCACCACATTTGGCACCAGCGGCACTGGTCTGCGAGTTTTCTTTAATGCCAATGGTACGCCGGAAGCGGCCGAGGCGATCCTTCGCTCCGTTGCCTACAGCGTGACGACGGATGACTTTTCGCAATCTGCCCTGGTGCAATTCCTGCTGACCGACGGGGATACGCAGCCGGATGGCAGTCAGTCGGCGACGATAACGTTCGCCAACATTGCGAATACGCTCCCCAACCAGCCGCCTATGGCCGAAGACATTTCGGGCAATGCCAACGAAGATGGCCCGACCATCACTCTCACCGCCGATTTCATTGATGGCGATTTGGGCGACACGCACAGCTTCACGATCGACACCACGGAAACGCTGGGTACCGTCATCAACAATGCCGACGGAACATTCAGCTACGATCCTGCAGGGGCGTTTGACTATTTACGAGATGGTGCGATCGTTACCGACAGTTTCACTTACACGGTCGATGATGGAAAGGGTGGCATGGGTACCGCCACCGCGACGGTCACCATCACGGGCGAGAATGACCTGCCGATCGTTTTTGCCGATCCCGCCGCTGGCCAGAGCGATCTGATCCTCATCAATGATACGCCTGATCCCACATCATCGGTGTCGCTGGTGCCCAGGTTCTTCTATACCGATGCCGATATAGGCGACAGCCATGCGGGCAACACAATCCACGTCGGCACACCTGGAGGACGCCGCGGGACCTTCGGCGGCGGAACGGAATTTTCGCAAACTGTCACCACGCCCGGAGTGGCCCTGATAAGCTACAACCTAGCTGGCACAGAACTAGACAAACTGGCTGAAGGCGAAGTGGTCGACGAGGTCGTCCGGTTACGCGTTCTGGACAATTCAACCGGCAGCTATTCTCCGCTGACGGCCGGCACGATTGACGTCACTTTCCGGCTAGTCGGGGTCAACGACGTTCCGATTGCTTACGGCGACAGTGCCGCAACAGGCGAGGACGAGGCGATCCCGATCGACGTTCTTGCAAACGACGTGGATCCTGACAACGGCGCCGTCCTGACGCTATCGGCCGTAGGCAACCTGACCGGCAAAGGAACCGTTTCAATCAGCGGAAACCAGCTTGTCTTCGATCCAGGACAGGACTTCGATTATCTCTCTGACGGCGAATCCGGCATAGTCACGCTGACCTACGATGTAGTCGACGAGCACGGGGCGACGGATTCCGCGCAAGTTCAAGTGACGGTAACGGGACTCAACGATGCGCCTGTCTTCGTCGGCGGTGGTGGAGGGGGCGATCTCGATCTGATCTTCGCGACGGACGAGACGCTGGACCTTTTCTTTGAAAATGACGGAAGCGGCAATTTCAGCGCCTTGCCCAATACCGCGATCGGTGGCGATAATTTGATCATCGGGGCTGGCGATCTCGATGGTGATGGCGATCAGGATCTTGTTGTCGGCGGGCACCAGGGGAACGGAACCTATATCTGGTTGAACCAGGGCAGCGGGCAATTCCTGGTCGGGCAATACATCAACCAGTTCCTCGTCGGCTCACTAGAAATCGAGGACTTCGACTATGACGGCGATCTAGACGTGATGGTGATCGGGTCTTCAAATGGCGGGACCAACCTCTTTTTGAACGACGGAACCGGCTATTTTCCGACGGTTCGCAACCTTGGTTTCGACCGGACGCTGAACAGCATCTCGGTCGACATCGACGGCGACGGAGATCTCGACGTCGTCACGCCCAACAGTTTCCAGCCTTCGCGCATCTACTTCAACGACGGCAGCGGAAATTTCACCGTGGATTCCACGACTTTACCGAACGGGCGGTATAGCGGGGTGATCGCCGGTGATTATAACGGCGACGGGCATATCGACCTTGTCATGACCAATGTGACGGACAAGCGGGCAGAAATCTTACTCGCCGATGGATCAGGCGGCTTCACGGCATCTTCAACGATTGCGCTGAATGGCTTCCCGAACGGAATCGAAACCGCGGATTTTGATGGCGATGGGAACCTCGACTTTTTCGTCGCCTCGGTCACCTTCGACGAGCTCTTTCTCGGTGACGGCCAGGGAGGTTTCGTCTCATCGGGGCAGGATTTTGGCAACGCGCTCACGCGTAACGCGACGCTGGGTGACGTGGATGGCGATGGCGACATTGATATCGTCGCGGCCCGTCAGGCTGCTCCCAGCGCAATCTATCTCAACGACGGCACGGGCTACTTCACGGACAGCGGGCAGGAACTGGGGCTCGATGCTTCCTTTGCCGCCCTACTCGTGGACATTGATGGCGACAGTCCTGCGACTGACAGCGCATCGCTGACCGAACTTGCCGATGGCGATCCGGACGAACTAGTGAAGCTGCTAGAAGCGAGCGGCGTTCTCGCATTCTCGGATCCGGAAGCCGGAGACGAGCATACAGCCACGTTCACACCACTCGGCAGCGGTTATCTCGGAAACTTCGCAATCAACCCAACTTCTGCGGGTAGCAGGGTGCTAGATTGGACTTTCTCCATCGCCGATGCGGACCTAGATTTCCTGGCCGAAGGCGAATCGCTCGAGCAAGTCTATTTGATAGAACTCTCTGATGGCATCGCAGACAGCGCCCAGTCTCAGGTGACAATTACGCTGGACGGACGAAACGACGCGCCAGTGGCTTATGACTTCACTACTAGTACTTTCGAGGATGGTCCGGGTTTCGTTGTTTCCGCAGACTTCGTGGATGTCGATTTGTCCGACACGCACAGCTTTTCCATAGATCAAAGTTCAACGTCCGGGCAGGTCACCGACAACGGCGACGGCACTTTCACTTATAATCCCGCCGGAGCCTTCGAATACCTCGCCCTTGGTGAGACGGCGACCGACAGCTTCTCCTACACGGTCGACGACGGGAACGGCGGCGTAGATACCGCAACGGTGACTGTGACCGTGCATGGCCAAAACGATCTGCCGGTGGTCTGGGCTGGACCGGGACAGTCAACCGAATTCACCATCACCGACACCAGCTCGCCCGAGGCGCCATCCACCCTGAAGATGTATTTCAACTTCAGCGATGCCGACCTGACCGACCTGCATGCCGGTTCCGGCCGATACCTGGGAACTACGGGAGCCGCTCGCATCGGCTCCTTCGGCGGAACCATCGACAGCCAGCAAAACGGATCTGCAAACGGCGTTGGACTGCTTATCTATTACGTGTTCGACGGGACCAAGATCGACGCGCTAGGTGAAGGAGAAATCGTCCAGGAATTCGGACAACTGGTCATCCTCGACAATTCCACCGGCAGCTATTCGCCCCTCACCGCCGGAACCATCGACGTGACGATCACGATTGTCGGAGTGAACGATGCGCCGATTGCTCAGGACGACGTTGCTGCCGTGGATGAGGATGCAAGTACTGGTGGCAACCTGATTGCCGGCAGCGATACCGATGCCGATAGCGATATCCTCTCCATCCTCGAGATCGAGGGAGCGTTGCCCGGCACCGCCATCAGTGGCGTCTACGGCACTCTGGTGGTCGGGGCCGACGGCTCTTTCACCTATTCAGCTGATGCCGATATCACCGATACGCTCGTACCAGGGACGATCGTGCAGGATACCTTTGACTACATCGTGACTGATGGTTCACTCACCGATACGGCCACCCTCACCGTGACCGTCACGGCCATCAATGATGGCGTTGTGGCCGAGGCCTCAAGGGGTGGCGGAGTCCTGACTGGTACCGATGGCGACGATGAAATCTCTGGTGGGCGAGGACAGGAAGAAATTTTCGGCGGGGAGGGTTTCGACCGGCTGAGCGGCGACAACGGAAATGACTTTATTGATGGCGGCGCGGGCATCGATCTCCTCGAGGGCGGCAAGGGCAACGATATCCTGCTTGGCGGTGCCGGAGATGATGTCATCGTCGGCGGCAAGGGCAGCGACATCATGACAGGCGGGCAAGGCGCGGACATTTTTATTATCGACGGACCTGACAAGTCGCGCGATAGCGATACCATCACCGATTTCGAAGTTGGGGTGGACAAGCTCTATCTTGCAGATGGTCGTACGATTGTCGCTATTGAGGAGGCAAACGGCGATACGATCCTCAGCCTGGACAATGGAGGAGAATTGATTTTGGAAGGTGTTTCGGACCTGAGTGAATGGGATGGTCTGCTTGCGCCGGATTTGCCTGATTGGTTCTATGCCTCAAGCGCAACGTCGCTAAGCTCTGATCAAGTCATGACGACGATCACGGAGAGCTTTGCTTAGCGGGGGCTTCATCAACTCGGTCCAGTATCGGCCCTGAGTGAGGGCGAGCTTTTCTCGGTTCCTCTCTACCGTCCTTCCGTTGATCAAGCTCTGCGACTCGGACAGTATTTTTGGGCTCGCTCAAAATACCGAACTCGAACCGTCACAGCCAAAAAGTCCCGGGGCAGCTATGGGGGCATACACACAGCTTATGAAAAAAAGCATCGCAATTTCAAAGTAGTATATGCTTGATGCGGTTACTCTTCTGGCACCACTTACCTAGGGACGACAGCTTCAAGCATTGTGGCTTTTTGTTTTTGCCTGGCTCGCATCGGCTTGCTCACGCTCGCTGTTAAGGCGGCCGACCATTGTCTCCAGCGCCATCGGCACGCCCAATTCATAGCCTTGCAGGTAATCGCAGCCTTGCAGTTGCAGCAAGCGTGCCTGCCATTCGCTTTCGACTCCCTCGATCACCGTTTTCATGCCGAGTGAATGGCTGAAATCGACCATCGAGCGGATGATGCGAATGGCCTTGTCGCTTTGGCCCAGGCGCTGGATGAAGGACTTGTCCAGCTTCATTCCATCAAGTTCGAAGTTCTGCAGGTAGCTAAGCGAGGAGTATCCGGTGCCGAAATCGTCGAGATAGACTTCAATGCCGACCGTGCGAAGCAGATCGATGGACTCGCGCGCTCCGACGATGTCGGAAATAAGCACGCCCTCGGTCACCTCGACAACTAGGCTCGACGGCGACTGGCCCGAAGCGATCAACCGGTCGATCAGGCGTTCGGCAAAATCCTCATGCCGGAAATAGACTGGCGAGACATTGACCGTAACCGGTCGCCGGATCTGCGCGACAGCTTGCAGGGCCGTGTCCAAAGTCCATTCGGTCAATTGCACGATCTGGCCGCTGTCTTCAGCCACCGATACCATCAGTGCAGGTGAAATGCCGTCAAGCACGGTTCCCTGCGAGCGCAGCAGCGCTTCGACCTTTTCGGTCCGGCCGGTGCGCGCATCCACGATCGGCTGATAATGCAACATGAAGCGACTATCGAACTGCGATTTGCCAAGCTCGACGCGGATGGAATTTTCGCGGATCTGGCGGTTGGACATGAGATCGTCAAAGATATGGTATGCGCCGCGTCCGGCGTTCTTCATTTCATACATCGCCATGTCGGCACGTCGCAGCAGTTCATCGCCGCCGTGTACCACTGGATCACCGATCGCTATGCCGAGCGATGCGGACACTTCGACCAGACGATCAGCGAGCCTGTAGGGACGGCCGATCGCGTTGATCAGCGCCTCGCCGACTTCGCGCGTCTTTTCTTCGCTTTCGAAAGGAAGGATCGCGGCAAACTCGTCGCCGCCAAGTCGGGCGATGGCAACTGGGTCATTAAGAACTTCGCTTGTGCGCTCGCCAACGCTTTGCAGCAGCCTGTCACCGACATCGTGACCCAGTGTATCGTTGACTTCCTTGAACCGGTTGAGATCGAAAAACAGCACCATGATCATGCTGCTTTTCGAATCGATCGCGGCCAGATCATGCAGGATCGTGGTAAACGCTGTGCGGTTGAGATGGCCCGTCAGGGGATCGATGCGCATCTTGCGCTGGCTCTCTTCCAGCGAAACGATTGTTTCCTGGTTCTGCGCGTAGGCATTCTCGTATTCGCGGGCGAGCTGGATGAAGGCGAGGACGCCTGCCAGAATGCCCATGAAAGCAAGCGCGCCGATCACGAAATTCAATTCCATGACCGCCGTGACCATTGCCACCACGAGGAATGCGCCGGCAATTAACGCCCGCGTTTTTCCCGACCGGCTTGGTCCTGTCAGAGCCTGATGGATTGCACCACGGTTCATAATCAGCCTTCGCTACGCGCTTCCATGAGGCGACGCATTTGCTGGGCCATGCGCTTCTTCGCCTCCGACTTTTCATTGTCGAGGTTGGAGACCATGTCGGATTGCGAGAGATGTGCGCTCATCCGTGCGCGCAGAATCGGCAGGCTGACAGGTTTCACGACATAATCGTTGGCACCGGCTTCGATCGCCTCGACGACATTATCCTCTTCGCCAACAGCCGTGCACATGATGACCGGCAGACGCGCGGCTGTATAATTTTCTCGGATCGCCTTGAGGGTTTCCAAGCCGCTCAAACCAGGCATCATCCAGTCGAGGAGGACGATGCTGGGAACGCGATTGGAAATTTCAGAAAGGGCAGCTGCGCCATCGCAAGCTGTGATCGTGCGGTATCCTGCGGATACAAGCGAGCGTTCAAGCAGGATGCGGTTGTCCTCGATATCATCGACAATCAGGACACTGCGCGTAGGTGCGTTCTGGTTGTTCATGCCACCGCCTCCCGCAGGCCTGCCGCGATTTCGCGTGGCGCAGCATTGCCCTTCAGATAGAATTTGGCTCCGGCAGACACCAGCGTGTGATGCTCGGCCACGGAAAGTCTCTGGGCCGAGACCACGATAATGGGAATCTCGTCGAATTTGCCTTCACGCGACAGCGCCTCGATGAACTGGAAGCCGTTCAAGTTGGGCATGTTGAGATCGAGTAGGATGGCCCGCGGGGGATCGATCCGCACCGCTTCAAGGCCGGATTCCCCGTCAGTTGCACGCCGTGCATCGAAACCGAGGCGGCGGACCGTTCTGCCAAGCAGGTCTGCAGCATCATCGTCGTCGTCGATGATAAGGACGCTTCCCTGTTCGTCATCTTCGTAGACCGAAATGAGGTTACGCAATTCACCTTCGGTCACAGGTTTGCGGATAAAATCGGATGCGCCGGCTTCAAGTCCGCGCACACGGTCATCGTCGACGGTCACAATCAGGATAGGGGTTTCCTGCATGCCAGGGAGCGCGCGCAATTCCGGAAGGACATCATAGCCGGACTTGCCGGGCATCAGCGCGTCAAGCAGGATCAGGTCAGGAGACTCGATGGCAGCCTTGGCGAGGCCTTCGGCTGCATCGCTGGCAGACACCACAACATAGTCGCATCGCTTCAGCCAGCGGCCTAGCAAATCGATTGCGGCGGGATCATCATCCACGACCAGCGCCTTTCGACGATGTCCGTTGGGCTTGGCTTCTTCTTGCGTCACGTTTGTTTCGCCTAGTTTCTGTTTGTTTTCCAATTGACGCATCGCCCCGAGATCGACCGGGATATCGAGCTGGTACGTCGTGGTGTTGTTGCTGGAATACGACATCAGCAGGTTCCCGCCGATCTGCTTGGCCAAGGCATCCTTGACCTCCAGGCTGACGCTTTGTTCGTTCTGACTGTCACGCGGAGGATGTTTGCTCTTGTTCTTCGTGACGAGGCTGACCCTCGCCGTGCAATCATCGCTCATGGTGATTGAATACTGCATGCTTTCGGCGCGCTGATATTTGAGCGCGTGGTCGAAAATCCCGAGCGCTGCGCGGCTTGTGAGCGCGCGATTGCCAAACACGGTTATGTCGCATTCGGTCGCCGCGTCGTCGCGTTCTATTCTCGGGCCGTTGCCACGAGTCTTGATATCTTTCGCAATCGCGTCGACCGTCGCGTTCAGCGAGAAAGGCACACGTTCGCGTGTCGCCTCACCGGTCCTGTCTTCGACCATGCCCAGAAGGTCGTCGATCAACCCCAGAAGTTCATGCCCTGCAGCGCGTACGCGAGACAGATCGTGGACCATGGATTCGGAGCCGACTTCCTCGGCGTCCTCGGTCAGGATAGAGGTGTAACCGAGAATCGCATTGAGCGGAGAGCGCAATTCGTGACTCAGCCGCGAGAAGAATATGCGACGTTCCGAGTTCTTCTGCTCGAGCAGGCTCTGCGAATGCGCGCGTTCGACCTGGATCGAAACAAGCGCGCGCGCGGCTGTCTGGAGATCGGCTTCGGCGTTGAGGAGCGTGCCCATGATCGGATTGGGATCATTTTGTTCGTCACGATTTGCGCGGCTACCCTCAGGGGCGGCCTGCTTTGCGAGATTGGAGAGGCCAACCGCGAGCGAGCGGAGCCGCACGTCAAAGTCGCGCACCATCCACCAGCTGATAGCGAATGCCAGCAAGCCGAGGCCGAAGGCGAGTCCAACGCCTGCAACCGCCATTGGCTGGTGTTCCGGCCGGACGAGCGTCAGCAGCAAGCTGGCGAAGGCACCGCCGAGGAAAGTGAAGGCGCCAACCACCAGGGCGATGCGAAGTCGCGCGGAGATCGAGCGAGGAGAGAGACGGTTTGATATCATCGCGTTCAGGCCACCTTGCGTTCTGAAAGGCTGGACTCGATGGCGGGGATACGGATCGTGAAGCTGGTGCTCAGCCCGTATTCGCTCCGTACGGAAATCGTACCGCCCATCATTTCAGTGAATCGCTTTGTCAGCGCCAGTCCCAAGCCACTGCCGCCAAAGCGTGTGGCCGTATCGTTCTCCGCCTGGCTGAACGATTTGAAAATCCGTTCGAGCGCTTCGGGACGTATGCCGATGCCATTGTCGGTCACTTCCAGGGTCAGCCAGTCGCCATCCTTCTCCTGCGAACGCAGGATCGTCATCATGATAGTGCCCTTGGTGGTGAACTTGGCAGCATTTGAAAGCAGGTTGAGCAGCGACTGGCGCACCTTCAACGCGTCCAGCTCCAGCGTGCCAAGGTCTTCCGGCATGTTCAGGACCAGCTTGTTATCGCGCTTTCGCGCAAGCGGTGAAGCCGTGGCAATCACATCATCCGCAAGGTCCCGTACAACAACGGGCTCGGTATTGAGATCGATCCGGTCCGATTCGATAGACGACAGGTCGATCACATTATTGACCAACGCGAGAAGGTGGCGCCCGGCGGCATGGATTCGGTCAAGGTCCTTGGCCTTGCGCTCATCCTCACCGCGCTCGATCCATTCCTCCTTGAGCATTTCGGTATAGCCGATCACGGCATTGAGTGGCGTGCGCAGCTCGTGGCTCATCTTGGCCAGGAAGATAGACTTGCGCTTGCTGGCCTGCTCCGCCGCCGACATCGCATGGCGCAGTTCCGCGACCCGGCCGCGCTGGTCGATGGTTTCCTGCTCGAGCCGCAGGCTGACACGCATGACTGCTTCGTAAAACAGGCACATTACCGTCATGTAGGTGAGGGCTGCCAAGATCGAGAATACGTTCGGCAAGAGCAGTTCTGCGGGATCGACGAGCTGCGGGAAGTTGCCCGACAACAGGCGCGCCGCAGTGAAGGTGGCCAGCTGCAGGGTAATCCCGATTAGCGCGTATTTGATGGAATCGTACAGATAGAAGAAGCACAGGACCATCGCGATCAGGAACCACGGCAGCAGCGGAGAGCTTATCCCGCCAAACCAGAAAGAGCCAAACAGGCTGAGCCCGACTAGAGTCTGCACGCTGACCATGGCAGCCAGTGCCATGCTACCGGTCTGGCGGAGGATCAGCGGGACGAGGAAGAAGCTGGCGACACAGGCTTCAACGACCCAGAATTGCCAGTTGCTTTCGGACAGCTGCATCAGGAGGAAAGCCGTCACCGTATGGCCCATGAGCGGGCCGAGCAGGTGCAGCATGACGAAGTGACGCACCATCGGCACGTCGGTTTCCGACGCGCGGATGTTCTCCGGAATAAACCAGTCCAACACGGGAGTGAGTCGGGAAATCATGCAATTCGTCTCCTGGGATCGCAGCATCGCAATACCCGGCAGCGGTTAAAGAGCGGTCAAGAACGGATTAACCAATATTCAAGGCTGCCAACGTAATTGGGTCCCAAGCGCCAAGCGCGAAGAGCAAGGTTTTAACGCGCTGCATGATCAGAGCGAACAAGGGGCACAGGATGGCTGCGTTGGGAACAACATCGGGTTGGAACCTGAGCTCATTGCTCGATTACTTCATCCCGAAGGAAATGCTGGCTGATGCAGAACATCATCGCCGCGCGCGTATGTTCATGCTCAGCCACGTATTCGGGCCGGTACTAGGCAACTCGTTGCCGGCCTATCTCTACTTCATGGATGTCGTCCGCGATCACCGCGTGCTGGTGTTCTTCCTGACGATTACGGCGTTTTGGATCTATCCCTTCGTGCTGCGCGCCACGGGTAGGTACAAATTGCTGGCCTTCATCTCGGTACAGAACCTGTCGGTGTGTATCCTGTGGGCCTGTTATGCCTTCGGCGGATTGCTTTCGCCCTTCCTGCCGTGGATGCTGATCATCCCGCTGCTTTCATTCCTATACCTTCCGTCAACGGGCTGGGTGCGGAATGTGCTTCTGGCCCAACTCGGTGCCAATACAGCAGCATTGCTCTATATCTGCCTTGGCGGTGTCGATCTGCCGGCTATTGACCTGGAAAATTTGCAGGTTATCGGCATGATCTCGATGGCGTCTGTCGCCATCTACTTCGCCATGATGGCGCTGTATTTTGCCAAGCTGTTCCGCGAACAGCGCGAGTTCGGCAAGGAACTGAACAACCTCGTTTCCTCGTCGGACAATTTGCGCAATTTGACCGCTGCTGCTGAGCAGGCAGGCGCGGCAAAGGCGGATTTCATCGCCAGCATGAGCCATGAATTGCGCACGCCGCTCAACGCGATCATCGGGTACAGCCAGCTCCTGCTTGAAGAGGCCGACGACGAGGGCGATACGGAAAGCGAGGCCGACCTGCGACATATACACTCGTCAGGATCGCACTTGCTTTACCTTATCGACCATGTGCTCGACTATTCTCGCATCGAGGCGGGCCGGATGCCGATCAACGCGAAGCCCGGTACGATAGAAAACGCCTATCCGCGCTGGCTTGACGATGTCGCAAAGGGTGCCGACGGCCTTACCCTTGAGCTGGAGCGGAGCGGACCTATCGATACAATGGTACTGACCGACTGGTCTGCCATGGCCGCGATCGTGCGCAATATCGTGGTCGGTATTGCCAAGGAAAATCCCGATGGCCGCGTGAATCTGAGGTTCACCCATACCGAAGCCGGCGGCATCGCCATGGACATGCACAATTTTGGCCCCGACGGGCTTGGACGGGCGATCCCGTTGTCGGAAGAGATCTTCGACGATTCACACGACATTTCGCCGACCAAATACGGGGCGATGGGCATCGAGCCGGCGCTCGCGCTTAAATATATCCAACTGTTGAACGGGCAGATTGTGGAGCAACGCGGGGACAGCAATTCCTGCCGGATTCGCATCGAATTTCCGCCTTACATCCCGGCCGAAGATGAATTCGAGGCTGGCGATGTGCAGCATGCCGACGCAGCCTGATAACCAAGGAATGGACACGCAAGTGACAAGCGTATTGATCATCGAAGACAACGAGATGAACCGCGACATGTTGACGCGCCGTCTGGAGCGCAAGGGCTTTACGGTCACGAGCGCGGTTGATGGCCCGTCGGGCATCGCGGCTGCTCGTGAGCACTTGCCCGATATCATCCTGATGGATGTCGCGCTTGGCGACATGGATGGCTGGGAAGCCACGCGCGCCATCAAGGCCGACGAAAGCACAGCTCATATCCCGGTGATCGCCCTGACAGCGCACGCGCTGGAAAGCGATCGCAAGAAGTCGATCGAAGCAGGTTGCAATGACTTCGAGACAAAACCCGTTGATATCAACAGGCTGATCGAGAAAATTAACTTACATGCATGTTAACCACGTTCGTTACCTCCGTTATCACGCGTAACGCCTAGGTCGAATACGTAAATTGAAGGAATTTCGTATTATGACGAGCAAGGTTTTTGATGCGCTCTCGGGAAGCATGAAGGATTTCCGGCACTTGCCCGGCAGCAACCTCCTCGATCGCGTCTCCGCGTTCTACGATTGGCAGGAAGCTCGCCGCAAGACGGGGACATGGCCGCTTGGTCGTTCGACCGAGCAGGGCGCCTTCAGTCGCTGCACCGCGCGTACCGACGAGGGAGAACTTTTCTCGGGCGTCAATTTTGCGAGCCAGGATTACCTGAGCCTCAATTCCCATCCCGAAGTGCTGGAAACCGCGATCCAGACGATGCGCGATTTCGGTGTGCATAGTGCCGGTTCGCCGGCGCTGGTTGGCAACACTTCGCTTTCGCTGGCTCTTGAACGCAAGATCGCCGAATTCCTTGGCTACGATCACGTTGCGCTCTTTCCCACGGGCTGGGCTGCCGGGTTCGGTGTGATCAAGGGACTGGTGCGCGCCAAGGACCATGTCGTAATGGACGCGCTGAGCCATGCCTGCCTGCAGGAAGGTGCCAATGCCGCGACCCGCAATGTGCATCTGTTCCGCCACAACATGGTCGAACACGCCCGCACCAAGCTTGAAGCAATTCGCGCCAAGGACTCCGAAAACGGCATCCTAGTGGTTACGGAGAGCCTGTTTTCGATGGATTCGGACACGCCGGACATCGCTGCCTTGCAGGAACTCGCGCATGAGTTCGATGCCACGTTGATGGTCGATGTCGCCCATGACCTGGGCAATCTGGGCCCCACTGGTCGCGGCTTCATCGAAATGCAGGGGATGCTCGGCAAGGTCGACGTGGTCATGGGGAGCTTCTCCAAGACCTTCGCGTCCAATGGCGGCTTCGTCGCAGCGCGGGGTCGGGCGATCAAGGAGTACATGCGCTTCTACAGTTCGCCCAACACCTTCTCCAACGCCATGTCGCCCGCAAATGCTGCCATCGTCGGCAAGGCGTTCGAGATCGTCGCTTCGGAAGAGGGCGCGCAACTTCGCGAAAAGCTGATGCGCAATATCGTCATGCTGCGCGGAATGCTGAAGAGCTGCGGGATCGAGACCTATGGCGATCCGTCCGCAATCGTCTGCACCAAGACCGGCAGCGAGGCACTGGCACGTCTTGCAAGCCGCCGCCTTCCGGCACTGGGAATGCTTGCCAATCTGGTTGAATTCCCTGCGGTGCCGAAGGGACAGGCCCGGTTCCGTCTTCAGGTGATGGCCAACCACTCGCAGCATGACATTGTCGATGCGGTTCACCGTCTTTCGGCTGCCACGACCGAAGGCGCAGCCGATCTGGCGGCGCTGGAATCGGGCGAGATTGCGCTGGATGATCTGGCATGCGTTGCCGCTGGCGACACGCTAAAGGCCGCCGAAAAGGCGCAGTCTCTGGAAGAGCCAACCGAAAAGCGCAGTAATCGCGCGGCTGCCTAGCTTAATTTGATGTTTACCAAAAAGCCGTAAGCCGGACCTACGAAAGTAAGGAAACAGCGATGTCTTATAAGAATTGTCTTCTCATCGGAGCTGCGGCGGCCACGACCTGCCTGGCAATTCCCGTGGCTGCACAGGATGCCGGAGAAGTAAATGTACGCGTATCGGGCGCTCGGACCAAACTTGTCGACGAGGGCACGATTTTCTCTGATGGCGTGGAAGATCCCAATGGTGCTTATGAGACGCGTGAGGCCTATCATTCGGTAGTGACGCTCAGCTACTTCCCGATCGACGGCTTTGCCATCGACGCGTCGGTCTCAACACCGCTGACCACCAACAACATCCCTGCCGGTTCGCTCGCCGGGCTGCCCAATCTGGGCGACGACGAGTTCATCATGGCGACAATCGGGGCCAGCGTGCATCCGATCGACGGGCCGATCCGTCCCTATGTCGGTGGCGGTCTTGCCTACCAGCTCACTACGCAGGAGCGTGATGGGCTCGCCGTGGGCCTGAACATTCCAAATGCCCATGGCCCCTATGTCAACGCCGGTGCCAATGTTTCGCTGACGCCGCGCCTCGATGCCTTCGTCGATGTGCGAAAGGCATGGTATTCAACAGGTGCGAGCGGTCTACTGCCGCTGGATGCGACATTTACAACCTTTGCGCAGGTCGATGCTGATGCAGAACTTGACCCGCTGACGATCCAGCTCGGACTTGGTGTGCGCTTTGGCGGCAACGTAGCCGATCCCGCTCCGCCGATCCCGGCTCGCGAGGCAGGCGACCTGGTGGTGAAACTTGGCATTACCAACCTCGAACTGGCCGACGAACTCGATCTTTCGGTTGGCGGCGCGCCGTTCCCCAATGCTGGCCTGTCGACATTCGAACACCAGACAATTTCGGCTCAGTTTGGCTATTTCGTTACCGATCACGTTGCGGTCAACGCGACGGTTGGCTTCCCGCCGACCATTGATATCTACGGTGCCGGATCGATCGGACCGCTGCCGCAGCTGGGCGAAGTGACCTACGGCCCGAGTGCCCTGACAGTACAGTTCCACCCGGTCACGACCGGCCGCGTGCGCCCCTATGTGGGTGCGGGCCTGAGCTACATGTTCGTATTCGGCACCGAAGATGGCGCGTTCGAGGATCTCGAGGTTACCGAAGATCTCGGCTGGGCTTTCGAAGCTGGCGTGGACATGCTGGTCAACGATCAAGTTGGCGTATTCCTCGATCTCAAGAAGACACTCTTGCGGCCCACGGCCATGGGTACTTTCCAGGGTATGGAAGTGGTCGGCGAAAGCCGTCTCGACCCGTGGGCGATTTCCACCGGGGTCTCGTTGAGTTTCTGAATCTCGGGAAGGCCAGAGCGCCTTCCGGATTGAAATGAAAAGCGGGCAGCGCGAAAGCGTTCGCCCGCTTTTCGATCGTCGGACTACCGAGCGTCAGCCGATGGCTTCAAGCGCCTTGAAGACAGCATCCGCGTGGCTTTTGCGGCAAATCAGCAGGTCGGGCATGTAAGTATCGCGCTGGTTGTAGACGAGTGGCGATCCATCGATACGGCTGATATGGAGGCCGTGGGCAGCAGCGACGGCAGCCGGGGCGCAGCTATCCCATTCGAACTGGCCGCCCGAATGCAGGTAGATATCCGCTTCGCCGCGAACGATTGCCATGGCCTTGGCACCGGCACTACCCATCGGCACCAGCTGCGCGCCAAGCGTTTCGGCCACCGCCACGGCTTCGGCAGCAGGCCGGGTACGGCTGACGACCATGCGCAGCGCCTCAGGCGCCGGTGGCACATCCACCGGCCTGTCGGTACGCAGCACCATGTCGAGACCGGGCAGGGCAACCGCGCCGATCTCGGGCTTGCCGTTGATGGCGAGAGCCACGTGCACAGCCCAATCCGAACGCTCCTCGCCATATTCGCGCGTGCCATCGACCGGATCGATGATCCACACCCGCTCCTTGTCCATCCGCTCCTCGGTGTCCTTGCTTTCTTCGGACAGCAGTCCGTCATCAGGACGTTGCTGGCGCAGCGCGTGGACGAGGAATTCGTTGGCGGTCTGGTCGCCCGCCTTGCCCAAAGATTTGCCTTCGAACATTCCCGAATTGCGCACTTCGATCAGGATGCGGCCTGCGCACTCGGCAAGATGTGCAGCAAGCTGGGCGTCGGTTCTTGGAGAAGTCATGCGGGATTGGCTCACTTTAGCGGCAGGATCTGGTCGATGATGTAGTTCGCCGCTTCCTCGGGCGACATCTCGACTGTGTTAACGGTGATTTCAGGCGCTTCGGGCGCTTCATAGGGACTGTCGATCCCGGTGAAGTTCTTCAAATTACCCGCGCGGGCTTTTTTGTACAGGCCTTTGACGTCGCGTTCTTCGGCAACTTCCAGCGGTGTGTCGACAAAAATCTCAACGAATTCATGATCCTTCAGCATTTCACGCACCATCCGTCGTTCGGCCCGGAAGGGCGAGATGAAGGCAGTGAGGACGATCAGGCCGGCATCGGTCATCAGTCTGGCAACTTCCCCGATACGGCGGATGTTCTCGATCCGGTCGGCCTCGGTAAAGCCGAGGTCCTTGTTGAGACCGTGGCGGACATTGTCACCGTCGAGCAGGAAGGTGTGGCGGTTCATCAGCGCGAGCTTTTTCTCAACCTCGTTGGCGATGGTCGACTTGCCCGAGCCGGAGAGGCCGGTGAACCACAGCACGCGCGGTGTCTGGTTCTTCATGTCGGCGTGATGCTCACGGGTGATATCGGTCGCCTGCCAATGCACATTCTGGCTGCGGCGCAGGCTGAAGTTGAGCATGCCTGCGGCCACGGTCGCATTGGTGATCTTGTCGACCAGTATGAACCCGCCAAGCGTGCGATTTTGCGCGTAGGATTCGAAAACCAGCGGCTTGTCCGCATAGACCTCGGCAACGCCGATATCGTTGAGCGACAGCGTCTTTGCAGCGAGTTCGTCCATCGTGTTGACGTCGACCCGGTGCTTGGGCTGCTGCACGGTGGCAGAGACGGTCTGCGTGCCGAGCTTCAGCCAATAGCCGCGCCCGACATGCAGGTCCTCATCGTTCAGCCAGACAATCGTAGCCTCAAACTGGTCGGCGGTTTCGGGAGGAGTATCAGCCACGCACAGCACATCGCCGCGCGAGCAATCGATTTCGTCTTCCAGCGTGATCGTGACAGACTGGCCCGCCACCGCTTCATCCAGGTCGCCGTCGAATGTAACGATCGACTTCACCGTGCTTGTCTTGCCCGAAGGAAGCACGCGCACCGCGTCGCCCGGCTTGACCGACCCTGTTGCGATCAGGCCGGAAAATCCGCGGAAGTCGAGGTTTGGGCGATTGACCCATTGCACCGGCATGCGAAACGGCTTGTCCGCCGCAATATCGGAGAGCACCTCGACGCTTTCGAGATGCTCGACAAGGCTCGGCCCGTCATACCACGGCGTGTTTTCGCTGGGTGCGGCAGTAATGTTGTCGCCCTTGAACCCGCTGATCGGCAAGGCGGTGAAGCTCTCGATGCCAATTTCCTCGGCAAAAGCCGTGTAGTCCGCGACGATACTGTCGAAAGTAGCCTGATCGTAATCGACCAGGTCCATCTTGTTTACGGCCAGCACGATATTCTTGATACCGATCAGGTGGCACAGATAGCTGTGCCTCCGCGTCTGTACGAGCACGCCCTTGCGCGCATCGACAAGGATCACGGCGAGGTCGGCGGTCGAAGCGCCCGTCACCATGTTGCGCGTATATTGTTCGTGTCCCGGGCAATCGGCGACGATGAACTTGCGCTTTTCGGTGTTGAAAAAGCGGTAGGCGACATCGATTGTGATGCCCTGTTCTCGCTCGGCTGCCAGCCCGTCCACGAGGAGGGCGAAGTCGATTTCCTGGCCCTGCGTGCCGACCTTCTTGCTGTCGCTGGCCAGCGCGTCGAGCTGGTCCTCGAAGATCATCTTGCTGTCGTACAGCAGCCGTCCGATCAGCGTGCTCTTGCCATCGTCCACGCTGCCGCAGGTGATGAAGCGCAGCATGGTCTTGTGCTGGTGCGTTTCCAGATAGCTGTCGATGTCCTCGGCGATGAGGGCATCGGTCTGGTAGACGGGCTGGGTGGTGGGTGCGTCAGCCATCAGAAATAGCCCTCCTGCTTCTTCTTCTCCATGCCGGCACCGCCAGCATCCTTGTCGATCACGCGGCCTTGCCGTTCGGATGTAGTAGTGAGCAGCGTTTCCTGGATCACTTCGGACAGGGTCGCCGCCTCGCTTTCAACTGCGCCCGTCAGCGGGAAGCAGCCGAGTGTACGGAACCGCACAGATCGTTCGGTGATCTCGGGCATTGTGCCGAGCACCTTTTCGAGCCGCTCGGGATCGTCGGCCATGAACAACCCGCCTTCCCACTCATAGGTCGGTCGCTTCGCAGAGAAATAGAGCGGGACAATCTCGATATTCTCGAGCTGGATATATTGCCACACGTCGAGCTCGGTCCAGTTGGAGATCGGGAAGACGCGGATGCTCTCGCCCTTCTTTTTCTTCGCATTGTAGAGGTTCCACAGCTCGGGTCGCTGGTTCTTCGGATCCCATCCGTGGCTTGCCGTCCGGAAAGAAAAGATGCGCTCTTTCGCGCGGCTCTTTTCCTCGTCCCGGCGCGCGCCGCCAAAGGCTGCGTCGAAACCGTATTGGGTGAGAGCCTGCTTGAGCCCCTCGGTCTTCCACATGTCGGTGTGCAGGGGGCCATGGTCGAAGGGGTTGATGCCGCGCTCTTCGGCCTCGGGATTGTGATAGACGATCAGCTCCATCCCGGCATCGCGCGCAGCTTTTTCGCGCAGCGCGTACATGTCCTTGAATTTCCATGTCGTGTCGACATGCAGCAGTGGGAAAGGCGGGGGCGAGGGGTAGAAGGCCTTCTTCGCCAGATGCAGCATCACGGCCGAATCCTTGCCGACCGAATACATCATGACCGGCTTTTCGGCCTCTGCCGCGACTTCGCGGATGATGTGTATCGCCTCTGCCTCGAGGCGCTGGAGATGTGTCAGCGGTGCGGTCACGCTTGTGGTCCTTCCTGTGTCCTGTGGGAGCCGATTAACCTGCGGTTGATTGTTCTGGACCTCCCAAATGGGAGGTAGTATAAATTATCCATGCGCGTTCCCAATCTCGGCGAAACGGACCTTTTGGTGCCCCTTCATGATGGCGTTTTCGAACAGCCGATGTGGCACACCTTCCTTGCGCGGCTGCGGCAGGTGGCTGGCGTGAGCTACGCGGGGATCGTCCTGCATTCCGCGCATGCCGCCGATCCGGTGCGTTTGACATCGGCCAGTGGCGAATGGTCGCCGGTGCTCCACTCGCTCTTTTCCGACCGAGCCGAGGAATCCGATGCGCGGCGGATGAAGATGCGCGAAGGGCGGGTCTATTCGCTGGAGGAGCTCGTCGAGGGTGCCGGGACGGGAGCGCCCAATTTGCGCGCCATGCGGTTGGGAAGCGGGTCCGGCCTCGATGCCGCAGTGGTTGTCGCCAGCGAAGATGAGATCGGCGCCGATGTCGCCAATCTTCTCACCGCGCTAGCTCCGCACCTCACCGTTGCGCTGCGCGTGATCGCAGCGATGGAGCGGGAAAGGGCGCGCTCCGAACTTAGCGCCGAAGCATTCGCCCGAATGAATTTCGGGTGGATCTCGCTCGATGCCAAATGCCGCATCGTCGATTGCGACGCGCAAGCCGAACGGCTGTTGCAGCAATCGGGGGCATTGCGTCGCGGTCATTACGACAGGCTGACTCCCGCGGCCCCTGCTGTGGATCGCCAGCTTACCGCACTGGTGCGCGAATTCACCGCCAATCCGCGGGGGCGCCCCCGCGCCATCAACCTCAGTCACGATCCATGGATAGACATCCTCGTGGCCCCGCTGCGGATCGAGGCGCTGGCGGGCGGGACCGACGCGGTCGCGGTCGTGTATATTCGCGGTGACCGGTCATCCTCCGCTGACCGGGCCGAACAGCTTGTCGACCTGTTCGACCTGACGCCGAGCGAGGCACGGCTGGCATGGTCGATGGCGCAAGGACTCTCGATTGCCGAAGCGGCGGAGGAGCACGGGCTAACAATCGAAACCGCACGCAATTATTCGAAGAAGATCTACGCCAAGACCGGCGCGCGCGGGCAGGTCGATCTGGTGCGGCACGTGTTGACCGGCGTTCTTGCGCTTGCATAGTTTCGACCGAAATGACAGGCGTGCAGCCAAGGAGAGAGACTCATGGAAATCGCATTTATCGGGCTTGGTAACATGGGCGGCGGCATGGCAGCCAACCTCGCCAAGGCGGGGCATGAAGTGCGCGCTTTCGACCTGTCCGAAGACGCGCTGTCAGCTGCCCGGGACAAGGGTTGCACCACTTTCAGCGACGCCAAGGAGGCGTGTGAAGGCGTGGAGGCGGTCGTTTCAATGCTGCCCAACGGCGCAATCGTGCGCAGTGTCTATACCGAAAGCGTTATCGGCCATGCACCTGCTGGCGCGATCCTGCTCGATTGCTCGACCATCGATGTGGCGACCGCACGGGACGTGATAGAGTCAGCCGCGCAGGCGGGCTACCCGATGGTCGACGCGCCGGTTTCGGGCGGAATCGCGGCGGCAGAAGGCGGCACGCTCACTTTTATGGTTGGCGGAACCGAAGAGGCCTTCAAGCGGGCCGAACCGATCCTGAGCGACATGGGCAAGGCGGTGATCCATGCTGGCGACGCAGGCAATGGCCAGGCTGCCAAGATCTGCAACAACATGCTGCTGGCGGTCCAGATGATCGGCACGGCAGAGGCCTTTGCCATGGCGCAAAAGCTTGGCCTCGACCCGCAGACATTCTACGATATTTCCAGCGTCAGCTCGGGCCAGTGCTGGTCGATGACGAGCTATTGCCCGGTACCCGGCGTTGGCCCGAAGTCGCCCGCCGACAATGATTACCAGGGTGGCTTTGCCACCGGACTCATGCTGAAGGACTTGCGGTTGGCGATGGAAGCTGCCGAGACTGCGGGCGTTTCGCCTCGTATCGGTGCCAAGGCGAAGGAACTTTACGAAGCCTTCGATGAAGCGGGCAATGGCGGGCGCGATTTCTCGGCGATTATCACCGAATATTGAGACTTAGCGGCGGACGGGAATCGTTCCGTCCCCGACCACCGCGAAGGCGGCCCAGTAGAACGGATGCGAGGTATCGGCATCGTCCATCAGGCCTAGCTGTGCCCGGCGCAGGGCCTCGGTCGTGCTTTCGCCTGCACCCGCGCTGAAGATGCCGCTGACGAGCCGCTGCGTGGCGTTGAAATCGTCGGGAACGGGCCAATGGCTCGCCACCACGGTGCGACCGCCTGCGCCGACGAAGGCGCGCACCAATCCATCCAGCGCGAAGTCGCCGGTTCCGCCAATTCCGGCCTCACGGCTGGCTACCAGCCCGCCTTCGCTGGCGGTATTGCAGGCCGACAGGATCACCAGATCGGCATCGAGCTTCAGGTCGAAAATCTCGGCAAAGCTTAGCAGCCCGTCAGAATCCCCATCACCAAAACTGGTAAGCAATGCTGGGCGAGGCGGGCAATCGGGCTGTGGGGCGGTGACGAGCCCGTGCGTGGCGAAGTGCAAGATCCGGTATTCGTCGAGCGTATCCATTCCCAGCAAGGCAGTGTCGCTGAACGCGGCGTCGGTCAGCAGCGCGGCTTCGGACCCGCCCGCCTTGAGCAAGCTCTCTGCGGTGCGCAACTCGGTCGCGTTGATCGGATCGTTCCACGCCGAGGCGGACCACTGGCAGCGTTCGCTCTGGCCGATTGCCCGTCCTGCGTTTGGAGATGGAATTGCCGAAGCGCCGACCGGCTGGTTCTGGCCAAGACCCAGATACTCGATCCGCGCATCAGAGACCCGCGAATTGCGCACGTCGCGGAACGAAGTGGGTGAGACTGCGGTGGTCACGCGCATCTCGCGTCCCAACCAAGCCGTGCCAGTGTAATCGAAGCCTTCGCCTTGCACGCGGGCATCGCGTGCAGCCTGTCGTTGCACGCTCGCTTCGTCAGTCACCAGAAGGTTGATCGGCAAGCGCAGCAGTGCGCCATCGGGCTCAAAGACGAGATGATTGATGCCCGCCATCGATCCGGCGACCGGTCCGAACAATTCGGTGTAGAGCGCCCTCGCACTCGCCATATCGAAGGGATAGGTAATTGTCTGGCCTGCCATCTCGACGGCAACGGAATCGCGCAAACTGTCCACCATTTGCTCGATGGCATCGCTGCGGGCATCGATGCGGAAGGCCCGCGCGTCGTCCGACGTTGCGAAGATCGCGTAGGATGCCCCGTCGAGCATGACCAGCTTGTAATAGGCCTCGCCCGCTCGCAACGTGGATTGCAGATCTGCGAGCGTCAAGCGGCCGTCCTCGACCACACGGTAACGCGGATATTGCGCCAGATCCTGCTGCAATTCGAGCTGGCGAATTTCCAGCGCATCGAGTTGTTGGCGCAATTGCGCGATTTTCGAGGCCGGAGCCGCGCTGCCCGCGCCTGCTGCATCAAGGCTCAATTGTGCAATTTCGGCCCGGATTTGCTCGATGCCGCGTCCGACGTTGAGCGACTGGCGGAACAATTGCGCGGCCTCGTCGCTACCGCCCGACAATTCGCGGGCCAGCACGGCCTGCGTTTGCGCAAGTCCCGGTCGCAGCAACAATTGGCTTGCGTTGAACATCTCGGACGCGGTCTGTGTCCCGTCCTGATTACCAAGCAGCGCAAAATAGGGGGCAAGCAGGCGTCGCAGGCTGGCCGCCGGCTTGCTGCCGGCGGTGTCGACCAGCGAGCGGTAGAGCGCGAGTGCCTCTGCCTCACGCCCGCTGCGCGCCAGGAAACCGGCATATTGTGCCTGCGCACTCGCCAAGGCAGGAGAACCGGGATGGAACGCTTCGAGCAGCCCGATCGCCTCGCGATGCAGCGCTTCCGCACCACCAAGCTGTCCGCTGCGCTCGTCGATCTCGGCAATCTCGCTGAGCACTTGTGCGCGCAGCCATAGGATCGAAACGACCCGCCCCTCTCGTACTTCAAGCAGTTGTGACTGCGCATTCACCAGCGCATCGCGCGCCTGCGATGCCAGGCCTAGCGACCGCAGCGCGCTCGCCCGTACGTAAAGCGCCTGTGCATCAAGCAATTGTGCCCTTTCCAGCGCGGTCAACTGCCCGGTCGCGCCGCTGATGGCATTGCCGTTTTCTGCCGCGAGGCGCTCCGCCAGCAGAGCGTCGACCTGCAACTGGCGCAATTCTTCGAGACTGGTGGTGCTGGCCGGCAGCGGCATGTCGAGCGTCATGATCGCTTCCGCAGGGCTTTCCCGGTTGAGCGCGTCGATGGCTTCGAAGTTGCGCGCAAGGCGGTGCAGAACCGGGTCTTCACCGAGCAATTCGCGGAGGTCGATGAACAGCAGCGCGGCTTCGAGATAATTGCCCAGATTCGACTGCTGGAGCGCCGCGTTGAGCCTTGCTTCGGTAGAATCGGCGCCCTCCAGCGCGTCTGCCGAAGCGGAAAAGAATTCGGCTGCATCGGCGAAATTGCCCGCATTGGCGCGGCGGTAAGCTTCGGCGAGCGCGCTTTGCGCCGATATCGCTTCGGCCTGCGCACGGGCGAAGGCGCTGGCATCGCTGGCCAGGGTCAGCGGGATATCCACCTCGCCTGCGACTTCGCGGTCGGTCGCAAGGGTTGCCATTCCCAGTTCCAATGCGTCGCGATAGACCGCGATCCCCTCTGCCGAGACGATGTGTCCGGCGGAATTGCTCCCGATAACGATCATGCGATTGAGCGTGCTGCCGGGCCTTGTGCAGGCAAAAACGCGCGCATTGCCGACACCTGCCGGAATATCTTCAAGCGCGCCCGGCAGGCATTCGCGTCCATCGGCGGTAAGGGCGGCGAGCACGGCATCGGGTGACCGGCCCGGCAAGACCGCAAGGCTGCCCACGGCAATCGAGGCATCCTGGCAGATGACCGCATAGTGCCGGTCGAAAAGCCCGTCGGCCTGCGTGGGTGACTGGATCTGCGCCTCGCACAACCCGTTGGATCCGATCGGCACGCTGTCGCGCAATGCAACCGGCACGTCTTGTGCGGCCGCTGGCATGGCGGCGAACAGTCCGAGCGCCACGAGGCTGGAAGGCAAGAGGCGCGCCATCATTCTTCTCCCTCACCGTCGTCGCCGCTGCCGGTGCCCGACAGCGAGTGAACCGCGCTGTCGCCGCCGCTGGTCACAGGCTCGTCGATCAGCTCTTCCTCGCTGATGAGCGCGGAATCGAGCAGGCGGGGGAAGTCGAAGCCGAACCGGAAGTCTGCCGCAGCGCCTTCTTCTCCGATCTCGGGGAAGGTGATCGGCTCTTCGATCAACACGTGATTGGTCGAAGGTATTTCTGGATCGACCGGCTCTGGCTCGGGCTCGGTGGGGCATTCGCCGGTGACGATGATGCAATTGTTGAACGTCGCCTCCGCCGTGTACGCGGCAGCGCGGTCGACCGCGAATTCGACCAGCGCGAACCAATCGTCATTGGTAGTGAAGCTGCCGCCAAGGTCCTGTTGGCCAAAGGCGATGACCTGCAAAAGACCCTGTGCGCCTTGTTGCTGAGTGATCAGCAGTCCGCCTGCGCCGACGGTGATCCCGCCATAGACCTCGTTCGCACCGGTGTTCTGCGTCAGCATGTACTCGCCGATGGTGAATTCTGCCCGGTCGGCGAAGATGAAATCGGTGGCCGCCGATGCGCCGCCATCGTCCAGCAAGGCATCGGCAACCGCCTGGCTCAGCGGATCGGATGCGATCTGCGCAATCAGCGCTAGGTCGGCGGCAACGAAGCGGCTGGCGTCCACTTGCAGCGTGCCGGATGGCGCACCGCTGGACTCCAGACGAATACTGCCGGTGGGCAGCGTCAGCTGAACCAGTTGTGTCGCATTGATGGCAAGCACATCGCTCGCGCCTGCGTTGTCGAGCGCAAGCGCACCCGCAATATCGAGCGAACCGTCGACGTTCAACTCTATACGGGAAAAGCCCCCGCCGCCTGAGCCGGTGAAAGCCTGGTCGTTTACGATGCCGTCGATATCCGCGCCCGTTACATCGGGCAGGATGATGGTGAGCGTTTCGGCCAATATGGCATCTGCTTCGGCCTGCAGCAGCGAATAGCCGGACCCGGCAGTCGCACCGCCCAGCACTGCTTGCTCGGCCGTATTGCTCGATACCAGTACGACGTTCGTGCCGCCGAAATTCGTATCGGCACCGACATCGATATCGGCAGAGGTATAGGTCGATTCGAGCGCAGCGATCGATCGCATCGCCGCGTCATCGCCATCGATCAGGATCGTGTCGCTTGCCGTGATATCGAAGGTGGCGGTCAGGTCATCGGGACCGGGTCCGCCAATGATCGTGCCGCCATTGGCGTAGGACAGCAGCATGTTGCCGGTGGTGTTGACGGTCAGGAAATCGGCGAAGGTGATCGCTCCGCCATCTGCGGTGATATTCGACCCGTCGGGATTGGCGATATCGGCCAGATTGCTGACCAGCAGATCGGTGAAATCGATGCCGCCATCACCCGCAAAGATCGTGAATTGCCCCGCCGTATTGCTTGTCCCTCCCAGGGCGTCATTGAAGAATTCGGTCGTGCCGAAGGTCGCGAACGATGGCGAGCCGCCGGGGTTCACCGCGATCGAAATCGAGCCTGCTTCGGTGGTGGCATTTGCGCCGACCGCTTCGGCATAGGTTTCCAGATAGGCTTCGCCGAAATTAGCCAGCGCCCCGTCGGACAATTGCACGCTTGCCGTTCCGCCGATGCCGCTCGCCCCGTCACCGCGAGACACTATGCCGCCGAAGATCGTCAATCGCGCAGCGTCGAGGCTGGAGCCGGCGATGTCGAGCGTGTTGCTGCCACCTGTCGCATTGCCTCCGGTAGCGCCGAAATTGCCGGTCACCGTGGTTTCGAAGGTCAGATTGCCAAGCGTGACGGTGCTGCCGTTCGAAACGGAGAATAGGTTGGAGCCGCCGAAGCCCGAACCGCCATCGCCGCCGTTGGAGCCGCCGCTGACCGCGAGCGAAGCAAAGCCGAGGTCTGCACCCAGATCAACGATGGAGCCGTTGGTGATATCGAGCAGCGTCGTGCCGCCAGTCGCGTCGCCGCCGACACCCGGCCCCGCCGATCCGCCAGCAATGGCATCGGCATCGAGCGTGGCGACAGGATTGGCCGCGGTGAAGGTGCTGTTATCGATCAGCAGCGCGGCATTGCCGCCAAAGGCGTTGCCACCTGTGCCCGATCCGCTCGGATCGAACCCGCTGCCGCCCGGGGCCTGTATCGAAAAACCGCCGCCGATATTCACGAAGCTGCCAGTCACGCTGATCGTGCCGTCGCCGCCGGTGGCATCGCCGCCTGTAACGCCGCTGCCGCCCATCGCGCCGACATTGAGGTCAAGATCGCCCGTGAGATCGAGTGTGGCATCGAGCAGGTCGACAAGCGTAGTGCCGCCACTCGCATCACCGCCAGTGGTCGTGCCATCGCCCGCGACCGCACGGGCTTGAAGATCAAGGCTACCTGCCGACAAGCCCGAGGAGTTATTGACCAGGTTTGCCATTCCGCCGAGCGCTGACCCGCCAATGTCGCCACTGGCGCCGGTTCCATTGGCCGACAGGTTCAGGTTGGCGTTACCCAGGCCTATTGATGCAAGGTCCTGGACGGTGGCGCTGGCCGTGCCGCCTTCGCCGTCACCACCGGTTCCGCTTGCCGATTCTCCACCTGTTCCATCGGTGGAAAGTTCGACATCACCATTGGCGAGGAGCGTGCTGGCGCTGCTACCTGCGACGAGCAGGCTGGTCTGTCCGCCTTGTCCAAGTCCACCGAGCAGGTCGATGCTGCTACCGCCGATACCATTGGTGCTGACCTGGAGCGAGCCGACTTCGGTCAACCCTGCTGCCAGCGTGGAGATGTCTGCCGATCCGCCCGTTCCGTCGCCGCCGTTGAAGCCTGCTGCCAGCGCATCGCCGCCCGTGCCGCTCGCATCGAGAGTTACCGTGGCCGCGGCTGAATCAAAAAGGCCGCCGTCGTTCGCAAATTGGATTGTGCCGCCTGTCCCGCTGCCCCCATCCCCGCCGGTTCCACTGCCGCCCGTCGCTGTAGCATCGAAATTCGCGCTGCTGGCAACCGAGAGGGTGCCTTGCAGATCGAGGACGAAATCGCCTCCAACTGCCGCACCGCCTGCTCCAGCCGTTCCGTTTCCGGCGAATGCGGAAGCTTCGAACAAGGCCGTGCCAGCCGACAGTGAAGTTCCTGGCGCGATTGACAAAATACCGGAGCCTGCTGTCGCAGAGCCACCAATGGTGCCATCCGAACTGAAGGCACCCGAGCCTGCGTAAAACAATCCTGTGATGTCGATATTTGCATTGCCAGCAAGATTGACGATGGCTGTGCCGGCGAAGGAGTCGCCCGCCGTTCCGTTGGTGGAGGTGCCAGCAAACCCGATGCTATTCACCTGTAACTGGCTCAAAGTGGCGGTCGAACCGCTATCGGCCTCGAACAGGACAAAGCCACCGGTTCCGTCACCGGCATTGGCATCCTGTGTGCTCGAACCTTCGCCGTACGAGCCCACGGCTACACCGCCGAACGGACTGAGAGCAGTCAGGGAAGTTCCGTTTCGCAAGAACAGCGCCGCGTCGCTGCCCAGCCCGCTTCCGCCTTCCAGATTGCCGGTGCCCTTTTGCCCCTGGCCGTAGGAAGTAATACCAAACGAGTTCGCGGTGACCGTCGCGCCGTCGAGGGTTGCGGTCGCATCGCCGCCGATGCCAAGCCCGCCGGTCAGTCCGAGACCACTGATTCCCACCGAAGAAAGATCTAGGAATCCGACGTCGAGGGTCGAATTGATAACGTTGAGGGTAGCATTTCCGCCGAAGCCCGAGCCCGCCGTGCCGTCGATTGCGTTGCCACCTATACCGGAAGAAGAAAGGGACAGACTGTCGAGCTGCACGACGGCACCGTTGATGATGTTGAGAGAGACGCTGTTGTCACTTCCATCTCCGCCATCGGTACCACTGCCGCCGATGCCAGAGGCATCGCCAGTTGCTGCTTGTACGATCCCAAGTGTGGAACCGTCGATCGTCCAGTCGATCGAACCGCCAATGCCTGAACCGCCAAGGCCCCCTGCATCTTCGTTTCCGCCGAAACCCACAGCATTGAGCGTAACCGAAGTGGCCCCTTTGCTGCCGGTTACCTGTACGTCGCCGCCGCCCAGCACGTCTATCGCTATGGTTCCGCCCTGGCCGGTCGCCCCAAGGTCCCCCGATACGCTAGGTCCCGCGACGCCATTGGCATCGGCGAAGAGTGCACCGATCTCCACTGTTCCACCACCTGATCCGGTGCCGAAAACGATACTGCCGCCGGTGGCGTCGGCCGGTCCAGTCGCAAGGGATGCCACACCGTCCTGATCGCCTGCGCGTGCGGTAGTGTCCATCTGGAGAGATGCGCTGGTCGACAGGCTGCCGCCGAAGTCGGAAATGAAGACCGCACGCCCGCCAGTCTGCGCGCCAAAAATTGGAAAATTGCCCATTTGGTCTGTCTGCGCGATGGCGTTGATGTTGATCGTGCCGTTGAAGGTAATCGCCCCCCCATCGGCAATGATCTCCGCCTGTCCGGCAGTACCCGACCCGATCGCATTGTTGATGAAATCAAGTCCCGCAACTGCGTCCGCAGTGACCATGGTCAGCCCGGCGACGTCGATGCTGGTACCCGATTCGGCCAGTACCGATGCGAGACCGCCTATGGCATCTATTCCGAAGGAACCCTGGTTGATCAGGCCGAAGTTGCGGGCCGATACGAACAGGTCGCCAGCTACGTTCAAGGCCGCCCCAGCGAAGGTGCTGACGAGCGCCTGTTCGCGCCCAACGAGGGTCACGTCGCCGTCAAAGTCCGATATGGCATCGGCAACATCGAGCGCGGTTGTGCCGGTGCTGATGGCTAGCAGATTGCTCGTCGCGTCGACGTTGAACATGAAGATGTCGGCTTGGGTGGTGGGCGTAAAGCTGCGCCCGTCGAAGTAGCTGTTTGCCCCCCGACGGTTTGAATCGCCGTCCACCGTGCGGCCTGCCACATTGTAATTGGCCGAAAGGATGATGTCGCCATTGACCACGCCCGCAGAAACTGCCGGGTCGAACCCCAGATTGCCGCTGAAAAGCATGGAAACCCTGTCGCCGCTAACCGCGCCCGCGGTCACGCCGTAGATAACGTGCTCGTCTCCCGCTCCGGTACTCGACGGGCCGCCCGAACTGCCCGAGTGATCGATCGCAACTCCGCCCGGTGCGCCGTCGAAAACGATGATGTCGAACAACCCGCTCGAATGGGTCATCTGCACCGCGCTCGACGCGACATAGGCGATGGAGCCGTTGTAATAGGCATCGCCCGCCATGGAGATCTGGGGAGAGGCGACAATCATGAAGCTGTCTTCGGGTGCGCCGACAAAGCTCGCACCGAACTGGATGTTCACCGCTCCCTGCGAGCCGTTGAGAAACAGCGGTCCGATGCCATTGGCGAAATTCGTGAAGCTGTTGAGGTCGACATCCTGCGATGTCAGCATCAGTTGCGGCACTTCAAAGCGTCCGGTCGGGCCGACGAGTATGCCTGAAGGCGAATAGAAAGCGACGAAGCCGCCGGGGCCTATGACCCCACCGTTGGCATCGGTCAGGAAAGCCTGCACCAGCCCTTCGAAACGGGTGGGCGAATTCAACTGATCGGGCAGTATGCGGTTGAGGATCGCGAAATCGGCAGTCCCGAGGAAAACTCCCAGATTGCCGTCCGGCAAGAAGATCTCGGCTTGCCCAGTCTGCTGGTCGAGGAACGGTTGCCAGTCGACAACTGCATCCCTCCCGGTGACTGTCACCCGCGTCTCGCCTGGCGCCATGTCATCGATTGTCACCGTGCCTTGCACAACTGTCGGGGTCGCCCGGAACCCCTGTGCCTGCGCGCCTTGAGCGGCGAATGTTGCTCCGACAAGCAGTGCGGTGATGGCACAACTGCGCAGCAGCGAAGGTTTGGCGAAGGGACGCTTGGTCATGAGGACCTCCAGGGAAGCAGCCGGGCAGTCAGTGTGAAAAGGACGCGAACATCGCCGCGCCGCCCGGTGGATTCGAGCCGGTTGAGCGGTACGGCAAGGGTCAGGTCGCCCTGCACATTGGCCCCGCGCACAAAGCGCACGCCCGCACCCGCGGACCAAAGATGTCCGGTCGGATCGGCAAGGCCGGGATCCTCGTTGTCGGTCCACGCCGCATCGGTGAAGACATAAGGCTGGATCGCAAGGTCATCATGGCTTTGCGGGACGAGCGATCCGTAGCGCAGTTCAATGCTGGTACCGATTCCGCTGTCGCCCAATATCGAGCTGGGATCATAGCCGCGCCCGATGGCGTAATTGCCACCCGAAAATTCCTCGAAAGCAGGCAAGGCAGAACCACTTAGTTGGCCCTCCAGGTCGAATGCGATGGCGAGCAGGGGTACCGGGCGAAACTCGGTCGAGATTTCACCGCGCACTAAGAGCGGCGTCGGGTCCTGCGCGATGCGCGCCGGGCCGATATTGCCATTGATCAGGCAGGCGGCGGGATCATCGCGGCAATCATCGCTTGTGCCGAATACGCCCAGGCCTTGCCGGACTTCTGCCGTGGCGGTGACGCGGTAGCGTGGCTCGTAAGGCGAATAGCCATCGCGCCGGGCGATGGAATTGGCATCGACATGCAGGAAGGTGCCGCGCACATAGGCAGTGCGACCCCGGTCGCGGGTGAAGGCATTGCCGTTCACTGTCACGTCCTGATCGACATAGTCGAACCCGGCCGCACCCCAGACCGAGTTCTCCTGAGTGCGCAGGAACGGGTAGCTGGCCTCGACCGAGGCGAACAGGGTTTCGGATTCGATATCGAAGCCCGGCAGGGCATCCGGCTGCGTCCAGCCATAGGTCAGTTGTACTGCCCCAACGAGGCCATCCGAACCGAGCCGCATGTCATGACCGAACTGGAGCGTGAGTTGTTCCTTGAAATCCAACGTGCTGAAAGCCGAAATGCTCGTGCGGTCGCCATTGCCCGTCAAATTGTAGACCTCGCCGCGAACCAGCGCGCCATAACGGCCCAGTGCTCGGCTGCCCCAGTTCTGCACATTGACATCAAGCGCGCCGCGCTGGCGCAGCACGGCGATCTCGCCAATCAGGTCACCCGGTTCGCCTGTAGGTGCGGGCCGCAGCGAGAGGCGCACGTCCATCCCCGGCACGTCATTGGCGAGGAGGAGGTAGCGTTCGGCCTGGTTTACGTTGAAGACTTCCTGCCCGACGAGCCGTTCGAGATAGCCTCCGATCAGGTCCTCGGCACCCTGCGTGTCGCCGCGTGCGCGGATCGCCACCAGCCGCCCAAGCACCACACGCATTTCGGCGCGCCCGTCACCGAGGCTCTGCGGCGGAATTTCGACCGCGGCGAGATAGCCTGCCTCTTCCAGCAGCGCGGCGGCGCGGTCGCGTATGTCGCACAAGGCGCGGATCGGCAGTTCGCGGCCCAGGTATCCGTCATGCGCCTTGGCCAGAGCGACTTCGGCGGCGCGTTCGGCTCCGGTGTAGTCGACGCCTGAAAGCGTCACCGTCAAATCCGCATAGTCTGGGTTGTCGAGCGCACATGGCGAGCGCTGCATCTGTCCGTCGACAGTCAGTGTAGTGCGTTGCCGGGGATCAGGACGGGCCTGCGGAGCAGTGAGTTCGTCCCGCGTGGGCGGAGTGACATCCTGAGCCTGCGCCATGCCCGGCAGTGCGAAGCCAACCAGCAGGCTTGCCCCGGCCAGCGCGCGCGCCGCTGTCGCAAGGCCAATGCGCGGCAGGCAGCCGGTGCTGGAATCCGGTCGCAATTCACCCTGTATTGTCATTCGGTCGCCTCCTCCCGCCCCCTCATGGGGCGACCTGCATGTGCAGTAGACTATGCTCCCCTTATCGCGGCGAGTCCATAATGCCGGATACTGTCGCGGCCCTGCTATCGGACGCCGATGACCCTTGCTGCACTATTTATCTCAGCAGACGCGTCCGGGTGCGCGGCCAGCGCGCTATCGCGTGCCCGGCGCGCATCGCCTGTCCGGCCCAATTGGTTGTAACTGCGCATCAGCATGATCCAGTCCTGTGCGCTACCGCCCTCGTTTTCCAGCCGCGTGGCGAGGCGCGCGGTCATTTCTTCGGCCATGCTCTGCTGCTCATCAGGTGCGAGCGAGGCGGCCGCGGCCATTTGTTCCTGTGTCGGTCCGGGTCGAGAACCGGTCATTCCCGCGGGCAAAATGTCGCGGGTTCCGGCAGCGCCGGCAATCCGGCTTTCGACAGCGATGTCGTTGATTGCCCCCACTTGCGTGATGGTGCGCACCAGGTCGCTTTCCCAGGGTGCGCCCGGCGGCGTGTCGGCGAGCAATGCCAGCCAGTCGCTGATCGCGCCCTCGTGATCGCCCGTCAGGTCGCGCGCGACGCCAAGGAAGTACCGCGCGCGCGGATCGCCTGCATCCAGTTCGACAGCACGGCGGAAGGCCTGTTCGGCCGCTTCGGGCATGGGGTCACCGGTGCTTGCCATCACCCGCGCTTCGCCCAACGAGGACCACAGGACGGCACTATCGGGATCGGCCTGGACCGCCCGTTCATAGGCTTGCGCGGCCTCGGAAAAACGGTTGTTGCCGAATAGCGCACTGCCCAGTTCTTGCCAGCCCACCGGATCATCGGGATTAGCCAGTGCGCGCGCCTCGAGTGACTCGAAGGAAGGGGGTAGCGACATACCCGCTGTACCGGAGACGGAAGTGCTTTCGGCATCATCGGCAGCATCCATGGTGCGGTATGTGATGATGCCCGCCACCAGCGCGGCGCCTGCCAATGCCGCGAAACCGCCTTTGCCTATTCCGCCCATGCTGGAGCGCCCTTTTTCCCTGTCCGTGACAGACTAGACTACCTTCACCACACCGCAAGCACCCTCGGTGCTTTCCAATCGCTCTTGTATTGGGCATAGTATGGCTGCGGGGCATCCGGGGGGAGTATGGGGCAAACGTCGCAAAAGGTTCAAATTGCGATTGTCGGCTCAGGCCCGGCAGGGCTGAGTGCGGCCGCTCATGCCGCTGCTCTGGGTATGAGCCATGTGCTGGTCGAGAAGACCGAACACCTCTCCGACACGATATTCAAATACCAGAAGGGCAAGCACGTGATGGCCACGCCCAGCAATCTGGTGCTGCGCAGCGATCTCGATTTCGACGCGGGCAAGCGCGAAGCCATTCTTGAACTGTGGGATCAACAGATTGCCGAGGGCAAGGTCAACGTCCTCTACAATGCGGAAGTCACTGCGATCACAGGTGAAACCGGCGCTTTCACACTCGAGATCAAGGGTCAGGAGCCAGTGCAGGCAGAGCGCGTCGTGCTCGCCATCGGCACGCAGGGCAATCCCAACCGCTTGCGCATTCCCGGCGCGGACCTGCCGCATATCCAGTACCAACTCGACGATCCCGGTGAGTATTTCGACGAGCATATCACTGTTGTCGGTTCGGGCGACGCAGGGATCGAAAACGCGCTTGGCCTGGCCGCCGATCCGGCGCAGGCCAATACGGTCACGATCCTCAATCGTCGCGACAGCTTTGCCCGCGCCAAGAGCGCCAATGTCAAACTGCTCGAGGAAGCGGAGGCCGATGGCCGCATCATTGTGCGCCGTGAAACCAGCCCCACCGAAGTGAGGCCCGGTGAACTGGTGCTCGACACGCGCGATGGCGAGGCGGTAATCCGCTGCGACCGAATCATCGCGCGCACCGGCTCCAAGCCGCCGCGCGATTTCGTGCAGGCCATCGGGGTCGATTTCACCAGCGAGGAACGCGACGCCTTCCCCGCGCTGACCCAGACGTTCGAAACCACCAAGAACGGGGTGCACGTGATCGGCGCGCTGGCAGGCTATCCGCTGATCAAGCACTGCATGAACCAGGGTTACGACGTGGTCGAATTCCTTTCCGGAAATACCGACCTCAAGCCCGCCGACCAGCCGATTCTCGAGGCGAAGTTTGCAGGGCTGCCGGGCCGCCGCTCGGTCGAGGAATGGCTCGACACTTTCGGCCGCAATGTGGTGATTTTCGAGGAACTCTCGCCGCTGCAATTGCGCGAATTGATGCTCGATTCCACTGTCCGGAATTTCGAGCCGGGCGACATCGTGTTTACCCGCAACGAGCCGGGTTCCTCGATGTTCGCCATCGCCGAAGGATCCGTGGTGGTCGAGGTCAATCCTGACGATCCCTCGATCACCGTCCCGATCGAGGAAGGCTCGATCTTCGGCGAGGTCGGGCTGATTTCGGGCCGCCGCCGCGGTGCCACGATACGTGCTGCAGAGCCGCTCGTTACCATAGAACTTTCGCGCACCGCTGCGCTCAAGCTGATCGCCACCGTCCCCAGCGCGGGACGCGCGGTCAACCGCATCAGCGTGGAGCGGCAATTCCTGCAGATGTTCGGCTCCGGCCTGACGCGCGAGGACGTGGCCGAAATCATCAAAGCGGGCGAAGTGCTTGATGTGCGCGCGGGCGAAGTGGTGGTCGAGGAAGGCGCCGACGACAAGGATATCTTCATCATCCGGCGCGGCTCAATGATCGTCGAAAAGAGCATCGGCGGGCACCCGGTGTTCCTCTCCTACTTGCCGGCAGGGTCCTATTTCGGGGAAATGGCGGTGATCGACGGTTCGACGCGCACGGCCACCGTCAAGGCCGCGATCAAGAGCGAAGTCGTGCGCTTTCCGGGCGATTTGTTCCTCCGCCTGCTAGATGCCAAGCCCGATTTGAAAGGGCGTGCGCTGGAGGACATGAAAGGGCGGCGCGAGGTCAATTCCTTCGTCGAGGCGCGCAAGGAAAGCTTTGGCAGCGCGGCCGACATGTATTCCGAAACCGCCGCATTCCTCGTTGACAACGGCATTGGCGAAGCAACCGATGTGTTGCTGATCGACGAGACATTGTGCGTCGGCTGCGACAATTGCGAGAAAGCCTGCGCCGACAGCCATGACGGCCTCTCACGCCTCGACCGGGAGGCGGGGCGCAGTTACGCGCATCTCCACGTGCCGACGTCATGCCGCCACTGCGAACATCCGCATTGCATGGCTGACTGCCCGCCCAACGCCATCAAGCGCGGCCCCGATGGCGAGGTGTTTATCGACGAGACCTGCATCGGCTGTGGCAATTGCCAGCGCAACTGCCCCTATGGCGTGATTCGCATGGACTCGGTGCCGCCGAAGAAGCCAGGCCTGCTGAGCTGGATGCTGTTCGGTGCAGGTCCGGGACCGGGCGAGGCGAGCTATGGCTGGCGCAAGAAGCACGCCGATCCCGAACGGCCCAAACAGGCCATCAAATGCGACATGTGCGCTGGCATCAAGGGCGGGCCAGCCTGCGTTCGCGCTTGCCCCACGGGTGCAGCGATCCGCGTGTCGCCCGACAAATTTCTTACCGTCACCAAACTCACCGAAGAGGTCGAGTGATGGCGAGTATGCCCGAGGATCGCCCCAAGACTCGCTTCGCAGCCGACGAAGTGCGCCGCGATTCAGACCATGTCAGTTTTCTTAGGCATCGTCGCTGGCGCTGGGCGAAAATCGCCACCGTGCTGAGTATCATCGCGATCACGAGCTACCTGCTGGTCGATGTCACCCCGCGCCACAATGGCGGCAGCTGGTATGGCTATACGCTGGGCACCATCGGCGCGCTGCTGATCGTGTGGCTCAGCCTTCTCGGCATCCGCAAGCGCAATATGAGCGAGGGTCGCTGGAGCCTGAAGGCGTGGACTTCCGCCCATGTCTACCTCGGGCTGGCATTGGTGGTTATTGCTACGCTGCACACCGGCTTCCAGCTTGGCTGGAACGTCCATACCCTGGCTTGGGCATTGATGCTTATCGTGGTGATTTCAGGTATTTACGGCATTTCGGTCTACGCCACGCTGCCCAAGGAAATCAGCAGCAACCGGCGGCAGATGACCAAGGGCGAGATGCTGGAGGCATTGGCCGCCATCGACCGCCAATTGCAAAGCGCCGCACAGCCGCTGGCGCGAGACGAAGCCGACCTGGTGATCGCTGCGCTCGAGCAGGACCCGTTCGATTTCGGCATCAGCGCGCGCTTGTCAGGCCGGTATCGCCGCTGCCGGACCATCGCCGCGCTGGCAGAGATGGAAGCATCGGCACCGCATGATGCGCCGCTCGAAAAAGTCGCATCGCTGCTGCGCAAACGCCGCGCCCAGCTCGAACAGATCCGCCGCCAGATGCGCCTGCGCGCCATGCTCGACATCTGGCTCTACGTGCATGTGCCCGTGACCATCGCGCTGCTCGCCGCGCTGACCGCGCATGTCATTTCCGTGTTCTACTACTGGTGACGGGGGCTGCGATGAAGATCCTGATCCGCAGCGTGGACGTTACCGCAAACGGGCGCGAAATCGTGCGCGAACGCGAGTTCGAGGCGGACCAACTAACCATCGGCCGGGCGAGTAGCAACGGCATTCATTTGCCCGATCTGGCGGTCGAGCAGCAGCATGTGATCATAACGCAGGGACTGCATGACACTCTGGAAGCGCGCGCCGCAGGTACGCTTGGTTTCAGCTATGACGGGGTCACCACCGATCATGCGGTGATCGACCCGGCGAAGGGCGGCGAGATCGGGCTGGGCGCTTATCGCCTGCAATTCACACTGGATGACGAAGGTCCTGTCATCATCCAGCGCAAGGAGGAAGCCGACCGCGACGAGGCTCGCGAACGGCTGGCGGGCTTTGGCCTGTCGGGCGCGCTTCCTGGCAAGCGGGTGATGGCGTGGGTGGGTCTGCTGGCGATCCTGATCGCCTTCCTGGCCGTGCCGATTTACACCCACATGACCCGCGCCGCAGCCAGCAGTTCCGATAGCGAGGGTCAAAGCGCGGTATTGATGGATGCCAGCTGGTCGACCGGCCCCCTGTCGAGCGTCCATCACGGGCTCGAAGACAGTTGCGAATCCTGCCATGTCGCGCCGTTCGTGGCGGTGCGCGATGAAACCTGCCTCACCTGCCATGAAGGGCTGGGCGACCATGCCGAACCGCGCCGACTTGCCACAGGCATGCCTGCATTCTCCGGCGGAGAGGCCCTGCTGTGGGACATTGCCCAGGCGTTCAACAAGCCGGGGCCGGGTGCCTGCACCGATTGCCATACCGAGCACGAAGGCGCGGGCCGGATGGAACCGACGTCCGAACAATTCTGCGCCGATTGCCACGATACGCTCGATGCGCGCCTAACCGATACCGCGCTTGGCAATGCGCGTGATTTCGGCACGCTCCACCCGCAATTCCAGGCGCTGGTCAGGCCCGCGCGTGGAGAGCGAGAAACCCGCGCGGAACTGTCGGCTGGCATGACCGATTTCAACGGCCTCAAATTCCCGCACGACATGCACCTTTCCACCACCAACGGCGTGGCGCGCATGGCGATGCGGCTGGGCGGCGAAGTGCTCGATTGTGCAAGTTGTCACACGCCCACCGCCGATGGCGTGCGCTTCCTGCCGGTCGACATGGAAACGAGTTGCGAGAGCTGTCACAGCCTTGTCTATGACCGGGTTGGCAGCACTTTCCGCTCGCTGAGTCACGGCGATCTCGATCAGGTGGAGGCCGATCTGCGCGCCGCCGACCGCGTACCGCGCCGCCCTGTGGCAACCGGTCGCCGCCGACCCGGCCAATTTGCCGAAGGCGGCATTTATTACGGCAATTTCAGCCGAGTCTCTGTACCGAGCCTGCGCAATGCGTTGTCCGATGGCGGAATGTGCGGCGAATGCCACTACCGCGACGCTTCCGCCACCGGCGCGCTTGCCGTGCATCCGGTAACGCAGCGAAGCCGGTACTTCCAGCATGGCTGGTTCGATCACGAAGCGCACACGCAGGAAACATGCGTCAGCTGCCACGCTGCCGATACCTCCGATGCGGCGAGCGACCTGCTGCTGCCCGGCCTTGAGAGCTGCCGCGATTGCCATCTGGGCGAGAGCGCGCTGGAAGCGGACGTTCCCTCCAGCTGCGCCATGTGCCATTCCTACCACCCGCGCGATGGAGCCGCCGCCGCTCCGCCGCAAATCGCGGCACGCAGGCGGGAGGATGGCGGATGAGCGGCGTGTCAGCCGAAGCGCCCGCGCAGGGGCGGACGAGAGGGGACACGCGATGCTGATCGCGCAAATGACCGACATCCATATCGGCTTCGAGCCCGACGCACGGCCGGAGGAACTCAATCGCCAGCGCTTCCGCGCAACGCTCGACCGCCTGCTTTCCCAGCCCAATACACCCGACATGCTGCTGCTGACGGGTGACATTACCGACCGCGGCGACCGTGAAAGCTTTGAAAAGACGGCTGAGCTGCTCGCCGCCTGCCCGTTTCCGGTGAAGGCGCTGGTCGGCAATCACGACACACGCGAGGAATTGCTGCTCGCTTTTCCCGATACCCAAACCGACGAGCATGGCTTTATCCAGTCGGCCTTCGTGCAGGACGGCCTGCTGGTGGTGCTGCTCGATACGTTCGAGCCGGGACGGCACGGCGGGGCATTCTGCGAAAAGCGGCGCGACTGGCTGGCAAGCGTGCTCGATGCCCATGCAGGCACGCCCGCGGTGATCTTCCTGCATCACCCGCCTGTGGTATCGGGCATCGCATGGATGGACCCGGACCCGTCCGAAGAATGGATCGCCAATCTCGCCGACGCGCTCGATGGCCGCGCCGATCAGGTGCTGGCAATCCACTGCGGACACCTCCACCGGCAACTGAGTGCTCGCTTCTGCGGCATTCCCCTATCGGTAACACCCTCAGTCGCGCCGCTGGTGTCGATGGACCTGCGCGCGATCAGCAGCGAGAAGCCGGACAGCCGTGCGCTTATCACCACCGAACCGCCCACCTACGCGCTGCACCGCTGGGACGGCACTACGCTGGCAAGCCATTACGAGAGGGTCGGTGACTGGGATGTGCTCGCCTATTTTGGCCCGCACCTGCAACCGATGATCCGCGAGATGGAGCGCGAAAAGGGGACGGGTTAGGCCCGCTCGCGTTCTGCTAGCCGCGCCGCCTTTCGCTCCATCAGTTTGGGCCTTGCAAAGCCCCACCACAGAGCGTTGAAAGCGACCGAAGTCCAGAAGACTTGTAGCGAATTGACAAACGGAATTTCAGGCCAGTCGATCCAGTCGGTGTAGAAGACCCAGCTGGTCATCATCCAGATGGTCAGGAAGACAGTGGTGCCGCGCGTGTGGCGAGCTTCGAAATCGAGAAACCTGTCGATCAGGCTGCGACCTCGCTCGCTCACTGTCCCGGCCTTCGTCGCCCTGCCACCGGACCTGCGCCCGGCTGCCATGCCTCCATGTCCGGCTCGTCCGAGACGCGCCACGGTATTCCGGCGCGGGTGAGGAAGAGGTTTTCCATTTCATCGCGGGTGAAGGGGCGTGAGCCAAGTCTTCCGAACACCGCCATCTGCCCGCCTGTCTCGTCCACCGCGCGGTCGCGGTCGAGGCCCTTGCTGAGCGAGATCGCGGGAGAAGGCGTGCGCGCCCATGCCACCAGTTCGGGCATCGGCGCAGGGCTGAAACCGTAGAAATTGCGCTGGCTCGCCGGGCTGGTGAGTTGCAGCACTTTCATCCCGTTCACCCCGTCCGCGACATAGGCGAACAGGCTGGCATTGGTGCTGGCTACGATCACGTCCTCGACATCGTTCATCGAGCCGCCCAGCGTTTCCATCCGGTATATGCTCGGCGCGAGCGGGCGAGTGACATCGACAATGCCGAGCCCTTCGTGCTTCGCCGCGACGTAAAGATAGGTGCGCGCGATATACATGCGCTGGGCATTGGCCATGGGCACTGTGCCTTCGGGCCGCGCGATCGGGTTGTGGAGCTGGGTCACATCGAACAGCTTCACACCCTCGGCATCAGTGACCCAGAGGTAGCGGAATTGCAGCGCCGTTGCTCGCGCATCGTGGAGCGGACGCACCGCGGCAAGCTGTGGACTGGCCGGATCGGCAAGGTCGACGACCACCAGCCCGACGTCGGCGGTGATATAGGCCACTGCGCCCGCCAGTGTGATATGCCGCGCGCCTGCCAGCACCCCATCAGGGTTCCACGCATCGCTGCCATCGCCATAAGTCAGGCGGCGCAGGCGGTTGTTGCGCAATTCGCCATCGGCCAGCGTATCGACATTGACCATGATCAGACCCTCAACCGCATCGGTCACGGCGGCGAAGGAGTAAATCGGCAGGAAGGCCTGCTCCTCGTTCATTTCGCGGATTTCGGCAGTGTTGCGCGTTGGCGCGATTGGCTGGTTGGTCGCCAGCGCCATGCAAGTCGCATTCTCGCTGCTCACATGCGTGTCATGCCCCAGCGGACTGAACGGCGCGGTGATGATCCGTTCGGAAAAGCCCTTGTTGGCAATGCTGGCGATATCGTAGACGCGGAATCCTCCGCTCCCCTCGGCCACGAACATATATTCGCCGCGCATCTGCAGGCAGCCGACGCGGTCGCGCGTGCCTTCATGGACATTGGCGAATTCTTCCAACGCGCGGGTTTCACCCGAGAGATCGCCGTCGAAAATATCCCCGCGCGCCCAGTTGATCAGTTCGCGGCCATTATCCTCGACATGCATCCGGTAGTAATCGGGATAGGCGTAGCGGTGGAGGTAGCTGCCGAGCACTGCCTGCGGTTCTTCCCACTCGGTCACGCGCACCGCCTCGAACCCGCCTTCCAGCCCGGTCCATGCATTCATCCCAACGAAATTGACGAAATTGGTGCCGAGCAGGAGCAGCTGCGACATGATCGCATTGTTGTCTTCCGCTTCGGACAGGTGGCAATCAGAGCACTGCTTGGTCTCGGTCAGCCGGACCGTATGCGGGAAATGCGGCGCGAAGGCCTGGCTGGAAAAGCCTGCCGCGCTGATCGGTGGCTGCTGCACATAGATGCGCTCGCGGTTGATATTGGTGCTGCTGAGCACCAGCGCGCTGGTCGAGCGGACCGGAGCGACCTGGTTGCCCTTGGTGGTCTGGTGGATACCCAGTTGGAACATCTGGTCACGCGCAACCTGCGGATTGTAGCTGGCGAAATTGCGCGTCGTTTCGCCCTCGTAGCGATGGTTTTCGGCCTGCCAGTTCGCCTCGATCGGCAGGTGGCAGCCACCGCAGCTTGTGGTCCACGAAAGGTGGCAGGTGAAGCACGCCATCTCCTCCTCGCCATGCGCGCGGTCTTCCAGCGCGACACCGGGGCCGAATTCGAAGCGGCCCGTTTCCGCCCCGTCCGCGCTCATCAGTTTCGAGCGCGCCGAGAGCGCGTTGAACGCGGGATGCGCCGGATCGACGCTGTCGCGCACGAGGCTGACTTCCCATTGCAGCGAAGGATCGACGATAGAGCGTTGCATCAGCGTGCGGCGGCCCGCATTATCCTCGACCCATTCGAAGCGGCGGCGACCATCCGGATTGCGCAGCAGGGTGAGATCATGCCCTTGTGGCGGCGCAGCGGGGCCGGACGTGCGCAGCGTGGGATAGGCATCGGCCGTGCCGTGGCAATCCTTGCAGCCGATCTCCACCGCATTGGCGACTTCGCCATAGATCAGCCCGTTGCCATGGCTGTCCTGCGCATAATGGCAATCGGCGCACTGCATCCCGTTCTCGGCATGGATACTCATCAAATGCACCGCTTCGCCGGGATTGGTGCCGGGCTGGACGAATTGCTCTTCCCCGTCGCGGCGGAAGCGTTGGCGCCAGCGATCCTCGTGACGCGCGGCTTCTTCGGGCGTGTCGCTTTCTTCGGGCGGGCGGATAACCTCGCCATCGGCATCAACCAGATTGCCTTCGCGGTCGCGCCGGAAAATGCCGCGGAAAGTCCATCCGTGGCCGTGATAATCGGCGAATTGCGTGTCCTCCAGCTCGGCATTGAGATCGTAGACATTGCGCAGGAAATCGAGATTGCCCCACAACCCGCGCGGCGCCGCGCCTTCGGGATTGCGGTCGAGCACTTCGCGCACCTGTTCGGCAGTGGGATAACGCTGGGTGAGGAAGAACTCCTCATATTCCTCATCGCTCATCCCCGCCGGGCGCGGGGTGCGGTTTTCAGGGCCAGGCCACATAAAGGGCGCGTCACTCTCGTAATCCCACATCGTGTAGCCGAGGTAGGAATTGAGGAAGATATTGGGCTGGTGCATGTGGCAATTCATGCATTGTGCTGTGGGAATGGCACGGGTGAAGACATGGCGTAGCGGATGGCCGCGCTCGCGATCGTCGGGCGGGTCGAGCGACAGCGCACCGCCTTCGCCATCGTGCGTATCACCGGGACCGATCAGGTCGCCATGACCGGGTTCTTCGCCGTGGTCGCTACCATGATCGCCATAGAGCCGGTTGGTCAGCGCGGCGATTGCCGGGTCGGACGTGACCGTTTGCCCGTCTCGGCCATATTGCGCGTAAACCAGCGAATGGCGCGGCTCGCGGTCGTTTGCATAGACCACATGGCACGATGCGCAGCCTGAGTGGCGATAGTCGCCCGGCTGGTCATTCGTGCCCATGAACCACGTGAAGGGGTCGTTGAGCCGCGTCTTGTGGATGTTGAGCACCGGGATCGCGACGCGCAGGCCGGTGCCGGGACCACGATTGGACTGGCGCAGATCGGGCCGCCCCGGTTCCTCCAGCCGCTGGATCTGGCCGGTCGGGTTGGGAATGCCGATTTCGGGGAATTGCGTGTTGATCGTGCGTCCGCCGCGCTCGAACACGCGGAAGATGTCGCCGGGCGGCACGACCTGCCATGTCGGCAGCGGATAAAGCGTGGCGAGCGCGCCGCGCGCGGCCTGTTCTTCGGTCACGGTGCCGTGCGGCTCACCCGGGCTTTGCACCTGCGCGGCCTCGCCCTCGCGGGTGTAAGCCTCGCCCAGCACGTAGTTTTTGTAGGGCAGGATACCGTTGTTATAGGACGCACCGCCCCACAACATCGCGCCCGATGCCATGAGCGAGCGTTCCGCCGCCTCGATCACCGGCATATGGCACGCCCCGCAGGCCTCACGCGCCACGCGGTAGTCGGACGGGTTCACGAAACGCACGAAGATCGGGTCCTCGCGGTTGAGCAGCGAATATGACCGTTCCGGATTGGCAGAGCTGGGATAATGCCAACTGCCCGGATAGGTCGGCAGAACGTGAGCAGCTTCGCGCGCGGTGACATACGCGACCGCGTCGAAGCCCAGTTCGGGGTTGCCGATTATTTCGGCATTCCCGCCGTGGCAATCGGTGCAGCCGAGCACCACCGCGTCCGACACATGCATGGTCGGCGCATCGGTCTGCACGTGGCACGAAACGCAGCCGGCGGATTTTGCGTCGGCCTGCAACTGCGTCTGGTTTTGCGGCGCGGGTGGTGCAATCACCCCGGCAGCTTCGTAGTCGCGGACGACAGCCGTCTCGCCTTCCTCAGCGAGCAGCGAGCCGGCGCCCAAGAGCGCCGCACAGCCCGCGAATAACGCGGTGACGAGAGTGGGAGGAGACAGCCGCCGCATCAGTAGCTCAAGGTCGCATTGGCGAGGACGGAATAATAGACATTGTCGCCCCCGCGATTGTCGAACAGGTCCTGGAAACCATCACCGGCTACAAGCGCGGCGGCTGACAGGCGCAGCACGATATTCTGGTTCGCGCGTGGTCGCCAGATGGCCGATGCCGACACATCGTAGCCGATGTCCTGCGGGATTGAGCCTTCGACGCGCAGCGTTTCCAGCACGGTGGTATCCTCGAACCACAGATGGTTGGCATTGGTCGATACGCGCAGTTCCGGCGTCAGGTCGAAATCGGCGCCCAAGCCGGTCAGGATAAGACCGGGATTGTTGAAATTGCTCTGCCCCTGCTCTTTCGAACTGCGCAGCGAGTTGAGCAGGCCGTTGCGGCCATTGAGACTGATCGCGCGTCCACCGCCGGCGAAAGGTATGGTCTGTCGCATCCAGTAGGAAGTGTCGGCCCCGGCAAAGATCGGGTTCTCGAATATCGCGTCATAACCCGCTTCGACATTGTTGAACGGGTCGGAATCGCCGCTGGCGAACAGGCCCGACAGGCGGAAGCGCGCCCAGTCGCGGTCGTAGCTCAGCTCTGCCGCACCAAAGAAGGCGCGGATATCGGCAGGCTGGCTGGTGAAGATCGAATTGCGATCCTCGCCAAAGGCTCCGTAGAGGCTGGCGGTGACATTGATCCGCCCGATCCGGCCATCGGCGTTGTACCCGACATAGACGACATCGTAATCGCGCCCGCGCAAATCGCCGAGCAGGGCAGGGCGCACGGGAAAACCGTTGTCGTCGATCTCCACATCGCCGCCCTCGCGGTTCATATTGTAGACGAGGGTAAGCTGGCTGGTCAGCGCGGGTATCAGGAAATCCTGGCGGTAGGCATTGGCGACGAACACGAAGTCGCTGCGCGGGGTCTGCACCACCGAATTGAGCCCTGAATTGGTGTCCTTCTCAAGCCGCCAGAACGCGCCCAGATTATACTGGAAGCGATTGTTATCGCGCGTGCCGAAGACGCGCAGGCCCAATTGGTTGTCTTGGAACAGGAACCCGCGAAAATCGGCCTGGAATGGCTGGATCCCGATACGGAAGCTGTCGAAGTCATACCGCTGCGAGGTGTTGCGGATATGATAGTCGAAAAAGGCTTCCTGCACGCCGAGAAAGTGGTCGGTCCTGTTGGACGCGCGGCTTGGTTCGACCAGCAGCACGCGCCTTTCGGGCACGTCCACATGATTGATGTTGTATGCCAGCGTCAGCCGGTATTCGACATCGGGCGGCTTGTAGGCGGTCGAGCCTTTGATCAGCGCCGCGCCCAGCAGAAAGGTCTGGCTGTAGACGGGCGAGAAATCATTTCCGAACACGTCGAGCCGGTCAGGGTCCTGCGTGGTCTGTACGCCGACGGGGATCGGGAACGTACGCGGTTCGATTACCGTGTCGCTGATCGCGTTGACAACGAAGAACCAGTCATTGCCCTCCAGCCCGAGAAAGCGCGGGGTCCAGCACTCGTCCGAGCCGTAGGGATAGGCGACCTGGTCGGGATCGTAGACGCGCCCTTCCTCTGCGGCGCGGGCGCGTTCCTCCTCTTCGGCCGCAGCGCGCAGGCCGGCGCGATGCTCGCGTTCGTCATCCGAATTGATGCAGATCGGGCGATCGCCCTTGTAGGTGTTCTGACGGTAGGGATCGAACGGATCTTCGGTCACCAGCCCAAGGTTTTGGATCAGCCGCCAGCGATCGGGGATCGGAATTGCGTCTGTCGGGAAAGCTTGCGGTGGCGGTGCGCGAACCGCGCCGGGATTATCCTGCGTGATCGGGTCGGGCAATTCACCGACATAGCCCGGACGGCGACGCCCCTCTATGATCTCCGGATCAACAGGCTCTGCCGGATCGACCTGTGTTCCCAGCCCGCCGTCGGGACGCTCCTGCGGTTGCGCTTCCTGCGGCTGCTCCTGCGCATCTTGCGGCGATGCCGCTTGCGAGATGAGGAGAAGAGCCAGCGTCGCGCTCATCGCCTACAGCCCCTGACAAACGTTTTGCGCATCAGTGTCGAGGAACGGCGCGAAGGGGCAATTCACATAACGTAGCCGCACATTGCGTCCGTTGACATTCACCACGATCCGGTCCGCACGGATGGAAGGCGCGGCATTGCCGATGCCGCTTAGGCGCACGCCTGCGTTGTGGAGACCGAGGAAGCTGACCATGTCATCCTGATCGATACCGTCGCCCGACACGCCTATACCGCCGACCAACTGACCGCCGCGATAGATCGGGACGCTACCGGGAAAGATCTGGATGCCGTTGGCAATGCGCGGGCTGCCCGAAGGTGAATTAGGGACCAGCGTGCAACCTACCGGCGTGTCCGCGCTGCCGCCATTGCTCGCGATGAAAGCTACATGCGCGCCGATATTGGGCACGATGAGGTCGGTCTGCATCCCGACTGCGAAAGGACTGAACTGCGAAGAGGAGGCAACCGAGAGCGGGCCGGGCGGTTGTCCGACCTCGCCATCGGGAAAATAGGGTCGCGAGAGATTGCCGCCGGAGCGATCGGCAAAGGCGAATGTTCCGGTGAGGGCGTTGGCATCTGCCAGAAACGCGCGAACCCGTGTCACATATTGCGCGCCTGAAAGACCCTTTGGCGGAGCGGGCACGGCCTGCAATTGCGCGGCGGCGACCGAATTGGAGAAGAAGGCCGCAGTGCGCGCTTTCTGCAAGCTCACATCGACGCCAAAGATCGGCCCGTCGGGCGAGCGCACCACGCCAAGCACTTCGCCATGCGTATCGACGAGGCTGATCGAAGCCTGCATCCTGCTGTCGAGCGGACGCCGGATTTGCGCGCGCGCGCGGCTGAGCACAGTGAAGGCTTCTTCCAGGATCGCCCTCACTTCGCCCGCTGTCAGTGGCTGGGACACGCTCGCCGCATCGGTCCCGGCGCGGATGGGAAAGCGGGGATTACCTGCGCCGTCGGTCAGCACGAAAGCGTCGCGGTTGGAAAACTCAGCGGCTGTTGCGGCCCGGATGCCCGATGCTTCGGTACCGTAGGCCGTGCCAGCCAACAGCGTTCCGTTGGTGTATCCGGTGACGGCCAGCAAATTGCCCGCGGTGCCGTTTATCGCGGCGAAGTTGCCCGCTCCGGCGGTAATTTGCGCCTCGGTGACATCGGAGAAGCGCAAGGCTGTGCCATCTACGAAGATGCGGTTGGCGCGGATATCGGTCGGGGCCATGAATCCTTGCGCACCTGCCAGTGCAATCGCCTCCTCATCGTCGTTATCGGTGTCGAGTATGTTCGTGTCGAAGCCGTAATCTCCATCGCCCATCACGCCGATGCCGCCGACGACGACGCCGTTCTTGTAGAGCGGCAGTCCGCCCGGATCGGCGGCAAGGCCCAGCGGCGAACGCTTGGGACCGATCAGCCCGTCGCTTGCCCGAGCAACAAGGTCCGAACAGGGCAATTGGCTGAATTGCACGCCGAAGAGCGGTCCGCTCTCCAGCCCCACCGTGGTCGGCGCGGGCGGGAAGTGCTCCTGCACGATCTGGCTCGCCGTGCGGCTGGTGAAGGCATTGCCACCGCTCGACAGATAGGCTCCGGTCAGCGCTTTGGCGATGGCTGCGGCTTGCGCCGGAACGGCCACGCCCTGCAGGCCGATCTCGCTGCCATTTGCAGCCATGCCGCCGATTTGCTGGCGCGACAGCGTGGCTTCGGGATTGGCGCCGTTCATGGCGAAGACTGCCAGCACATTCCCGACCCGGTCGGTCACTGCGATCATCGATGGCAGGTTGCGCGCCTGTGCCTCGTTCACAGCCTGGGCGATGATGGACTGGACATCCGCGGCGGTGAGATTTTCCTGCGCGGGCGGAGCATATAGTTGGCCCGAAGGTGGCGGAGTGGGTGTAGGGGTCGGCACGACTGCGTTGCCGCCACCGTTCTGGCCTCCATCGGAGCCACCGCCTCCGCAACCTGCGAGCACCAACGCAATTGCGGCAAGCGAAGCTGTTGCGCCGCGCAGCCGCACTACCGCAGCCGTCCTATTGCGCCGACTGCCTGGCCCAGCGCCGCGCGGAAAGCGGCAGGGCGATAGCCTTCAGGACTGCGCACAGCCTCGTATGCGCGGTTGATATCGGCGCGAATACCCGCCGCTGCGCCGACAGTGACGCGGCCTTCGCTCACCAGCGCATTAAGCAGCGTATCAACCGCCATCACTGCCTGCACTGAACCGGCATAATCGGTGAAGCGTGCGGAGGTAGCGGTATTTCCGATCCGCTCGACCACGGTAAAGGCGCCGTTCGATCCGAAGGACCGTGCGGCCAGCGCTCCGGACAGTTCGAGCGCTTCGCTGCGCAAGGCAATCGCTGCCTGCTGCGCCTCGGCGCGGCCTTCGTCCATCGCCCCGTGGAACTGGCGGCTGGCGCGGCGGAAGCTTTCGGCGCGGCCCGGCGCCAGCGTTTCGGCGACGGCGGACAGCATGATGATGTTCTCATCGTTGAATGGCGGCTGGCCAAATGTGATCGGACGCCCCGGATTGGTCTCGAAGGTCAGGCGCCGCTCGTCCTCGTCGGTGATCGGGCGATGGCACGAGTGACAGTCATAGAATGTCAGCTGCGGGAACACGCCCGCCATGCCGTGCGAAGGCCGCGCGAACAGGTCGGTTGCACGGGCCACCGCCTCGGCCTGACCCACGGCCCACAATTGCACCGCATCGGGGCGTCCCTTGCGCTGGATGTAATCGGCATCAACATCGTGATGCTGCTGGAAGGCGCTGAACAGGTCGAGCTCGAAAGTGATACGCGGGTGGCCTGCTGCCATCATCGCATGAGTGACGAATTGCCCGGCATCGGCGCTACCATAATGGCAATCGAGGCAAACGCGCGCCCGCGTCGTCGGCTGTTCAAGCGGGACCAGCCCGTTGCGGACATTGGCCGGATGTGTGCCGCGCACTTCGTAATGGCTTGATAGCCACCCAATCGCCGCGCCGTGGCAGCTTTCACAGCCTACTCCGTCATCCAGCCGGAAGCGCGGGCCGCGCTGCGATGGCGGTGCATAGGTTGCGTGGCAGCCGAGGCAGGCCTGCGCCGATTGCGGATCACCGAGGCCGAGCGACGCAGTGATCTGCCGCGAACGGCGCGATCCGAGGACAGCATAGGTCCGGCTGTGCGCGCCACTGACGGCCGAAGGGCTTTGCCATGTAGCAATCTCGTCCTGCCGCACGATTGCGCCATTGCCCTCGCTGCGGCCGTGGCAGGTCGAGCCGGCGCAGGATGCGACACCGGTGTAGGAATAGCTGCCCTGCGCATTGAGCGGTTCGCCCGCAGTCAGTCCGAATGTGAGTGCGAGCACGGTAGCCATGGCAAGCGCGAGCCCTGCAATTCGCGCGCGGCTGACCATATCGCCTGTTCCCCTTGTTCCCATTACGTGGCGGCCCCCGGCCGTGAACCCACGCTCACCCAATTCGATGCCGGTGCGCCGAGGCGACCCGGCGTGGCTGGTTCCTTCAGTTACCTTCCAGCGCGGCCGACATCTGTTCCAGTTGCACTGTGCAGCCGTTTTCGATCAGCGCAAGCGCCAAGTCCTCTGCATCCTCGGGAATATCTTGCAGGAACACGAAACGGACCTGTGCCACATCCCGCGAATTGTTCGAGGAAATGGCGTAAGTCTCTCCTTCGCGCAGCTGTACGGCCGATTCCCACAGCGCCAGCATCTCTCTTTCGGGGAATGTCAGGCTCACGGGTTCCTCAGCGGCATTCTCGCGTGCGAAGGAATAGACTTCGGCGTCCTCGGTGCGTGCGCGCCAGAGGTGGACCGGATCGCCATTGGCCAGGCAGATCGTGCCCGATTTGGCGACATCGACATACCAGAGGTTGGGATTGGTCACTTCCTCGCCATCGCCGCGCACGGCCCCGGTACGCGCCCGGCTGGCGGAGCGGCGCGTGGTGAGCGCGGCCAGCGCGCGGTTGCGGCCCTGCGTCGTGCGCTGGGCTAGTACGAAAGTGCCCGGGCCGCGCAAGGTCCGCGTACGGCCATCATGCAGCACGGTCAGCGTATCGCCTTCCCTCAGTGTCACGCGCTGGGTGTCACCGATCTGTGTTCCGACGGGATATTGCGAAGCGGATGGTCCGCTGACCGCGACGACAGTGCCTGCTATCGCTTCCTGCGGCGCCAGCACCAGAGTGGCAAAGGCGGCAAAGATGCCCAGCCATGTTCTGCGGATCGTTTTCATGGGTCTTTTCCCCCCGATAAAGAATGCCCTATAGCACGATTGCAGCATGTTGTGGCGAATGCCAGCGGTATAGGACATTTACGACGCGATCGTGATGGCTGCGAAATTATTTCCCTGCCATGACATAGGCACCATCGGCACCCAGATTGCGGCTGCGCATGAGCAGCGAGGCGAGCGCGGCATCGTCGGGATAGACTGCGGCCAGCGCGGCGATACGTTCGATTGCAGCGTCGCGGTCTGCGTCAAGCTGCTCGACGGCTTCGGCCAGTTCGCGGCGGTCGGCATTGAGGAATTCCGGCGCAGGCTCGTAGAGGTCGACCGGCTGCGCGCGGCCTGACAGCACGACGCGGCCCATGCGCCGCCACCAGTCGAGGCCAGAGCGTGTGGCAAATTCCGCGCTCGCCATAATCGAGGTATTGAGCGCCTTGTTGGCCGACTCGAGCCTTGCGGCGGTGTTCATGGAGTCGCCCAGCGCCGTGTACTGGATGCGGTTCTTGCCGCCAAAATTGCCCACTACGGCCTCGCCAAAGTGCAGCCCCACACGGGTCTTGCCGATCTTGGGAAGATCGGGGTCCATTGCAGCAACTTCGGCGCGGAAATTCTCTCCCGCCTGCCAGATTGCATATCCTGCCTTGGCCGCTCGCGTGGCATCGTCGGGAAGGGCAATCGGCGCGCCCCAGAAGGCAACCACTGCATCACCCACGAACTTGTCCAGAATGCCGCCATGGTCGAGCACCACCTGGCTGAGCAATTCCAGATAGCGGTTGAGCAGTTTTGCCACCATTTCCGGTTCCACCGCATGGCTCATCTTGGTGAAGCCTTCGAGGTCGGAAAACAGCACGTAAATCTCGCGCTTTTCACCGCCGAGGCTGAGCAATTCGGGCTTCTCGATGATCTCGCTGGCGATGCTTTGCGGCAGGTACTTGCCCAGTGCCCCTTGCGCGAAACGTCGCTGCACCGCGCCTGACGCGCGCGCCGCGTTGGTAATGGCGGTGAAGGCGACGATCCAGCCGAGCGCAGGACCGATGGCGGGGAAGCCATGCGTATCGAAGCCGCGCTCGTGCAGGAAGAACGGCAGCCCGATGAACAGCAAGAGCTGGATCACAAGTAGGGGAATGAATCTCCAGCTTCGCAGCTCCATCAGCGCGGTCAGCGTGGCCGCGATGATGACCAGCAAGGACAATCCCCAGAGATACCAGTTCGACGGTTGTATTCGCCGTTCGCCATCGAGCATCTGCGCAATGGTGGCCGCGTGGATCTGGATTCCTGGTGGCCGTACGTCGCGCGCGCCCTGTTCAACAGCGTCATCGACATAGCCGGAGAGCGGCGTGAGTGTCCGGTCGTAATCGATGATGTCGCCGCCGATCAGCACGTAGGAATCGCGAACCGCCGTCTCGAAATCCTCGCGCGCTTCGGGAATGGCGAATATCTCGTCGATACTGAAGGCGATGATCGAAAGCGTGGGGAATACCGGCTCGTCGGCATACATCGGCCGGCGGAAACGGATTGCGCCCTGATACCCTTCGAAGCGATCGACTGCTGGATTGCCCGCGCTTTGCAGCATCACGCGGCTCATCAGCGGCGGTGTGCCTGCGATTATCTCGGGCCAGACCCGCGTGACGCCTTCAAATTCAGCGAGACGAATGCTGGCGGGCCGGGCATTGCTTCCTTCCAGCGCAGCCATAAATTCGTCGAGATAGGCTTGCTGCTCGTACTCGATGTCGAGTTCATTGGTGATCACGTCGGCATAGCCCACCGCGACGGGTGTCTGCATGGCTTGCAGTGTCTCGAGGAGTTCTGGATCTTCCTGCTGCGGCTGATCGAACAGGATATCGATGCCGATCGCCTTTGCGCCCAGCGTGTCGATATTGCGCAATGCGGCCGCCAGTGTATCGCGCGGGAGGGGCGATCGCTTTTCGAGCTGGATCAAGGCCTGGTCGTCGAACGCGATAATGACTACGCGCTGGTCCGGTTCGACCTGTTCCGACAGGTAGAACTCGCGCGCATCGTACAGGGCGCGTTCGGCCGTGTCGGTGAACCAGATCTGCCAACTGAACCGCGCCAGCACCAGCGCAAGCAGTAACAGCAGCCCGGTTAGCGCCAGCCGCTTTGGTCCGGCTTCGCGCACGCTGCGCCAGCCGCGTTCCAACAAGTGCAATGGTGTTTGCCCGGTCAAGATTTCCCCCTTCCCATTGCCCTTGTGGCGTGCGCCAGTGCTTTTGCAAGTGTGAAGACATTGGTCTTCGCTGCCAAAACGAGGCATAAGCAGGCCAGTCCCGCTTATCGCGCGGGCACAGGGGGAGGACCGCGATATGGCTTCAGTTTATGACCGACACGTCGATCTGGACACATTCATGGAGGGCGTTCGCAAACGCAATCCGGGACAGACCGAATTCATCCAGGCCGTGCAGGAAGTGGCTCAGGACATCTTCGAATTCATCGAGGACAAGGAAGAGTATCACGAGGCGCAGATCCTGCGCCGTATTGCCGAGCCTGACCGGATCGTCAGCTTCCGCGTGTGCTGGGAGGATGACAATCACTGCATCCGCGTGCAGCGTGGCTGGCGGGTGCAGAACAACAATGCCATCGGTCCCTACAAGGGCGGCATCCGCTTTCATTCAAGCGTAAACGAAAGCGTGCTCAAGTTTCTCGCATTCGAACAGACCTTCAAGAATTCGCTCACCGGCCTGCCGATGGGCGGCGGCAAGGGTGGCGCGAATTTCAACCCCAAGGGCAAGAGCGATGCTGAAGTCATGCGCTTCTGCCAGAGCTTCATGACCGAACTGTACCGCCATATCGGCCCCAACACCGATGTGCCTGCCGGCGATATCGGCGTGGGCGCGCGTGAAATCGGTTACATGTTCGGCCAGTACAAGCGCATCACCGGACGCTGGGAAGGGGTGCTGACAGGCAAGGCGACCGAATATGGCGGATCGCAGATGCGGCCCGAGGCGACCGGCTACGGAGCGGTCTATTTCCTGCGCAACATGCTCAAGCACGCCGGACAGGATGTCGAGGGCAAGACTGCCGTCATTTCGGGATCGGGCAATGTCGCTACCCATGCGGCGGAGAAAATCGTCCAGCTTGGCGGCAAGGTGCTGACACTGTCCGACAGCGGCGGCTTCATCCACGATCCCGACGGTATCGACCAGGAGAAGATCGACTGGGTCAAGCATCACAAGACCCATAATCGCGGTCGGATTTCTCAATATACTGACCATTTCACCAACGCGACCTTCCACGAAGGCGCGCGGCCGTGGAACGTGCCTGCCGAGCTCGCCCTGCCATGTGCGACGCAGAACGAGTTGAACGAGGTCGAGGCGAAGGCGCTGGTCGAAAATGGCGTAATCGCGGTATCAGAAGGCGCGAATATGCCGACCACGCTCGACGGGGTGAAGGTCTTTCACGATGCCGCAATCATGTACGGCCCCGGCAAGGCAGCCAATGCGGGCGGCGTTGCGGTGTCGGGCCTCGAAATGAGCCAGAATTCGGAGCGGATCAGCTGGAACCAGGAGCGTCTGGGCGACATGCTCACCGACCTGATGGAGGGCATTCACGAGAAATGCGTGGCCTACGGCAAGCAGGATGACGGCGACTATGTCGACTATGTGAAGGGCGCAAATATCGCGGGCTTCAAGAAAGTCGCAGATGCGATGCTTGCGTTCGGTGTGGTGTAAACCGGGCTAAACGGTCGGCGCGGTCACAAGGCATTTGCCTTCGGGGGCGAAGGTGACGCTGGCGAGGTCGGGAGCCTGCGCGCATTGGCCGGGAGCAACGACTTCGCCTGCGACGAGCACTTCGCCCGATAGTGGCACCACCAGCAGCTTGCTTGCATAGGAATAGAGCAGGCCGTCATCGGCCACGCCGTCCACCAGATCGAGGCGGAATTGCGGGCCGTCGACCAGCGTTGCATGGCCGCTGGTCGGAATGCTGCCGCGCAATGTGTCAGGATGAGGCGTGCCGCGCGCTACCGATATGCCCTGGTCGAGATGCAACTCGCGCGGGCGGCCATAGTCATACAGGCGGAAAGTGATGTCGCTGTTCTGCTGGACCTCGATGATCGAGCATCCCGGACCGATCGCGTGAACCGTGCCTGCGGGAATATAGAAATAGTCGCCCGCTTGCACCCTATGCCAGGTGAGCAGGTGTTCGATCGAGCCATCGAGCGCGGCGGCGCGCATCGTTTCGGTGTCGATCTCCTCGTTAAAGCCGACACCCAGCGTCGCGCCCTCCTCGGCGGCGACGACCAGCCAGCACTCTTCTTTGCCGGTGCGGCCAAGGCCTGCGGCTTTGGCCTGCTCGGCATCGGGGTGGCACTGGACTGAAAGTTTCTCGCTGGTGAAGAGGTATTTGACCAGCAATTCGGGCAATTCGGGCTGCGGTTCGAACCAGATTTCGCCCACGCGCACACCTTCGGGCGCAATGAAGGGTGCGGGGAGCGAATCCCTGCCCCAAACCTTTTCGACCGTGCGCGTTGGCAACAGCATTGGCGACCTTGTGAAAGAGTGTTCGGCGTCCATGACGCCTGACAATTAGCGTGTGATTATTGCGATTTGCACAACGCGCGCCGCTTTTCCAGTGCAGCGGGCTTCATTCGTCCCGATTGCAGGGCTAGACCGCACCTATGAGCGACAGGACGACCATCGCCGCGGACCCGCACTGGCTACCGCATGCGCTCGATCTGGCGGGCGGGCGGATGCAATTCGTGCGTATCGGGCGCGACGTGCTGACATCGCCCGGCTTCCTTGCAGATATCAAGCCGGAAGAGGCGGAGGAAAGCGCATGGCTGACGCTCGATGAAGTGCGCGCCATGCAGCCCGAAACCGGCGCATTGCATTTCATCTTCCACACCGCCTTTTGCCGCTCCACCCTGCTGGTGCGCGCATTGAATATCGAAGGTGTTTCGGTGGGTATGGCCGAGCCGGGGATCCTCGCGCAACTGGGCGGAGCGGGAGAAGCGGCGAAAAATCTGATCAAGCCCGTGTGCGACCTGCTGTCGCGGCCTTGGGGGGACGGCGAAGCGGTGTTCGTCAAACCAACCAACCATGCCAACATGCTGATTCCCGCGCTGCTCGCCGCGCGCCCCGACGCGACAGCGGTGCTGATGACCAATCCGCTGGGCAGCTTTCTCAGGTCGGTCGACAAGCGCGCGCTGATGGGGAGGCGCTGGGGGCGGCAGCTTTACCTTGAAATGATGGGCTATGCCGGAATGGACCTTGGCATGGACGGGCGCGAGCAATTCTCGATGACCGATTTGCAAGCGGCGGGTCTGGCGTGGTTCCTCTCGCAGCGGCTCTTTGCAATGCTGCTGTCCGGGTCGGACAGCGAGCGGCTGCGCGTGCTCGATGGCGACCGCTTCGACCTGAACCGCGCCGATGCAGTAGAAGCGGTGTTGGAGCTGGCGGGACTGTCATTCGACCCGCGAGCAGTCGAGACCGTGGTGGACGGGCCGATATTTCGTCGCCACGCAAAGATCGGCGGCGATTTCGGCGGCGATGAGGCAGTTTTCGCGCCTGCCTTCGAGCAGGAGTGCGAGCAGGTCCAGCAGTGGCTGGAGATGATCGCGCAGCAGGCGAGAATAGAAATCCCCGCCCGCCACACTCTATTCTAGCCGGCTATTCGGCGGCCTCTTCGGCAACTTCGCGAAGGAAGATCTCCTCGATCGCAAGGCCGAAGATGTCGGCAATCTTGAAGGCGAGCGGGAGCGAGGGATCGTATTTGCCCGTCTCGATGGCATTCACGCTTTGGCGTGAGACATCGAGGCGGTCGGCAAGGTCCTGCTGGCTCCACTCGCGCTCTGCGCGCAAGACGCGCAACCGGTTCTTCACGCCGCGTCTCCAGCACTGCGCTCCGGCCAGGCCATGCCCACGCCGAGACCAATGGCCCAGGCGGGGAAGACCCACCACGCCCATATGTGCGGGACGAGTCCGAAGGTTTCGAGGAAGCCCCAGCCGGTTCCCAGCACCAACACAAAGCCCAGTCCGACAACTGCACTGTTTACGGCGCGGTGACGCAAATATTCGTCGGTCTCTTCGCGCAGGTATTGCATGATGGCCCAGATCATGCCGAATGCTGGAATCATGGGCACCACCGCGAGTAGCCACATGGCGGGCGGAGTCCACTCCATCCGGTCTGCCGCGAGCGCCGAGCCCATCATCGCCACAGAATAAATGGCGGCGAAGGACAGGAATCGCCGGTTGTAGCGCGCAACCGCTCTCGTCATCGCGCCTCGCTCTGCCTGCAATCGCTTGCCTGTCCTTATGACGGGCACCAGCAGTACCGCATTCAGCACCATCAGTATGTAAGGGGTCGGCGGCTCGATCGCTCCGGTGACAAACAGCACTGCGATCACGGCCATGTTGGAGGCGAACAGGCCCGCCCACAGCCCCGGCTTCGCCTTGTTATGTGTCGCGCTCGTCATCATGCACACTCCCCGAAAGTACCCATGGTGATCTTGTTGAAGACCGCCCCCACACCCAGGCCGAAGCACCAGATCGTCGGCCACCAGAAGGCCTCGACATGCGGGACGGGCAGGTAGGTTTCGAGAAAACCCCAAACGGCGGCGCCGGTCAGGGTCAGGCCGGTCGCCACCATCACCTGGCGTACGTAGAGCATGCGGAAAAATTCGTCCCGCTCTTCCACGATCAGGCGCACGAAAATCCAGAATACCGCAGCGAATGCGAGGCCGGGCAGGGCAGCCAGCATATAGGCTGGCCACCCTGACAATCCGCGGTCCTCGATCAGGACTTCGGCGGCGAAAAGCGAGCCGAGATAAAGCGCCATCGCGAGGGCAATTCGGACGAGATAACGCAGCATTTCAGGCTTGGCGCGGGTTCGTTTGGTCATGAGTTGTCTCCGTTTCGGATGATCGGGCATGGCGCGCAGCCGCGAGCATTGCCCAGTGTCGTCCACGCAAGGACGGGTAGGATGATGAGCATTGTCCGGGCGGTTTCATTTTCGACAAGCCCGGACGCGGCAAGCAGCGCAAACAGGATGATGGCACCTGCCCAGACGAGCGCTTTGGTAATCGGATGCATGTCAAGCTCCCTTGAAGTGATGTAAAGGAAACTAGACAATGATTCGCCAAAAGTCAAGTAACCTTGTCATATTGCTTGGCAAGCTTGACGTGAGGTCGGCTCGGAAACCGCGTTTCCTTCCCGCAAAAAGGCCAGGGGTCGTTATCTTGCCATTCACTAGCGCGCGCCTACATTGGGTCCACGAAAGGATGCCCTGCGCATGAGCGAGAATCGCGAACCCGAAGAACAGCCGAACCCGTGGATGAAGAGCCTCTTCGTCTGGGGCGGTATTTTCCTGGCCCTGTTGCTGGCCGTTTCCATGTTTGGCGGCGACCGCCAGGCACCCGGCACGGCCATCAGCTATTCGGATTTCAAGGAAAAGGTCGTCGAGGGCAGCGTCGCTGAAGTGACGATTGCGCAAGACCAGATCACCGGGGTCCTGCGCAATGACGAGACATTCTCGACCACGCCCGTGCCCGGCGACACACGCCTGACACAGCAGTTGGACGAAGCGGGTGTCGAATATACCGGCGCGCAGGCCGAAGAAGGCAATGTGCTGCTGTACATCCTGATCCAGACGCTCCCGTTCCTGCTTATCCTCGGCATCGCCTTCTTTGCGCTGCGACAGGTGCAGAAGGGTGGCGGCGCTGGCGGTGCGATGGGTTTCGGCAAGTCGAAGGCCAAATTGCTCACCGAAAAGCAGGGCCGCGTGACTTTCGAGGACGTGGCCGGGATCGACGAAGCGCGCGAGGAATTGCAGGAAATCGTCGAATTCCTGAAGGACCCGCAACGCTTCTCCAAGCTGGGCGGACAGATCCCCAAGGGCGCGCTGCTGGTCGGTTCGCCCGGTACCGGTAAGACGCTGCTCGCCCGCGCAATTGCGGGTGAAGCGCGCGTGCCGTTCTTCACCATTTCAGGCTCCGATTTTGTCGAAATGTTCGTCGGCGTGGGCGCAAGCCGTGTGCGCGACATGTTCGAACAGGCCAAGAAGAACGCGCCGTGCATCGTCTTCATTGACGAAATCGACGCGGTGGGTCGCCATCGCGGCAACGGTATCGGCAATTCCAATGACGAGCGCGAGCAGACATTGAACCAGTTGCTGGTCGAGATGGACGGTTTCGAAGCCAACGAAGGCATCATCATCATCGCGGCGACCAACCGCCCCGACGTGCTCGATCCTGCGCTTCTGCGTCCGGGCCGTTTCGATCGCCAGGTCGTAGTGCCGATCCCCGATATCGACGGCCGCGAGAAGATCCTTGCCGTGCACATGAAGAAGGTGCCGCTGGCGCCCGACGTGAACCCGCGCACCATTGCGCGCGGTACGCCGGGCTTCTCCGGTGCGGACCTTGCCAATCTCGTCAACGAGGCAGCCTTGCTAGCCGCGCGCCGCAACAAGCGCCTGGTGGCAATGCAGGAGTTCGAGGACGCCAAGGACAAGGTGATGATGGGCTCTGAACGCAAGAGCATGGTCATGACCGAGGACGAGAAGAAGATGACCGCCTATCACGAGGCGGGGCACGCCATCGTCGCCGTGCATGAAGAGGCATCGGACCCGATCCACAAGGCTACCATCATTCCGCGCGGACGTGCGCTGGGCATGGTGATGCGCCTGCCCGAACGCGACAATTACTCCTACCACCGTGACAAGATGCATGCGAACCTGTCGGTCAGCATGGGTGGCCGCGTCGCCGAGGAAATCATCTTCGGGCACGACAAGGTATCGAGCGGTGCCTCGTCCGACATCCAGTATGCCACCGACCTGGCCAAGAACATGGTCACCAAGTGGGGCATGTCCGACAAGCTCGGCCCGCTGATGTACGAGCAGAGCCAGGAAGGCTATCTCGGCATGGGCCAGACCACGCGTACAATGGCGGGTGCTGAAACCAACAAGCTGATCGACCAGGAGATCAAGGATCTGGTCGAAGGCGCTCACAAGCGAGCGACCGACCTGCTGACTGAGCACGAAGACCAGTTGCACCTGCTCGCACAAGCCATGCTCGAATACGAGACTTTGACGGGTGACGAGATCAAGACCTTGCTTGAAGACGGCAAGATCGACCGTCCGGATGCCCCGTCTGGTCCAATACCGGTCGTGCCTACGCATGGTTCGGCCATCCCCAAGGCCGGTAAGCGCTTCGGCGGCGAGGGTGAAGCGCCGCAAGGCGCGTGACGCACGAACCGCCGCCGCGTCCCTTGCGCGATCTCGCCAGCGTGGCGATGCGCGTGATGGAGGCGGGCGGGCGGTTCCTTCTCTGGCTAGGCGGCGCACTCGTCGTGATCGGCCCGATCGTGTGGCTGTTCAACCGCGAGCGCGGCGACCAGGTACTCACCCAGCTTGGCTTTACCTTCCTGGCCTGGGCCGCGATCCTCGTCGGCTGGCACATGGTCCTCACGTTTCTGCGCTGGTGGATCTGGTGGCACAATGATGAGGGCAGCTCGGGACCGTGATTGTATCTCGCGCGTTTGAGGGACGTCACAGGAGGATTTTATGACCAGGACATCCGTCTTTGCCGCTGCTTTGATCTTGCCCGCCATGTTCGTGTCAGGCTGTTCCGAAGAAACGCAGGAGCGTGCTCAAGCGACAGCGGAGGGCGCTGCTGCCGACACCGCCGCCAACGCCGAAGTCATAGGTGAAGAACTGCGCGAAGGGGCAATCGTCGCTGCCGATGAAGTCAGCGAAGGCGCCGCAGAACTGCGCGACGAGCTGGCCGAGAATGAAGCCAACGACACCGACCCCTCGGATAATGAGCTGGATGGAACCGACTAGCGCCGGACAGGGGCAAGTGGCGTAATCAGAATGCTCCCAGCACCAGCAGTACCTGCAGGAAGAGCAAGATTACGATCCAGATGAAAACGCTGAGAAGCAATAGGCGGCACAGCGCGCTGAAGCGTCTGATTTCGTACGTGTAGCGCAGGTGCTTGTACATATGGATCGGTGTGATGATCATGGCGGCCACGACCACGATATCCGAGTCCACTCCGCCGGCGATCAGCAGCGATCCCGTGATGAACAGCAAAGTCATGAAACTGAGTGAGTACGTGACGAAAATCGCGTGGTCGTAGGCCTTGAAGCGCCGTTTCCAGAAGAACATCAGCCACACGAAGGGGATCGAGATCGGGATCAGCAGCCAGCTGAATTTGTAGGCGTTAGCTTGCAATTTATAAAGCATAAGACCCGGATTTTCGCGCCATTTGGCTATCACCCCATCGTCGATTGCACTGACTCCGGTGATGTTCCATTCCCCGTCCCGCATGAAGCCATCTGGGTTCAACTCCGACACCGTATCGAGCGCTCCAAGACTCTCATCGATCGTGGTTATCTGCGCTTCAAGCTCGGCCCGCTCGCTCGAATCGGCTGGCAGTGCCTCAAGCTCGACCCGCGCCTCTTCGCGTTCCTGCTCGAGTCCCTCGCGGGCGTCGGTCACCGACTGCGGAGATATTTCGGGTGCAGAAAGATCGGTCGGCGCGGTCAGTCCGACCATCTGAAACACCGCGAACATGAGGAACACGCCGAATAGGAACAGCGCCATCGGCGACACAAAGCGCGCGCGCTCCCCTTCGATATAGCGCCGGGTAAGTTTGCCGGGGCGGAAGATCAGCATGGGCAACGTGCGCCACAACTTGCCTTCGAAATGCAACGCGCCGTGCAGCAGGTCGTGCATGAACGCCCCGATGGTGCGGTGTACGTGCCCGCTCTGCCCGCAAGCATGGCAATAAGCGCCGGTCAGCGCGGTGCCGCAGTTGAGGCAGGCTTCGGGTTGATCGGGATGCGGCGCCTTCGCCCCCGAATCGGGTTCGAGTGCGCGCGACAGCAGGCCCCCCTCGCTCGCCGTGCCGATGCCTTCCAGCAGATCGCTCATGCGTGCCCCCCTTTCATGAGGGGGCAGTATAGGCAGGCAAGGCGCGCTGGCAATCGGGCAGTGCAGCCCACTTGTGCGCCGGTCTGTCCGCAGCCACATGGGGGCCATGGATGTCGCAACAGACCAACTGCCGGTGATCGGCCTTGCCATTACGGCCGCTGCCTTCGTGCTGCTGATCCTGGTCGAAATCGCCATCCCGTTCCGGCGCGCGGTACTGCCAAGGGGGCGCCGCTGGTTCACCAACCTGGCCTTGTTCGCAATCGATACTGCAGCGGTCCGCCTGCTGATCCCGCTGGCGATGGTGGGCGCGGCCGTACTGGCGGCAGAGCGGGGCTGGGGCCTCCTCAACCTGGTCGAGCTACCCGCTTGGCTGGCCTTTGCGGTAACCTTGCTGGCGCTGGACCTGGCGCTTTATGTGCAACACTGGGCGACGCATCGTGTCCCGCTGCTGTGGCGACTGCACCGCGTGCATCACAGCGACCGAGATTTCGACGTGACCACGGCGGCGCGCTTCCATCCGGCGGAGATTGTTCTGTCGATGGCGTATAAATGCGCGGTAGTCATCACGCTCGGCGCGCCCGTGCTGGCGGTCTTCGTTTTCGAAGCGGGTTTTGCCGTGGCGACCCTGTTCACCCATGCCAATTTCAGCCTGCCTGCCAAACTGGACAGGATCGTGCGAAAAATGCTCGTAACGCCCACCATGCACCGCATCCACCATTCGGCACGTATGGAGGAGACGAACAGCAATTACGGAACCGCACTCACCTTGTGGGACCGATTGTTCGGCACTTACCGCGCTTCAGCCAGGGACAGACAGGAGGATATGACCATCGGGCTGCAAGAGTGGCAGGACGATCGGCCAGCCAAGCTGGGCTTCGCGCTTATACAGCCCTTCACCCGCAAATAGGCGCTGGAACCAGCGCTTGAAAAAGCAAAGGGCCGCAACCTTTCGGCGCGGCCCCTTGGCTTGACGGATGGCACAAGGCCTTAACCGTCGTAATCGGCTCCGATCGAAGTCGAGCGGGTCGGCGCGGCGGCGGACAGGCGCATGGCCTCTGCCGACTGGCTCAGCGAACCGATATCATCGGCCTCGTCTTCCTCATCGGGAAGGATTGTCTGCAACGACTGGACCAGCGATTCCTGCAGATGCTTGGGCTTCACGGTCTGTTCGGCGATCTCGCGCAGCGCAACAACGGGGTTCTTGTCCCGGTCACGGTCGAGAGTGATTTCGGCACCGCCGGAAATTTCCCGCGCGCGCTGGGCAGCAAGCAGGACGAGATCGAAACGGTTGGGAACTTTGTCGACGCAATCTTCGACGGTAACGCGCGCCATGGGCACTCCGATAGGCTGGTGTTTTCGGAAAGGCGCTCAATTAGTCGGTACAGGGCGTCCCGTCAAGGTTTTCCGCCGCGCCAAGCATGCTAACAGGGTGGCGATGGAATTGACCCAATCTGCCCGCGATGCCGCTGCGCTTCCTGCCTATGCCGATCCGGAGCCGTTCAGCGCGCAAGCTCAGGGGCTGTCCTTTACATTCTACCCCGCCGGAATAGATCGCCGTGCGGCCTTGCTCGATATTATCGCCGGGGCGCAGAAAAGCCTGAAAATCGCCTTCTATATCTTTGCCGCCGACGGCGTAGGCGTGGCTGTGCGCGATGCGCTGGTGGCTGCGGCCAGGCGCGGTGTCGATGTGACGCTGATCGTCGATGGTTTCGGCGCGAGCGTGGACGACAAGTTTTTCGCCGAGCTTAGCGAAGCAGGCGGTTCGTTCTGCCTGTTCATGGCAAAATGGTCGCGCCGTGCGCTCATCCGAAACCACCAGAAGATCGTGGTGGCAGACGACACGGTCGCCATGCTCGGCGGCTTCAATGTCGAGGATGACTACTTCGCTCCGCCACAGGCCAATGGCTGGAACGATCTCGGCTTCCGGCTCGAAGGAGAGGTCGTCGAACAGGTCGCGCGCTGGTTTGAGCAGCTGCGGGAGTGGACGCAGGATGATCGCGCCCAGTTCCGCGATATCCGCCGCCGGGTGCGCGAATGGGATGATGGTGACGGGCCCGTGCAATTGCTGATCGGCGGGCCGACCAAGGGCCTCTCCAGCTGGGCGCGTTGTATCCGCGGCGATCTGGAGGATGGCGAGCGTCTCGACATGATGATGGCGTATTTCTCGCCCAATACGAAGCTGCGCCGTGCCATCCGCAGGATTGCGCGCAAGGGCAAGACGCACCTGGTTATGGCCGGCAAGAGCGACAATGCGGCGACCATCGGAGCCAGCCGCGCACTCTACAAGAACCTGCTCGAGGCCGGCGCGAAAATCTACGAATTCCAGGCCTGCAAGCTGCACACGAAGCTGATCGTGCTCGATGATGCGGTGTATATGGGGAGCGCCAATTTCGACATGCGCTCGCTATATCTCAACCTCGAGATCGTGCTGCGCATCGAGGATGCTGCGCTGGCCGAAACGATGCGCCAGTTCATTCACGACCACGTCGATGCGTGCGACGAGATAACGCCGGAAGATCACGCCAGACGTGCCACCTTGTGGACCCGCACCAAATGGTGGGCGAGCTGGTTCCTTGTCGGCGTGCTCGATTATACGGTGACGCGGCGGCTCAATCTCGGGCTTTAGAGGCGAGCACCTTGATGCCCAGCGTTTCATAGGAAATCTCGGCCGTTGACGAGATCGTGGCACGCTCTCCGTCGACCATCAATTCGATCTCCGCATCGTCACGCGCGCGGCACACAACCCATTTTGCCGTGCCTAAATCGTCATGCGGCCCCTGCCGGAAATCATGCGTCAGTATCGCGAGGCCCTGCTTGATGAAATCGAGGAAACCGTCCTGCCAATAGCCCTCGATCTTCATCGCGCCGTAGTCGAGGATGAAACGGACGCCGGGATATCCTTCCTCGCGCCCGATCTCCGGCTCGATGATCTGCACGAACGGCCCCTCCGCGCTTTGCACGGCGGCATCGGTGGCGGTGGCGATTACTGCAGAAGCTTCCTTGTTGCGGATTTCCTCCCGCGCATCGGCCCACAGCGCGGCAGGCCCGACAAGCATTTCGGCCAGCGCGATATGCTCGCTGCATCGTAGCACCTTGAGGTTTCGGGGCGTCAGTTTGCCAGCGGCGTAGTGATCGAGGATCGCGTCCCACTCACATTCCTCGAACAACTCGTGACACAGCAGATTGGCAGTCCCGCCCGGCAGCGGCAGTATGGTGCCATCCCACCCGATCAGTCTGCTTACGAGCCCATTGAGCGTGCCATCGCCGCCGTGAACGATGATTACGTCCACCTTGGCGCCGCTCGCCATTCCGGCATCGGGCAGTTCGTCCGACTGGGCATCGAAACTGCGCGCGATATTCAGATCGGCAGCAGCAAGCCGCTCGGCGATCTGCTCCTCCAGCCCGTCCACATGGCTGCCGCTGGCGCTGTTGTAGCAAAGCCAGACGGTCGGCTGGTCGGTTGGGGATGAAGGTCCCGTCACCGGCAATTATCCGGATATTGTCGCGCGGTACGCATCGCCGTTCCTTACTCGGTTTGCCAGCAGGCAAAGAGTCCAATTCAGCGGAAGGGCAAAAGTTTCGTCCTATTCGAATCCGTAGTCCGAATAGTCCTTCATATTGGGCGAGGTGAACTTGGTGAACTCGCTCTGGAAATGCAGCGGCACATTGCCCGTCGAACCGTGACGCTGTTTCGCAACGATCAGCGTGGCGCGGTTCTTGAGTTCGAGGAATCGGTCTTCCCACACGCGGTACTTATCCTGATCGGCTTCGGAGCTGGTCTCGCTCGGCATGTCGGGGCGCAGCGCCTCGTGGTAATATTCGGCGCGGAAGATGAACCACACCATGTCCGCATCCTGCTCGATCGAGCCTGATTCGCGCAGGTCCGACAGCATCGGGCGTTTGTCCTCGCGTGATTCCACCGCACGGCTGAGCTGCGAGAGCGCGATGACCGGAACCTGCAGTTCCTTGGCGAGCGTCTTGAGCCCGCGCGAGATTTCGGAAATCTCGTTCACGCGGTTGTCGCTCGCCCGGCCCGAGCCTTGCAGCAGCTGGAGGTAATCGACCACGATCAGCCCGATGTCGTGCCGCCGCTTGAGCCGCCGCGCCCGCGTGCGCAGGCCGGAGATGGTGAGCGCAGGGGTGTCGTCGATATAGAGCGGCAATTCGGACAGGCGCTGCGCCGCGTAGGACAGTTTCTGGAATTCATCGCGGTTGAGCTTGCCCGACCGCAAAGCTTCGGACGAGACTTCCGCCTGTTCGGCAAGAATACGCGTGGCCAGCTGGTCGGCGCTCATTTCAAGGCTGAAGAATGCCGCGGGCGCGCCGTAATTGTGCGGACCGCCATCGCGCTGGTGGCGCAAATGTTCTTCGGCGCAGTTGAAGGCGATGTTCATCGCGAGCGAGGACTTGCCCATTCCCGGACGCCCGGCAAGGATGATGAGGTCGGAATTGTGCAGGCCGGCGGTCTTGTTGTCGATCAGTTCGAGCCCGGTGGTCTTGCCCGACAGGCCGCCGCCCGAATTCATCGCCGCTTCGACCATGCGGATCGCTTCGTGCGATGCGCTGCGGAAACTGGTGCCGGTGTTCTCGCTCACCGCGCCTTCGGCCACTTCGAACAGGCGCGCTTCCGCTCCTTCGATCTGGCGCATCGGCTCGACATCCTGCGAGGTGTCGAGCGCGTTTTCAACGAGGTCGCGGCCCACGCCGACCAGTTCGCGCAACAGCGCAAGATCATAGATCTGCTGCGCCAGTTCGCGCGGCGCCAGCAGGCCCTGACCATCGGCGGTAAGCTGCGCGAGATAGGCGCTTCCGCCCAGTTCCTTCAGCCCTTCATCGTTTTCGAAATAGGGTTTGAGCGTGACCGGCGTGACGATCATCTGCTTTTCGATGCCGATCAGCACGCGATCGAAAATGCGCTGGTGAACCGGGGCGTAGAAATGCTTGGGAGCCAGCTCGATCGGCAGTTCCTCCAGCACCCTGTTGTCGATCAGCACGGCACCGATGAAGGCCGCCTCCGCTTCCAGATTGGTGGGGAGGGCGCGGGCCTTGGGCGCTTCTTTGTCGCCCACAGAATCACTGCGGATTAGGAGGTCTTCATCTGACATATGCGGCCTTAATGCGCAGCGATTGCGGCGCGGGCAAGATGCGTCTTGCGACATTTTTCCATCACCGCCTGTGGAAAGCGGGGACTAATCGTCGCACTATCCTTTTCGCAATTGCAATATGCCCCTGCACTGGGCCAAAGAAGCCGGGCGATGGCACAGGACACAGATAACCGCATCGAAGCGATCACGCTGGATGAAGCGACCGTCATCGCGCGCAATGAAGAAATCGAGAAAGAGCGCGAAGTGGCCTTGCGCGACCTGGTAGAGGACAACCTCTTCCGTCCGATGCGCGCTCTTGAGAACGGCCACGACGGGCCGTGGCACGTCCATCTCGGCATTGTCGAGGGGATGCTGGCGCTCGGTCTGAAGGATCGTGCCGGGGCGGATGCGGGCACGATCGGGCTGGGCCTTGGCCGCCTGCGCCGCGTAGTGCGCGAGTATTTCGCGATATGCGACAGCTATTACAAGGCCTTGCGCCGCGCGAGTGCGCAGGAGATCGAAACCATCGACATGGCCCGCCGTGGCATTCACGATCGCGGAACGCGGCAATTGAGCGAGGCGCTTGATGGCAAGGTCGAAACCGATTTCGAAACCGCGCGTCGCTTGTTTACATTAATTTGCGTGCTGCATATCAAGGCTTGAGCTAGGCCCTGACTTCAAGGGCTTACATCGCACCGACAGCCTCAACATTCACCAATCAAGGGTCGCGCCCGATGGGCAAGAAGAAGAAATCCATATGGCGCTTCTGGATCGAGGCGCTGCTGCTGATCGCGCTGATCGCTACCGGCGGGTTCCTCTGGTTCCGCACGCAGAACTGGACTCCGCCGCGCGCGGAATTCCCGGTGCAGGGCGTGGTCATGGGGGCAAGCGATGGCCCGGTCGATATCTCTGCCTTGCGCACTGCACGTGCCGACTTCGTCTATCTCGAGGCGAGCAGCGGCGCCGAGGGGCGCGATGAACTGTTCGGCCGCAATCTCGCAGCACTGACCGAAACGGGCATCATGCACGGCGCGGTGCACACCTATGATCCGTGCATCCCGGCAGAGCGGCAGGCAGCCAATTTCGTCACCATCGTGCCACGCGATCCGCAACTCCTCCCGCCTGCCATCGCGCTTGACAAGCCCGCCAGCGCCTGCGGCGATCCGGTGGTGGAAGCCGCGCTGGAAAGCGAGCTGACCACCTTCATCAACCAGGTTGAAGGCCATGCCGGGCAGCCGGTGGTGCTGAAGGTGAGCGAGGAGTTTGAACGCACCTATGGCATCGCCTCGCGCATCGAGCGCAACCTCTGGCTGGAAAAAGACTGGCTGCAACCCGACTACGGCGGCCGGCCATGGACGCTGTGGACGACGAACACACGCCTCAAGAATTCTGCCAACGGGCAGCAGATGCGCTGGGTGGTGGTGCAGCCCTAGAACTGTCTGGAAAGTGCGCTAGCCCGCGTCTCTTTCCAGCCATTCGACCAGCGCGCCAAGGCAATCGCGCGCCAGCAGTTTGCAGCGTTCCGGGCTCCAGCCCTGCGCTTCATCGGGCCAGTCGTCATTGTCCTTGAAGGGCATTTCCAGCGTCATTGCGGTCGCGCCAAAGCGTTCTGCCACCTGGTTTGTGCTGATCGCGAGGTTGGCCTTGCCGGCTGCCGATTTTGGATAACCCTTTTCGGTCTGGAAATCGGGGCAACGGCGATCGAGGATGCGCTGGTAGCGATACATCTTCTCACCCTGTTCGTCGGTCCATGACGGTATGCCTTCGAACCCCGCGAGGAAATTGGCGGCAATCGCCTCGTCACCATGGACGTCCATCGCGAAGTCGACCCCGCTTTCGTCCATCGCGTTGCGGATCGCGAGCACTTCGGGTGATTTCTCTGCGCTGGGATCGGCCCACTCACGATTGAGGTTCACGCCATCGGCGTTGCACCTCAAATGGCCCCGGAATGATCCGTCGGGATTGCAATTGGGCACGACATGCAGGCGGCACTTCTGGCGCAGGGCGCGGCCCACGACATCGGTGGGATCGGTGAGCACTTCCAGCGCGCCTTCCATCCACCATTCGGCCATGCTTTCGCCCGGATGCTGGCGGGCGTAGAGCCACACCTGCATATCGCCGTCACCCATCTCGAGGCAATCGAGCGGGCGACCATCGAGCGTTTCGCCAAGGCGGCGATATTCCACGCCTTCGGCGCTCGACGCTTCGGCCACAAGATCGTGGTGCCGCTCCATCGAATAGGGCGCGAAATAGGCGAAATAGGCAATGTCGGAAGCCGGCGTGTAACGCACTGTCAGCGTTCCATTGCCGATGCTGTCATCATAGCTGCTGTCGGCGCGGCCCCAGAAATCGCGATCTTCCGAAACACAGGCGCGGTATCCTGGCCAGCCCTGGGGATAAGCGCTGTCTTTCAGGTTCTCGAAAGTCAGCACCAGTTCGCGCCCGGCGGCGCCGGACACGCGGAAGTGGAACCACTGCGCAAATTCGCTGTTGCGGTCTTGCGGGATGCGAAGCTGTGCGCTCGCCCCGTCAATCGACACGACTTCCACATTGCCGCTGTCGAAGGCGGCATCGATCACAATGTTGGTCTGGGTCATTCTACCTCGATAGTTTCACCGGAGATCCCGGGAAAGTCTGCGAACAGGGCATCGACCATCCGTGTAGCGGCAGCCGCTTCGCTGGCATAGTCACTGTTGCTGGTCGCGACCATGCTGGCGCGGCCTTCCCACAAATTGGTATCGCCCTCGGGTGACTTGATGGCCACGAACAACTGTCGCTCGATCCGTTCCGCCGGTGCGCCTGACAAAAGGCTGCCAAGGTCGATCCCGACTCCAACGCCCACGCCCGATCCGTATGAGCCGGTCGAGCCTCCTGCTCCCACGCCGACCCCGCTGCGACGGCGCTCATCTTCGGCGACGAAGGCTTCAAGGTCGATCATGGCGACCTGTCCGCCATTGACCGCGACGATACGGTAGCCGAGCGATTCAAGTTCCTGCCGAACGGCATCGCGGTAAATCCCGAATTCCAGCGATTCGGCATCTACCGTTGGCGAAGCCGTGATGGCGATTGTCCCCTGGCCGAGGAAGCTGGGCGTTTCTCCCACGTAGCGGGTGACTTCGACCGGAGAGACATAGGACGGTGTGGCGCAGCCCGTCACAAGGGTGCAGGCGGCAAGAAGTGTGAAGGCGAGATGTTTCATACTGATATAATGCACCAGATGCCTTCGTGTGCCTACTCCCGCGCAAATCATCCCCCATCCGCCAATTCGCGCATTGCCCGAAAAGGCATTCGTGCTAGGCGCTGCGACCTATGAGCGAACACACACCTGTCCTCGTAACCGGCGGTGCCGGGTATATCGGAAGCCATGCCGTCCTCGCCCTGCTCGATCGCGGCTGGAAGGTCGCGGTGATCGACAATCTGTCGACCGGCTTCAAATTCGCGGTGCCCGATGGCGTTCCGCTGTATGAAGGCGATATCGAGGACGCGGACCTGCTCGCGCGCATCTTTGCGGAGCAAGGCACGAAAGCGATCATGCATTTCGCAGGCTCCATTGTGGTGCCGGAAAGCGTCGAGGACCCGCTCAAATATTACCACAACAACACTGTGAAGAGCCGTGCCCTTATTGACGCGGCGGTGAAGGCGGGCGTGCCGCATTTCATCTTCAGTTCCACCGCTGCGACCTATGGCATTCCCGAAGAGTCGCCGGTGCGTGAAGATACGCCCAAGGCGCCCATCAATCCCTACGGCTGGTCGAAGCTGATGACCGAGCAGATGCTGGCCGACACGGCTGCCGCGCATGACCTCAACTACTGCGCGCTGCGCTATTTCAATGTCGCGGGTGCCGATCCGCAGGCGCGCAGCGGGCAATCGACCGCCGGCGCGACCCATCTGATCAAGGTCGCGGTGGAAGCCGCGCTGGGCAAGCGCGATTCGGTGAGCGTGTTCGGCACCGATTACGAAACTCCAGACGGTACCGGTGTGCGCGACTATATCCATGTCAGCGATCTTGCCGCGGCGCACGTGCTGGCACTGGAGGCGCTGGTCGCGCAGCCAGGCACTTCGATGACGATGAATTGCGGCTATGGCCGCGGTTTCTCGGTGCTCGAAGTGCTCGATGCAGTCGACCGGGTTACGAACATGGAGGTCAAGCGCGAAATGGCACCCCGCCGCGCCGGCGATCCCGATTCGCTGATTTCGGACCCGAGCCGGATCAAGGCCACGCTTCCGTGGGAGCCGCAGCACGCCGATCTCGATGCCATCGTGAACCATGCGCTCGCTTGGGAACGCAAGCTGGCCGAAATCCGTACAAACGGTTGACTTCGCCGGGAGCGCCGACTATCCGCGCCCCTTGAAATTCCGGCATCGGAGACCATCTCCGGTGCCGCTTATTTTTCGGGAAAAGACCATGAAGATCCGCAACAGCCTCAAGTCGCTGAAGAACCGCCATCGCGATTGCCGCGTGATTCGTCGCCGTGGCCGCACCTATGTGATCAACAAGACCAACCGTCGTTTCAAGGCCCGCCAGGGCTGATCGGCGCCGTGCCGCGTTTGATTCGCGGCACTGGTCTCTTGCAAAGCCCCCGCTACCACGGGGGCTTTTTGCATGTCTGAAGGGCGCGTGATGGACGCAGTTGTCTTCGATGTCGGGCGCGTGCTGATCCAGTGGGACCTGCGTTGCCTGTTCGCCAAGCTGATCGAGGATCCGGAAGAGCTGGAATGGTTCGTCAGCAATGTCGTGACCGAAGATTGGCACCACCAGCACGATGAAGGCCGTCCGCTCGCCGAGATGGTGCCCGAACGCATCGCGCAGTTCCCGCGATATGCCGAGCATATCCGCGCCTATGCCACGCGCTTTAATGAAACGATTCCGGGCCCTGTCCCCGGTACGCAGGAACTCGCCCGAAAGCTGCACGAGCGCGGTGTCACCATTTTCGGCCTGACCAATTTCGGAGACGAATTCTGGGCAGAATTTCGCCCGACGCAGCCGATTTTCGACCTGTTTACGGACATCGTTGTGTCGGGCACTGAGAAGATCGCCAAGCCGGAGCCGGCGATCTACGCATTGGCCGAAGAGCGGTTTGCCCGGCCGCCGGAGCGATTGTTCTTCGTTGACGACAAGGCTGAGAATATCGCCGCCGCCACGCAGCGCGGGTGGCAGGGGCATGTCTTCACCCATGCCGCGCGGCTGGAAGCAGACCTCACCGTGCGCGGCCTGCTCTGACTCCCTATAAAAATGCTCCGGCACGCTTGAGCGGACCGGAGCAGTAGGGTGCCACCCGGATGGAGAGGTGGGTGGCGGGATTGGGGAGAGGTGCGTCAGCCGTTGCAGCGTGCCAACTGGCTTTCCGGCAAGGCTTCGCCCGCGACAGTGAAGCTTGCGATCGTACCAACTTCGCGGCGCAATTCGCGGCACACGCGCAGTTCGCGATCCCGGCTGCGCGGGCCGGTGCAAGCGGTGCCTTCGCAATTGAACACGACACCACCTGCAATGACGCGGTTCTCATCGGTCGGCTGGGCAAGCTCGGCAGTGAAATAGGACGCGGGTGCCGGTACGGGAGTCTGGGGTGCCGACGAAGCCGCAAGTGGCGCTGCAATGGCAGCAAGCGACAGGACGGGAACAGCAATAAGCTTTGTGAGGTAGGACATGGGAGAGGGTTCCTCCTGTTGCACGTGGTAAGTTGCATTTGACAACCAGTTGCGAATCACTACCTATCGATACGAGTTTCGATTCGCAACCCACTTGTGCGAATTTTTTTGGCTTCCGCGCATTTCGCTGTAGGAATGGGCAGGGATAGAGGCGCAATTTATGGGAATCAGAGAACCGTTACGCGAGCTGGGCTGCGGCCTTCCGCATGCGCTGGAGGTTATGGGCGAACGATGGTCGTTCCTGATCCTGCGCGCCGCTTTCAACGGACTGTATCATTTCGAGGAATTCTCGCAGGAGCTGGGCATCGCCCGCAATATCCTATCGAACCGGCTCGCCAAGCTGGTCAGCAATGGTGTGCTTGCACGCACTCCGTGCGAGGAGGACCGGCGCAAGGTGGAATACCGGCTGACCGAAAAGGGGCTGGGCCTGCTGCCGGCGATGCTGGCCCTGCGCCAGTGGGGCGAACGCTATACCGAAGATATCAGCCCGAACCTCGTGCTGGTCGATTGCCGCGATGGCCTGCCGATTTCGCCCATCGGCATCCGCGCGCATGATGGACGAGAGCTGAGCTGGGAAGAACTCGGCTGGCAGACACCGGACAAGGTCGGCGAGCCAGTTGACCGGAAAAGCGGCGGCTATGTCAAAGGCGCGACCGAACAAGAGCCGGAGGATTGCTGCTGACCGAGCGGCAGCAAAATCCCGCAACTTCGCCAGCCCGGACAAAGGACGGACGCTATATCATAGTGCGCGGGCGGCTCTGGCGGGCCAGCAACCCAAACCTGTCCGAGGAAGAACGCCAGCAATTCGTCAATGAATTGATGGATGCGCGGCGCGCGGTGCGCGATGCCAAGGGTGACGAGGCGGCCACCAAGGCTGCGCGGGCGCGGGTGAACTCCGCCAAGGTTGCACTGGGCGAGCGCGGGCCCGTGTGGTGGACCGACGGCGCGCCCGACTACAATCGCTTTCTGGTGAAGAACACGCCCTATGCCGATTGGTGGACCGCAAAAAACGACCAAAACTAGCCGCTGTTGATGGAACCGTCGGCACCCTTGTCGGTCTCGTGTCCGGCGTCCCATTTGTCAGTGAACGGACCGCTGGCGACGAGCACGACCAAGACGATAAAAGCAATCATTGCGCCGAGCCAGATCTCGCCCATGCCGCAGGTCAGCCCGATCGCCCCCGCGCTCCAGATCGCAGCTGCCGAACCGGCTCCCTGCACAAAGTTCCCTTGCCGGAACATGGCACCGGCACCGAGAAAGCCAATGCCGGTGATCACGCCTTCGATTACGCGTGTAGGGTCAATCTGCGATTGCGAATCGACGGCATTCGACAGCATCTCGATTGCCGCCATGAGCAATCCGGCGGAGGCCACCGAGATTATCACAAAAGGCCGGAAGTCGATCGGCTTGTCGCGCCAGAACCGTTCCAGCCCAACCAGGAACGGCAAGATCGTGGCTGCGGCTATCCGCACCATCGCATCGCTCCAGCTCATCGCGTCGGGTGTGAGATAGTCAGGCATAATCCTCCAATGGCCAATCTCCGCGTTGGTTTCTCAATGGCACATTTCGCGCGAGCGACACACTACGCCCGCGGCGCCTGCCGCCGATAACTCAGCGCCTCGGCAATATGCACGCGGCCGACATGCTCCGCGCCCGCCAGGTCGGCGATCGTACGCGCCACGCGCAACATGCGGACGTAGCCGCGTGCCGAAAGGCGCATCTTCTCCGCTGCCTGCATCAGCAGCGCACGGCCCGCCACGTCGGGCGTAGCGTGTTCCTCCAACGCTTCGCCATCCAGTTCGGCATTGGAACGCACGCCGCGAGCGGTCTGCCGTTCTCTGGCAATGGCGACGCGCGCAGCAACCTCGGCAGTGCCTTCCGCCGCGGGCGGCAGGTGGAGGTCGGCGGCGCTGACCGGATCGACTTCGACATGCAGGTCGATCCGGTCGAGCATCGGTCCGCTCACCTTGCTTTGGTAATCGACCGCGCAGCGCGGCGCACGCGAACAGGCCAGCGTCGGATCGCCCAGATGGCCGCAGCGACACGGGTTCATCGCCGCAATAAGCTGCACCCGCGCCGGATAGGCGACATGGGCATTGGCGCGCGCAACATCGACCTTGCCTGTCTCGAGCGGCTGGCGCAGCGAATCGAGCACGGCACGCTGGAATTCGGGCAGTTCGTCGAGGAACAAGACGCCCAGATGTGCGAGGCTGACTTCGCCGGGGCGTACACGTAGACCGCCGCCGGTCAGCGCCGCCATGCTGGCCGAATGATGCGGAGCGCGGAACGGGCGTGTGCGGCTGATTTTGCCGCCTTCCAGCGTGCCGGCGACCGAAGCGACCATGCTGACCTCGAGCGCCTCTGCCGGAGCCAGCGGCGGGAGAATGCCCGGCAGGCAGGAAGCCAGCATCGATTTGCCCGCGCCGGGAGGGCCGTTCATCAGCAGATTGTGGCCGCCCGCCGCAGCAATCTCCAGCGCGCGCTTGGCGGTTTCCTGTCCTTTCACCTGCTTGAGATCCGGGCCATGTGCCTCAGCCTCGACTTCGCCGGGCTGCGGATCTGGCAGGCGCTGGCTGCCCTTGAGGTGATTGAGCAGGCTGGTGAGATCGGGCGCCGCACACACCCGTACATCGCTCGCCCAGCGCGCTTCAGGGCCTTGCGCCTTGGGGCAGATAAGCCCCTTTTCGCTCTCGCTGGCATGAAGCGCGGCTAGCAGCACGCCGGGCGAGGCCACGATCCTGCCGTCGAGCGCCAGTTCGCCCACCGCGACCCATTCGCTGATCGCTTCGGCATCGACCACGCCCATCGCCGCGAGCAGCGCCAGCGCTATTGGCAGGTCGTAATGCGAGCCCTCCTTGGGCAGGTCTGCAGGCGACAGGTTCACGGTTATTCGCTTGGGTGGAAGCGACAGGCCCATCGCGCTCAAAGCCGACTGTACCCGCTCCCTGCTTTCGCCCACCGCCTTGTCCGGCAGACCAACAACCGAGAAGCGCGGCATCCCGGCGGCCAGCTGGCACTGCACCTCCACGGCACGCGCCTCCAGCCCCAGATAAGCGACCGTCGAAACCAATGAAACCAATTTGCAAAATCCTCTTTGGCCCAATGTGATAGCGGCAGTTTGCGCGCTGTCGAGTGAAAGAGCGTTAACCTCTTGGCAACTGCATGCATTCGGATTTGCGAAGCTTGCGGCTGTCAGAATGGCCTCATGGCCAGACTTGCTCCTTGTATCTCCCCAATCCTCGCACTCGCGGCACTTGCTGCGCCTGTCGCTGCGCAGGATTATGTCGTGGTGACAGAGGAGTGGGTGGAGGTAACAACTTCCCGCACCGCCGGCCGCTATGTTTCGCCGCAGCAGGAGGCGGTGGAAAGCAATGCGATTGCCGCATTTGGCGCATTTCGCGTGCTCGATCCGCAAACTGTCGCCATCGTCGATATCACCACGCACCGTTCGCCGGATGATTTTGCCGCCCTGCTGGTGGCCTATCCCTCGGTCGACACGCTGGAGTTCATCGAGGCGCCGGGCACACATGATGATCGCGCCAATCTGCGACTTGGTCGCATGATTCGCGAGGCTGGCATCGCCACTCGCGCGCCGGAAGGGGGCTCAGTCCGGTCGGGCGCGGTCGAATTGTTCCTTGCCGGGGTGCGGCGGGAGATCGAGCCCGGCAGCGAGTTCGCCGTGCATGGCTGGCTTGACGACCGTGGGTTGGGTGCGGAGGACTACCCTTTGAACGCCCCCGAACATCGCCGCTATCTGAGCTATTACGCCGAGATGGGCATGGGCGCACAACAGGCGGCTGCCTTCTACGCGATGACCAATTCGGTGCCGTTCGAGGACGCGCTGTGGCTGACCGGCAGCGAAATGCGTGGCTGGGTCGAGACAGGGGCCGACAGCGAGCTTGCGGTAGACGCGCAAAACGACGATAGCGGCCATGCTGAAAGCGCCCGGAAAGAAACGGCTGCGCCACGTCTTGCATACCTTGACTTGGTCCCCGTGCCCTAGTAAGCGCCCAACCATTGTGAGGCCGCCCTGCGATTGGCGGCCCTTTTTATTCGACTTTCGAGGTATTCGACCATGAAGCGCACATTCCAGCCGAGCAATCTCGTGCGTGCTCGCCGCCACGGCTTTTTCGCCCGCAAGGCCACTCCCGGTGGCCGCAAGGTCCTGCGCAACCGCCGTCGTCGCGGTCGCAAGAAGCTCTGCGCCTGATATTTTGAGTTCGCCCATCGGGGCGAACATCCTCGCTAGGCGCGCAGCCAGGCTGCGCCCGCTGCGGACGGCCAGTCGGCCTTGCGGGTCCCTAACGGGACCCGTTTCTTTTGCGATTCTCGCAAAATGGCGATGAAATCGCGGCGGAACGGTGACGGCAGCGCGTTACCACGCACTGCCAGCTAGGGCGAAAGCAAACGCCGGCGGCTGAAGGCATACAAATGATTCGCCCTCGCGCACTGCACTAACTATCTAACACACCATGGCCCCCACCGTTCTCACCAAGCGCGCCGACTTCCTGGCAGCGAATCGGGGGCTGCGCGTCGCGCGGCCCGGCTTCGTGCTGCTTGCGCGGCCCAATGGCGGGGAAGGGATGCGCTATGGCATTACCGTTACCCGGAAGATCGGCAATGCGGTGGTACGCAACCGCATGAAGCGGCGCTTCCGCGAATTGTTTTGGGCAGCTCTGCCCGAGCACGGCCTGCCCGATCATGATCACATACTGATCGGCCGCGAAGGCGGGATAGAGCGCGATTTCGGTCAATTGGCGCAAGAGCTCGAAATCGCGCTCCAGCGCGCTGCCGAAGGCAAGGGCGATCGTCCCCGTCGCCCGCGCAAGGGTGACCGCCGCGGCAAGCAGGCAGGTGGCCGATGAAGCATGTCTTCATTCTTATCGCCCGCCTGTGGCAACTGGGCCCGAGCCGCATTCTTCCGCCGACCTGCCGCTTTGAGCCGTCCTGCAGCGCCTATGCCATCGAGGCTTTGCAGAAGCATGGCGCAATTCGGGGTGGATGGCTGGCGGCTAAGCGTATACTGCGCTGCAATCCATGGGGGGGACACGGGCATGACCCGGTTCCATGATGCCCCGCTAACCGACCCTGGCAATAGAAAATCACGACGGATCATTCACCTTGGACAACCAGCGTAACCTAATCATCGCCGTCGTGCTGAGCGCACTCCTGCTGTTCGGCTGGGATTTCGTGATGCGGACCTATTATCCCGAGCCGGAGCCGGTTGCGGCCTCGACGGCGGGCGTCGATGGCACGGCGGTAGCAGGTATCGACGGAACGATTGCTGCGCCCGGCGTGGACGGATCGGCGGCACACTCTCCGGTGGTCGATGTCGAAACGGCGCTCGCCAGCGCGGACCGGATCGTGATCGATGCGCCGGAAATTCACGGCTCGATCAATCCGGTCGGTGCACGGATCGACGATATCGACCTCAAGACGCACCGCCAGACGGTCGAAGAAGACAGTCCCAATATCCGCCTGTTCTCGCCCGCCGGAACCGACGAGCAGTATTTCGCGCAGTTCGGCTGGGTCGGCGAGGGCGTGTCGCTGCCCGATGCCAATACGGTGTGGCAGTTGGCGGACGGTGAGCGCCTGACGCAGGAAACGCCGGTCACCCTGCGCTGGGACAATGGCGCGGGACTGGTCTTCGCCCTGCGGTTCGCCATCGACGAGCATTACATGCTGACCATCACGCAGAGCGTCGCCAACAGGGGCGATGGCACGGTGGCCTTACGCCCCTATGCATTCGTCAACCGCACCAGCGCGACCGCCGATGCGAGCAATTTCAACGTCCATTCCGGCCCGATTGCCGCGAATGCGGACGGAGTCGACTTCGATTGGGATTACGACGAAGTTCTCGAAGAAGGCCCGGCGGAATTCGGTGCCCGGACCGACTGGATCGGCTTCACCGATATCTACTGGCTTTCCGCTCTCATCGCGGAAGATGGCCAGGCGGCGAGCGGCACTATCCGTTCTGCCGGCGGCGACACCTATCGGGCCGACCTGATCTACGAGCCGGTCAACGTCGCTTCAGGTACATCTGTAACCCGCACCACTCGCCTGTTCGCCGGGGCGAAGGAAAGCGCCGTGCTTTCGGATTACCAGGCGCAGGGCGTCCCGTTGTTCGGCAATGCCATCGACTGGGGCTGGTTCAGCTGGATCGCATGGCCGATGTGGCAGGTGCTCATCTTCCTGTTCGGGCTGGTCGGCAATTTTGGCGTCGCGATCATCTGCCTGACGCTGATCATCCGCCTCATCCTGTTCCCGATCGCGCAAAAGCAATTCAAGAGCATGGCGCAGATGCGCGCGGTTCAGCCCAAGATGAAGGCGCTGCAGGAACGCTACAAGGACGACAAGGCCGAGCTGCAACAGCAGATGGCCAAGCTGTACAAGGAAGAGAAGGTCAATCCGCTCGCTGGCTGCCTGCCGATCTTCATCCAGATTCCGATCTTCTTCGCACTGTACAAGGTGCTGCGCCTCGCCATCGAAATGCGCCACCAGCCGTTTGCGTGGATCAACGATCTGTCGGAGCAGGATCCGGCAAACCTTGCCAATGCGCTCGCGCTCATCGGCATCGATGTTCCCGACCTGCTGATGATCGTGTTCGGCATTGGCGTGCTTGCCGTATTGCTTGGCTTCACCATGTGGCTCCAGTTCAAGCTCAATCCTGCGGCTATGGACCCGATGCAGCAGCAGATCTTCATGATCATGCCCTGGGTGCTCATGTTCGTTATGGCGCCTTTCGCGGCGGGCTTGTTGATCTACTGGATCAGCAACAACGTGCTGACGCTGGCGCAGCAGAAATATCTCTATTCGAAGAACCCGCAATTGCGGGCGCAGATGGAGAAGGACCGAGAAGAAAAGGCGCGTGAGGCTGCGCGCAAGGAAGCCGAGAAGGCCAAGGGGTGACCGAGGAAGAACAACAGCGCCTGGCAAAGGAAGCGAGCCGCCTGTTTTCAGGTCGGGTGGAATTCCTGCTGTCCGCTCCGCAGCTCAAGTTCATTCCCGATCCCGATTTTCCCGAAGTCGCATTCTGCGGCCGCTCGAACGTGGGCAAGAGCTCGCTGATCAATGCGCTGACCGGGCGCAGGAGCATCGCCCGCACGTCGGTGACCCCCGGGCGTACGCAGGAACTGAACTTCTTCGAAGTGGGCGATCCGACCCGCTTCCGCATCGTCGACATGCCCGGCTACGGCTTTGCCAAGGCACCGGTCAAAGTGGTCGAGAAATGGCGCAAGCTGGTGCGCACATTCCTGCGCGGCCGCGTGCCATTGCGCCGCACGATGGTGCTGATCGACAGCCGCCATGGACTGAAGGAAAGCGATCTCGACATGATGCGGATGCTCGATGAGGCAGCGGTCGGTTACCGGCTGGTGCTCACGAAGGCAGACAAGATCAAGGCGAGTGCGGTGGAAAAGGTTGCTGCCGATGTCGCGGTAGAGGGGCGCAAGCATCCCGCTGCCTATCCACAGGTCCATATAACCAGCGCTGAAAAGGGCATGGGTATCGAGGAACTGCGCGCAGCAATTCTTTTCGACATCGCTGAATAATACCCGGGCTGTAGTGCGCTTTGTTCAGGAGCGCGCGTTGTAACGCCTTGATTGCAGGCCGCTTGCAGCCAAGACTGCCGCGGCGCAATCCATCTATTCCAGACACAAAAAAGGGCGCCAGAGGCACCCTTTTCCGATTAGTTTGGATCGTTAGCTCGAACGGCGGCTGCCGCCAAAAAGCCAATCCCAGAATGTGCCACCCATGGTGAATCTCCTGTTACAACAGGATTGTTCTGGGTTAATCATATTTATTTGTCAAATCTAAACCATGTTTGACTGGATGTTGGTTCTGTTATCTTTCTGATATTGAAGGATTTTATCTAAAGTCACCGGCCTCGAGATCGCGAAACCCTGGGCCACGAGGCAGCCGGAATCACGCAATTTCGTTAACGTTCCGGCGTCCTCAACCCCTTCTGCAACAACGATGATTCGCAAATCTTTGCCCAGCTGCAGAATGTTCTTGACGATGCCTGCAGCCTTGTCGTCCTCGATCATGCGGGAGATGAACATCCGGTCGATCTTGAGTTCGGCAAATGGCAGGCGCAGGAGGGCTTCAAGGCTGGCCGCGCCGACCCCGAAGTCATCCATCGAAATCTTTGTACCGAGCGCACGCAACTCGCCGAGAATCTCTGCGGCGCGGTCGATATTGGAAATCCGGTAGGTCTCGGTGATTTCAAGCGTCAGGCTGTTGGGTTCGAAGCCCGTCTTCTTCAGGGCGTCGGATACCATTTGCACGATTGCCCGCTCATGCACGAGCGTAGCCGATATGTTGACAGCTACGGGCAGGTTAAAGCCGCGTTCGGAAAGTTCCGTGCCGGCCTTGCAGGCTTTCTCGAGGACGAAGTGAGTAAGCTGGCTCATCCGGCCGGCCGTCTCGCACTGGCGGATAAAGTTGTCAGGCGGAATGTGGCCTTTTACGGGATCCTTCCAGCGCACCAAGGCCTCGACGCCGATGATCTCGCCGGTCTGCACCATGATTTTGGGCTGGAAAACGAGGTAGATCTCGCCGTTCGACAGGGCGGCATCGATCCGCGCCTGTAGCGAGATATTCCAGATCAGATCCTCTTCCGATGTCGTGTCGGCAATCGCGATCGGATCGTATGTTTCATTGGTCTGTTCTGCCACGGCCACGGCAGAGGCGAGGCGGCGCACGACATTGGGGCTGGGTGTAATGTCGACGCCGAAGGTGATGCCGACATCGACCTGGCGGTCGCCCACGATAAGCGGAGATGAAAACAGCGCCCGCAGCCCTTCCAGGTGTTCCTGCACCAGTGCAGGTTCCTTTTCGGGCATGGTCCAGGCGATCATGTGCCCTTCGCCGCGATAGATCGTGGCATCCTGCGTGGCAGCTTTCAGCCGTTTGATGATCCGCAGAACATATTCCGAATGGAGATCCTTGGGCAGCGTGCGACGAACCTGCTCGAACCGGTGGATCTTGGCGACGATTATGGCAGGCACGGTCTCGACGATGGAACGGTCCGCTTCCAATGCGGCAAAGGTCGGCAGGTTGGTTTCCGGGTCGAGAAGCGCGAAAGAGTCTTTCCACTTCGAGCGCAGACGAAATGCGCCAAACGCTCCGCAAAGTGCCAGCAAATCGGCGAAATCTGCGCGCCAGCCCGAGATTGCAGCCGCTGCCAGACCAATGGGGATCAGAACGACAATTGTTGCATACAAGGAACGCCTGATGCCATCCTGGCGAATGATGCTAGCCAGGGCCAATAGCAGGATCGCTGCAAGTGCAGTCCAGTAATTGGCGATCACGCCAGTCTTGCCCGCGATCAACGTTTCCGCTGCGTAGATATGGACAATGGTCGAGGGGACGTCGCGAGTGCCAGGTATGTTGTAAGTAGTGCCGGAGTTGGAGACACGGCCGCCGATAACAACGGTTTTCCCCGCCAGGCGTGACTTTGCGGAGTCGTTGGAAAGAAACTCTTCCAGCGAGACCGACGGGATCGATGACAAGGCAATATTGTAATTGATTGGAAAAATCGCGTCTGGCCCGCCCGTTGCGTTGGCCATCTCTGCAGCCAGCGAAGGCAGTTGGCTTTCGCCTGCCTGGATTGTGTAGTCGGCCGCCCAGATATAGCCGAGATAGTTCTTGTAGAGATCGGAACCGACTTGGTCGACACCTCGCGCAATTGTCGCGTTCGATTGCGCAAGCTGCAGTTCGCGCGTCGCATCGAAGCGGTAATCGGCGACCAGGTAGGCGTCTCCCGAGAATTCGAGGATAGCCTCGTTGAGGTCGCCATCGATGGCCTCGTCCGTCGGATCTTCGAAGACGCTGTCGATGAACACACGTTCTGCTCCGCCCTCTTCAAGGCGGCGAAGGGCTTGGGTCAGTTGCTGCCTGCGCTCGGGAAAGTTCGGATCGGAAAGATCCTGCCGAGATGCCAGGTAGACGATTTCGCCCGATGCCTCTGTCGAGATGGCGCGGCTCTGCGTAACCCACAGGAATTGATCGACCGGATCGAGGACGCTGAGAACCGCCAGCACGAGCGAAATCAGGCCTGCCCAAAGGACATGCCTAAGTCGTTCGAGCCGCTTGGCCCTTCCCTGTGCTGTCGGTTTAGTTCCGACCACTCGTCACCTTCATCCAGCTTCCCGCGCTTTTCGGCGAGATGCCTGCTGTGGCAGAGGATGGTAAAGAAACCCGTAACCAAGTTTACATTTGCTGCTTAGTGCCGGTGTGCGCGGCGGCTGGTCAGGCAGCGCTGGATGCCTCGATTGTTCAGCCTCGACACGATCAGCCTTAACGGCTAATTCTCCGCGCAAACGGGGATATGGCATCACAATGAAGCTGATAATCGGCAACAAGAACTACTCTAGCTGGTCGCTGCGCGGCTGGCTTGCGGCCAAGCAAAGCGGCCTGCATTTCGACGAATTGACTGTCCACATCGATGGCGATGACTGGCAGGCGACTAAGAATACCGATGGCGATTTTCGTCCCTCGGCCGGCAAGGTTCCGGTGCTGTGGGATGGCGAAGTGGTCGTGTGGGACAGCCTCGCTATCCTTGAATACCTGTCCGACAAGGTCGGTCGCGAACGGTACTGGCCCAAGGCTGACGATGCGCGCGGCATGGCCCGCGCCATGGTTGCGGAGATGCATTCTTCCTACCTCGCCCTGCGGCGCAATTGCCCGATGAACATCCGTGCGCGGGTCGCGGTCGACCTTGACGATGCCACCAAGGCGGACATCGTGCGCATCCTTGGTCTCTGGGCCGAGGCGCGCGCGCGTTTCGGTACGGGTGGCCCGTTCCTGTTCGGCACTTTCAGCGCTGCCGACATATTCTACGCTCCGGTCGTCAGCCGCTTCCTGACCTACGGCATCGGTGTTCCGGGCTTTGCCGAGGCCTATATGCAGGCGGTCTGGGAGCATGACTGGATGCAGCAATGGATCGAGGCTGCGCTGGCAGAGCAATGGACAATCTCACAGTTCGAGATAGGCGAAAAGGCATGAGCGCCGATCCGCTGGCAAACACCAAACATTTGATTGCCTGCGAAAGTGTGACACCGGCGCGCGGCGCGGTGTTCGACATGATGGAAGAAATGCTCACCCCGCTGGGCTTTGCTGTCCATCGTTTTACCCGTGGCGACGGTGAGTCAGGCAGCGAAGAAGAGCCGGTCGAAAACCTGTTCGCCATCCGCAAGGGAGCCGCCGCGTCCCGGCACTTTGCCTTTGCCGGCCATCTCGACGTGGTGCCGCCGGGCAAGGGCTGGACCAGCGAAGCCTTTACGCCAGAGGAACGCGGCGAGCTACTCTACGGTCGCGGCGCGGTCGACATGAAAGGCGCGATCGGCTGCATGGTCGCGGCGGTCGCGGATATTCCTGCCGATGCGGGAACGCTCAGTTTCATCATAACCGGCGACGAGGAAGGCCCCGCGCTGCACGGCACCCGCGCGCTGATCGACCATATGCGCGAAGTGGGCGAAATCCCCGATTTGTGCCTCGTCGGCGAACCGACCAGCGTCAACCGACTGGGCGACATGATGAAGATCGGGCGGCGCGGCTCGGTCAATATCTGGCTGGAGGTCGAAGGGACGCAGGGCCACGTCGCCTATCCGCACCTGGCCGATAATCCCATGCCCAAGATGGTCGCCATCCTGGCGGAACTCGATGCGCTGGAACTCGATCAGGGGACCGAGTGGTTCCAGCCCAGCAATCTGGAAATCACCGAATTCAATGTGTCGAACAAGGCGCATAACGTCATCCCGGGTGCGGCAACCGCGCGCATCTCCATCCGCTTCAACGACCAGCATACGGGCGCTTCGCTGTCCGAGACAATCTCCGCCATTGCCGGAAGGCACGGCGGCAAGGCGCGGCCCGTGATAAGCGGCGAGCCGTTCCTGACGCCGCCGGGCGCTTTCTCGCAGATGATTGCGCGGGCGATTGCGGATGAGACGGGTGTCGAGACCGAAGCCAGCACCACCGGCGGCACGTCCGATGCTCGGTTCCTGAAGGATTTGTGCCCGGTTATCGAATTCGGTCTGGTCAACGCAACCATGCACAAGACCGACGAGGCAGTGGCCATTGCCGATCTCTATGCGCTAAGCCGCATCTATAACCGCGTGGCGCGCGCCGCACTCGCGCTGGACTGATAGTAGGAGAGGTCGCCCATGCTCAAATTCTGGTTCGCAATCCCGCTATGGCAGCGCGTTGTCGGCGCGCTGATCCTGGGTATCGCGCTTGGCCTCTTCTGGGGGCCGGAAGCGGAAAGCATCAAATGGATCGGTGACTTCTTCATCAAGGCGATCAAGATGCTGGTCGTCCCGCTTATCTTCTTCAGCCTGGTGGCGGGCGTCGCCGCGATTGGCGACTTGCGCAAGCTGGGTGCTGTCGGCGGGCGCGCCATCGCTTTGTTCGTGGTGACAGGGCAGATCGCCGTGTGGCTCGGACTTGCGCTGGGCACGGGTGCGGTGAATCTCGGCCTTTTCCCCAGCAAGGAAGAGCTCGGCACGCCCAATGTGCCAACGCCCGAACCCAATGAAACGACTGCGGTAGACATGATCCTTTCGATCGTGCCCGAAAGCCCGGTGCAGGTGATGGCCGATGTCGCGGTCCTGCCGCTGATCGTGTTCTCGTTGTTGCTGGGCATCGGCATATTGATGGCGGGCAAGGATGGCGAGCCGGTCCAGAAGATTTTCGATAGCGGCGCGATCATCATGCAGAAGGTCACGATGCTGGTGATGGAGTTGACCCCGTTCGGCGTCTTCGCATTGATGGCATGGGTGTCGGGCACGCTCGGCGTCGATGCGCTGAAGGCGCTCAGCTGGCTGGTGGTGCTCAACTATACCGGCTGCCTGCTGATCATCCTCGTCATGTATTCCTCGATGATCAAGTTCATTGCGAAACTGCCGGTGGGCGATTTCTTCCGCGGGATCGTGGATGCGATTGCGGTCAGCTATTCCACCGCCAGTTCCAACGCGACGCTGCCGGTCACGCTGCGCTGTGCCGAGCGCAACCTTGGCATATCGAACTCGGTCGCCGCATTCGTGATCTCGCTCGGCGCGACGATCAACATGAACGGCACGGCGATGTACCTGGGGCTCGCCACGCTGTTCGGTGCCTCCATCTTCGGTGTCGATTTGAGCTGGGGCCAGTATTTCCTCATCTCGATCCTCGCGACACTGGGCGCAATCGGCGCAGCAGGCATTCCCGGCGCGGGGCTGATCATGATGGCGCTGGTGTTCGGCGCAGTCGGTGTGCCGCTGGAAACGATCGCCTTCGTGGCAGGCGTGGACCGGATCATGGACATGATGCGCACCACCACCAATGTCAGCGGCGATGCGGCCGTAGCAACCACGGTGGCCAGTCTCACGGGTGATATAGACCGCGAGGAAATGATCTCGGCGGATGATGTGTAACGTCGACTATTGGGTGGGAAGCGGACGTTCTAAGCCTTTAGGCAGCAGACCGGGAGTGAGCGCTTCAGCCCTTCGCCAATCCAGTAGTAATGGCCACCATAAAGGCTGTGAATGCAATTGCACCGCAAACCACCAATGCTTTGCGCATCGTAACTGGATCAAGCTTCACCCTACCTGCCTCCAAATGATTACCATCAGTCTTCTAGCGGGTACTGAAACGAGCAGTGACTACAAGCGGGTCGTCAGCAGACCAGCTGCTTTTGTTGCATGGTGAGGCAAATCTGCCAGTCCGCTCTGGGGGCCGCCTCTGAGACCGCCTAAAGGCCGCTTCTGGGGTGGGAAGCGGACATTTGCCTAATGGTTGTGCGCATGCGATGGACTTCTCGGGGTCTGTTGGGGCTGCGCGCGTTCGATCAGTTGCCCTCCTGAGTTTTGCTGGGACAAGTCCCTCGAGGGAAAATTGATGATGAACACCCAAAGGATTGGAGGCATCGCTGCCCTTCTCGAAGCTGCCTGCTACATCCGGGCTTTTCTATCTTCATCATCTTCCTCGACCCGCCGAGCCATCTCGATCCGGTCAGGAGCGTCGAGTATCTGATCGCGAATGAGACGCTGATCCTGAGTGCGATGACCTTGATCTACATTGTCGCTGCGCTGGTCCTCCTCGTATTAGTCCTGGCCCTGCATGATCGCCTGAAGACCGTCCAACCGCGATTGATGGCGTTGGCCACGCCGCTGGGGATCATCTGGGCAGGGATCGTCATTGCCAGCGGATTGATCTCCGTTTCCGGGTCACAGACCGTCATCGGCCTGCACGCTGTCGACCCCGAGCGCGCCGGCACGGTATGGCTGGCGGTGGGGATCATGCAGAACGCGCTGGGCGGCGGAATAGAGCTTGTCGGCGGGGTATGGATCCTGCTTGTCAGCGTGTCCGCCATGGCCGGCAAAACGCTGTCGCGCTTTCTCAACTACCTTGGAGTCATATTGGGCCTGGTTGGCATCGCCTCGGTGGTTCCAGCTTTATCGGACCTGGTCGATGTGTTCGGGCTGGGACAGATCGTCTGGTTCTTTGGCTCGGGATAATCATGATGGGTGATCGGCAGGATCATCCGTCGGATGACGGAAGGAAGATCGTCGAAAGCGGCCAGGAAACCGGTAAGCAGTAATAAAATCGGCGGCAATTGGGTCGTTAGCAGCCAAACCAGCACCGCCCCTAGGCTTCGCCACCACCCTTATGCTGAAGCTGCACAGATCAACCATCCCGCAGCGCCAGCATTCGGGCGCCACGTCGACACTAATACGCCATGCAATTCCTTAGGCAGGCGGCATCTCGCGTGGCCATCAGCGTTCCGCTGACTTTCAGGATCGCGCCATTGTTCATGCGATACGTCGGGACATTGTGATATTCCAACGCATCGACGGCGTTGGTGATCCAGTAGCCACTGGACCGGCCACGCGGCTGGCTGGTCGTGGTGCGAGCGCGCGAACTGCCGCGCCGCGCATTCGCTGCCGCATTGGTCGCGGCAACTGCATCGGCCGCTCCGCCGATGCTTCCCCTGACAGACTCACCCATGTCGCGCGCTGCCGCTCCGGTTCCCCTGCTGCCCGAAAGGATCATCGCCTCTTCCGCAGCGGCCTGCGCTGCGGCGGATGTGCTGCCTAATGTGGCAACGCAGGCGAACACGAGCGCCCCAGCGAAACTCTTGATCATCAAATTACGCATGGAAATTCCCCCCAAAACTCCTGCCGCAGCACAAAATGCGCCCATTTGGGCCAATTGGCAAGGTCAGCGGCCCTTGGGCTTCTCCAGCACCTTCTTGCGGTAGCTACACAGATCCACCACTTCGCAGCGCCAGCATTCGGGCGTGCGCGCCTTGCAGGTATAGCGGCCGTGCAGGATCAGCCAGTGGTGCGCGTGGAGGCGGAACGGCTGCGGCACACGCTTTTCCAGCTTGGCCTCGACAGCTTCGGGCGTCTTGCCCTTGGCAAGTCCGGTGCGATTACCAACGCGCAGGATGTGGGTGTCGACCGCAAAGGTTTCCTGTTTGAACCAGCAGTTGAGCACGACATTGGCGGTCTTGCGGCCCACGCCCGGCAATCGCACGAGGTCCTCGCGGGTGCCCGGCACTTCGCTGCCATATTCGTCGACCAGCAATTGGCTCAGCGCGATGACGTTCTTCGCCTTGGAATTGAACAGGCCGATCGTCTTGATGTGTTCGACAAGCCCGTCCAGCCCCAGATCCAGCATCTGCTCGGGCGTCTCGACCTCGGCAAACAGCGCGCGGGTCGCCTTGTTCACCCCGACATCGGTCGCCTGCGCCGACAACGCCACCGCAACGACAAGCTGGTAGCAATTGCCATATTCAAGTTCGGTTTCGGGTTCGGGATTGTTTTCGGCCAGCCGCCGGAAGAATTCGAAAATCTGGTCTTTGGTCACATTTTCATCCTGTGAGGCCATAGCCGATCAGTGCCACCGAAAAGCCCAGGACGGCACCGAATGCCGGCGCCCAATCGCCCTGCTTGTGCGCTTCGGGCGCAACATCATCGAAAACGAGGTAGATGATCCCGCCTGCGCAAAATGTCATTATCGTCCCCAGCGCGGTGCTCTGCATCGCGAAGAACGAATAGCCCAGCAGTGCGGCGAGTGGGCCGATCACGATGGCCAGCGCCATGATCCGCAGGATATTGCGGCGCACGAAGCTCTGATGGGCCTTGCGGACTTCGACATAGGCACCGAACCCCTCGGGCAGGTTCTGCGCGACGAGTATGACCGTCAGGAAAATCGCCATCGGCAGATTGCCGCCGATCACCGCCCCGACCACGATCGCCTCGGGCACGAAATCGAGGTTGAGCGCAACAAGCTGGCTGACCGGAGTGCCCGTGCTGTGCAACCATTTGTCGAGCATGAGGAAGACAAGTCCTCCTGCAACAAAGCTCGATGCGCCCAGCCATAGCGGCTGGATTTCAAGCCCGTGCGGGACAAGGACCAGCCCGACCGCTCCGATCAGCGCGCCGCCGCCGAAGGCGATGACGGCGCGCTTGGCCTTTTCGGACAGGACATTGCCGTTGCGCTCGTTCAGGCAGCCGAGCCAGGCACCTGCATATGCTGCAGCGCCGCCCAGTGCGCCCAGCAGCGCTGCAAGGAACGCCAGATCAAGCATTGGCCGGCTTCAAGCTCATCTATTCGCCCGAAGCTCCCTGGTTGGCTGCTTTCCATTCCATCGCAGCGCGCACGCGGCTTTCAACGGTCGGATGCGTGTAGAATAGCGCCTCTTCGACCGGACCCGCCATGGGATAGCGGTATTCGGCGGTCTTGATAAGCGCGCCCGCCATGGCATCGGGAAGCCCGACGGTTGCCATCGAATAGGCGTCCGCCTCGCGCTCTCCGACGCGGGTCAGCGTGTTGGTCAGCGGGCTTGCCAGCACCATCAGCAGCGAGAACATGAACGCCAGAACCGGCACACCGCGGATGTCGGCAATCTCGGCATCGCTGCCGAATATCCGTGCCGCTGCCGGAAAGAATCGGTCGGCAAGGAACAGGACCGCGATAGCGAGGGCGCTGAAAGCGAATACGGCGCGCCAGATATGGCCGAGGACGTAATGGCCGATCTCATGCCCGGTTACGGCTTTCACCTCGTCGAGCGATGCCTCGCCCATGGCGACATCGGAAATCGCGATGCGTGCGCCCGATCCGACGCCTGAGACATTGGCGGTGAAGTTGTTCGACTGGCGCGATCCGTCGAACATGTAGACCCGGTCTTCCGGCACACCGGCATCGGCCGCCAGCGCCAGCACGGCATCGCGCACCTCGCCTTCTGGGATGGGGTCGTAATCGTTGAACAGAGGCTCGATAAGCATGGGCGAGAGCAACAGGAAGAAGGCGAGGGCGCCCGCAGTGAGCGCTCCGCCCCAAAGCCACCACAACCGGCCAGCGCGGCGGATCAGCCAGTAGATGCCGAGCAGGAACAGCCCCCCGACCACAGCCGAAAGCGCGATCCCGATCCCGCTTTGCAGCAGGAAATCGCCCAGCGGCTGGTCGCTTCGGCCATACTGCCCCTCGCGCCACCATTCCGAGTAGATCGCGTAGGGAAGCGTCAGGATCGCATCGACCAAGATGAAAGTTGCGGCGACCAGATAGGTGCGCAATGCCCAGCCTCGTTTGCCGAGCCGCGCGGAGACCTTGTCCAGCACGCCGCTACGGACGATCAGCCAAGTGACGAGTGCGGCTACCGCCAGCCCTGTGAGCATCAGCCAGTTATTGCCGGTGGTGTAATCGCGTGCGAGCGCCAGTTCTTCTGCGCTGAGCGTGTCCATCCACGCCTGCGTTGCTGCGGCAGCGTCCAATGTCATCAATATCCCCTCGTTCGGAAGCGCCCGTCAGAGACCAAGCACATCCGTCATCGCATAGCGTCCCGGTGGCTGGCCTATCAGCCAAGCTGCTCCATTCACAGCACCGCGCGCGAAGATTGAACGGTTTTCCGCCGAGTGGGACAGCGTGATACGCTCTTCCTCGCCCGCGAAGATCACGCTGTGATCGCCTGCCACGGTGCCGCCGCGCAGCGCGGCAAAGCCGATAGCGCCTTCGCCGCGTGCACCTGTATGCCCGTCACGCCCGCTCTCGCTGTTCGCGCCCAGCTCGATTCCGCGCGCCTTCGCTGCAGCCTCGCCAAGCAGCAGGGCGGTGCCCGATGGTGCATCGACCTTCATGCGGTGGTGCATCTCGAGCACTTCGATATCCCAGTCCGGCCCCAGCCTCGCAGCGGCCTCCGCCACCAGATGCGCCAGCAGGGTGACGCCGAGCGAGGTGTTGCCCGTCTGCAGGACCGGCACGGCACCCGCTGCGCTCTCGATGGCGGCGTGATGCGTGTCGTCCAGCCCGGTCGTACCGATCAGTATGGGAATGCCTGCGCCCACCGCTGCGTGGAGATTGTCTTTCAGTGCAGCAGGAGCCGAAAAATCGACGAGGGCATCGCTGGCATCGGCGAGATCGGCGACTTGGTCGCCCTTGTCCACTCCGCCCGAGCAATCGTGGCCCGCCGCGGTGATCGCTTCACGCAGGGCAGTGCCCATGCGTCCCGCGCTGCCGATTACCCCGATTTTTGCCACAAGCACTCCGTTCAATCTGGACTATCCGAAGACTGCTTTTCGGTTTGCGGCGATCAAAAAGCAAGCGCAGCCCTTAGACATGGCGCGGTCAGTCGATAAAAGGCGGCGTATGGACAATATCGTTATCCTTACCGGCGCGGGGATCAGCGCCGAAAGCGGCCTCAAGACTTTCCGCGCCGAAGACGGATTGTGGGAAGACCACCCGGTCGAAGAAGTCGCGACGCCCGAAGGCTTTGCCCGCGATCCTGACCTCGTCCAGCGCTTCTACGACGAGCGCCGCGCACAGGTCCTGGCGGCCTCACCCAATCCCGCGCACGAGGCGCTCGGCAGGCTGGACCGGGAATGGAACGGCGAACTGCTGATCGTCACCCAGAACATCGACAATTTGCACGAAAGCGGCGGCGCACAGCGTGTCTTGCACATGCATGGAGAGGCGCTGTCGGCATGGTGCCGCGCCTGCGATGCGCGTCATCGCTGGGAAGCAAGCTTGCGCGATGGTCCGCCGTGCCCTGCGTGCGGCAATGCTGCAATGCGCCCGGACATCGTCTGGTTTGGCGAAATGCCCTACCAGATGGACCGGATCTTCGGCGCACTCGCGGGCGCCGAACTGTTCGTCAGTATCGGTACGAGCGGCGCGGTCTATCCTGCGGCAGGCTTCGTCCAGCAGGCGCGCGAACACGGTGCAAGGACGCTCGAGTTGAATTTCGAACGCAGCGCCGGCTCCGGCTTTTTCGACGAGACCCGCCTCGGCGCGGCGAGCGCGCTGGTGCCTGAATGGGTGGATGAGGTGCTGGCGGGCTGACCCCCCGGTAGCGCCGCCAGCACTGACGAACTGTATCAGTCGGTAAATTCGATTTCGCGCAGCAGGTAGGTACCCTGCAGCTCGCGAATTTCGTTGTAGACGTTCGTCACCGTCTCGTTCGAACTTTCCATATTGGCCTCGCCCCAAGCCGCCATGAATTCGTCATAGCGCGCCCGCGAAGGCTGCATGTTCTGGCCGGGGAAGGTGATGACCAGCATCAGGTGGAAGTCGCCGCTGCTGGGCGCCATATTCACATATATGCCGTAGTCATTGATATGGCCGAGGTCCTTTGCGACCTGATTGGCGGCGACCCAGGTTTGCTCGAGACCGGTGAGATATGTGTCCAGATGGCCCGGCTCAACGCGGACAGTGGACAGCTCGACCACCGACTCGGAATATTCGTAATCCTCGTATTCGCGGACCTGCGCAGATGCCGGAGCGGCGGCAGCGGTTGCCGCCAGCGCGAATGCGATACTACCAATAATCATATTTTTCATAGTCTTCCCCCATTGTGAACCACATGCCGTCAATGACATGCTTCAACCTGGGAGCGGGCGACCCATTCTAGCGAAAACCGGGACGCCCCCGGGCGGAGCGGAAATTCCGCCATATTTGCATGAATGTCAATTAACTATGACTTCCGGCACACCCGCTACATGCCGGGTCTTTCGCTATTGCCAGCGTGCGCATTCCCGGTTTGAGGCCGTCCATGAGGTGCAGCCTGCCCCAGCCGGGATCACCCATTTGCGGAGCGATCACCACGCGCACTGCCTGCATCGCGGCAAGGGTGCCGACCCATCCGACCATGGCCCCCAGAATGCCGTCTTCGGCGCAGGTGTCGCAATCTTCGGCATCGAAGGCGTCGCCCACGAAGCAGCGGTAACACGGCTGGTCGGGCAAGTGTCCGGCGAAGGCGCCGACCTGCCCCTGGAAACGACCGACAGCTGCCGACAGCAGGGGCGCGCGCGCTTTCACGCAGGCATCAGACACGGCGAGGCGTGTGGCGAAATTGTCGGTCCCGTCGATCACCAGGTCGGCCTCTGCCACCACCGCCGCGACGTTATCCGTGGTAATGCGCGTGTCGTGGATGGTGACGCCCAGCTTGTCGTCGAAATTGGCCAGCCAGCGGCGCGCGGAGACAGCCTTGCCATGGCCGATATCACGCGTGGTGTAGATCGTTTGGCGTTGCAGATTGCTGGCTGAGACCTTGTCATCATCGACCAGCGTCAATTGTCCCACGCCCGCTCCCGCCAGATATTGCAGGACCGGCGCACCGATTCCCCCCAGACCCAGCAACACGACATGTGCACGGGCGAGCGCCGCCTGCCCCGCGCCGCCGATTTCGGGCAGCACGATATGCCGCGCGAAGCGGTCGAGCCGGTCGGCAGATAGCGGGTGCGGTGTATCTGGGAGGTCATCGCTCATCGCGCATCACACCTAGTGCAATTTGCGCGGTGGTAAAGCGGTGCAGGGGCTGTCCCATAGCCTGTGGAGAAATGCATCCATGCTCCGGTCATGTTTCTGCCTGTCAATATCCCGGTAATTCGAGCTCCTCGCCCCGAAGTGCTATCATGCGAGAAATTCTGGTGATATTGCTGAATGTAATGAGGGAATTGTCCCAGCAAGCAGGGTGACAGGGTGCAGATTCTGGCATTTTCGGCGCTGTGGACCGGTCTACGGAAAACCTGCGGACAAGCCTGTAGACCGCGACGGGAAAACCGCGCGGCACCAAGTGCGGACTGTCTGGTGGATTGCCTGTGATCAGGCTGTGACTGGCCTGTTGGTCCGACGACGCGACCTGGGCCGACGACGCGACCTGGTCCGACGACGCGACAGGGCCGCGCCGCCGGTAGCCGGTTGTCAGCTTTCCAATTGCCGCAGCAGACTGCGCACATCGCCGTCCATATCGGCATCGCGCTGGCGCAAATCCTCGATCAGCCGCACGGCGTGGATGACGGTCGAGTGATCGCGCCCGCCGAACTTGCGCCCAATTTCGGGATAGCTGCGTGGGGTGAGCACCTTGGCCAGATACATCGCCACCTGCCGCGGACGGACCACGGCGCGGGCGCGGCGCTTGCTGCTCATTTCGCTGCGGTCGATGCGATAGAACTGGCACACGGTGCGTTGGATCTCGTCGATCGTGATGCGACGGCGATTGGCCGAAAGGATATCGGTCAACTGCTCTTCGGCCAACTGGAGTGATACTTCCTGGCCGGTCAGCTGGGCATAGGCGATCAGCTTGTTGAGGCCGCCGACCAGCTCGCGCACATTGCGGCTGACGGTGCGGGCGAGAAAGTCGATCACATCGCTCGGTACTTCGAGCGGGGCGAAGCGGGTCAGCTTGGAATCGAGGATCGAGCGGCGCAGTTCGATATCGGCGGGCTGGATGTCTGCCACCAGACCCATCGACAGGCGGCTGAGCAGGCGCGGCTCGACTCCGTCGAGCGCCTGCGGGGCGCGGTCGGCAGCGAAGACCAGTCGCTTGCCCTCGGCCAGCAGTGCGTCGATCGTGTAAAGCAATTCTTCCTGCGCTGCGGCCTTGCCGATGATGAACTGGATGTCGTCCACCAGCAGCAGGTCGAAGGCGCGAAGACGTGCCTTGAATTCGATCATCTCGTTCGATTTGAGCGCCTGGACGAACTCGACCATGAAGCGTTCGGCGGAGCAATAGAAGATGCGCGCACGTGGGAATGCCTGCAGGTAGGAATGGCCGATGGCGTGCATCAAATGGGTCTTGCCCTGGCCGGTTGCAGCCTTGAGGTAGAGCGGGCTGAACTGCGGCTTTTCTGCCTTGGCCATGCGTTCTGCGGCGTTCTTGGCGAGCACGTTGGTGCTGCCGGTCACGAATGCGGCAAAAGTCAGACTCGGATCGAGACCGACCGAAGAAGTAAAGCCATCCTCGCCGATCGATTCCATCGCCAGCGTGGCATCATTGGCGGCGCGGTGGCCGAAGCCGTCCTGACCGCGCAGGTCGAAATCGGCGATCTTGCGGCGACCGGGATGAACCTTGATCGAGATGTGGCGGACTTCCGACGAAGCGATCTTCCACGCCAGCGAAAGCCGGTCGTGATAGCGGTCCTTCACCCAGTTGGCGGAAAATTCGGTCGGCAGGAAAAGGTCGAGCGTGCCGTTTTCGGCGTCCAGCTTGCCCAGCTGGATCGGCTTGACCCATTGCGTGAAGAGTTGATGACCCAGATCCTTGCGCAGTCCCTGACAGATATCAGCCCAATCGGCGGCCAGGTCGGCGGCTTGTTGATCTTCCATTTTTGTTTTTGTCCCGTCTTTCATGGCCGCGCTGTTGCGCGCGCTGTGCGGACCCATACGAATCATGTGCGAACCCCGTCCTCTGCCCGGCCTGATCAGCCCCCAAAACCCCCATCTGCGAAAAAGACACAGCTTCTCTGCTCGGTGCCATCAGGCCAAGCACCGAATCTTTCCCGTAGATAACTCTTTTAATGGCGCCCCCGGCTTGGTGAACCGCGGTCGAGAAGTGTTTATGAACGACTGCGCCGCAGGGGCAAGGGCACGGCGGTAAAATTATTAAAATTTAGGTTCTTGACTCGCCTGTAGGCCGCAGGCTTCTATTCAGGACTTTGATTTTAAACGATAGTTTTGTGACAGTTCTGCGAATCGCGGGAATCCCTATGTTTTCTGGATTCGACCGCCGATCCTTTCGCACATGCAAAAAAGGGGCCCGCGAAAATCGCGAGCCCCGTTCTGATTTCGTTCTGTAAAATCTACCGACAGTCGCGCGAATCAATCGCGCGAGTCAGCGAATCAGAGTGCAGCGATTCGCTTCGACAGGCGGCTCATCTTGCGAGCAGCAGTGTTCTTGTGGAGCACGCCCTTGGCAACGCCCTTGGCGATTTCCGGCTGGGCAACCTTGAGCGCTTCGGCAGCGGCTTTTTTGTCGCCTTCGGTGCAGGCCGTTTCGACCTTTTTCACGAAACCGCGGATGCGGCTCTTGCGCGCGCCGTTGATCTCGGCACGGTTGTTATTGCGGCGGATGCGCTTCTTGGCTTGCGGCGTATTGGCCATGTTCGTTCCTGTCTGTCAGCCGCCCGCGAGCGGCCGGTCCTTGTCTTTAATAGAATCGGTAAGAGCAGCGCATAAGCGCCGGAAAGCGGGCCACATAGGATGGAGACGCACGCAGGTCAAGGATTCGCTAGGTCTGGCATTGCGGGCAGAACCAGGTGCTGCGCCCGCTCTGAACAACCCGCCTGATCGTCCCGCCCTCGCAACGCACGCAAGGCTCGTCCTCGCGGCCATAGACCTGAAAGCGCGTGGCGAAGTAACCCAGTTCGCCGTCGGGACGGGCATAGTCGCGCAATGAGGATCCGCCATCGGCGATCGATTGCGCCAGCACCTCCCGGATTGCAGGTACCAGCTTCTCGAGCGCGGGCCGGAACACCCGGCCGCCGGCCTTGCGCGGATTGATGCCTGCGCGGAACAGCGCTTCGCAGACATATATATTGCCAAGGCCCGCGACCACGCGCTGGTCGAGAAGCAGCAGCTTGATGGCCTGTTTGCGCCCTTTCAATGCGATTCGCAGGTGCTCGACGGTCAATTCATCCCCAAGCGGTTCGGGCCCCATCACGGCGAACGCGGGCCAAGTCTCGAGCGCGGGCGTGTCGACCAGATCGACATAGCCGAAGCGGCGCGGATCGTTGAGCGCGAAGCTGTGTCCGGCGGTCTCCATGACAAGGTGGTCATGCTTGTCAGGCACGTCGGGATCGATCCGCCAGCGCCCGCTCATACCAAGATGAAAGATCATCGTAGTGTCGCGATCGGTATGGATCAGACCATATTTCGCCCGCCGGCCGAGCGACGTAACGGCCGCGCCGGTGAGCGACTGGACGATCCCCTCGGGAAAAGGAAAGCGCATGTCGGGGCGGTTGAGGACAAGCCGCTCGATCCGCTCGCCTTCCAGAAAACGCGCCAGGCCGCGCACGGTGGTTTCCACTTCGGGGAGTTCAGGCATGATACGGTCCTCTAACACCCTTTGCGCTGGCGACAATTCCTCCTAAAGCCCCGGTCCATGAACGATAAGGTTTCTTTCGGCTACGAAGACGTTGCGCCCGATGAGAAGACAGCCCGCGTGGGTAGCGTCTTTTCAAACGTGGCGAGCAAGTATGACATCATGAATGACGCCATGTCGGGCGGCATGCACCGGTTGTGGAAGGACCAGTTCGTGCGCCGCGTCAAACCGCAACCCGGCGAGGCAATCCTCGATATGGCAGGCGGAACGGGTGACATCGCCTTTCGCATGGCTGCCAAGGGTGCCGAGATCGTGGTGGCCGATATCAATCAGGACATGCTCGATGTCGGCATCGAACGAGCGATGGATCGCGGCCTCGATGGTCTCACCTGGTCATGCCAGAACGCCGAGGAGCTGAGTTATCCGGACCGACAGTTCGATGCCTACACCATCGTATTCGGGATCAGGAATGTCACGCATATCGACCGCGCGCTGAAAGAAGCGCACCGGGTGCTCAAATTTGGCGGTCGCTTCTTCTGCATGGAATTCAGCACCACGCAGTGGGCGGGTTTCAAGGAAATCTATGATCTCTATTCGCACCATCTGATGCCGCGCATCGGCAAGGCCATCGCGAATGACGAGGACAGCTACCGCTACCTCGCCGAATCCATCCGCCGCTTTCCCAAGCCGTCGGAATTCGAGACCATGATCCGCGAGGCGGGCTTTGCGCACACGCGGGTCGAGGAGATCTTTGGCGGCGCAGTGGCGATCCATTCAGGGTGGAAGACCTAGGCGTGACGCGGCCTGCAACGCATATCTGGCGGCTCCTAAAATGGGGCAGGACGCTGGCACGCCACGGCGCGCTACGCGGAATCGAGCGCGATCCCAACACGCCGCCGCAGGTCAAGCGGCTGGTGCGGCTGGCCCGCTTCGGTACGTTCCAGCCCGCCCAGCCCGATTATGCAGGCGCATTCCAGGAGATCGGTCCGGCAGCGATCAAGCTGGGCCAGACACTCGCGACCCGACCCGACCTGGTGGGCGAGGATGCGGCGCACAATCTGCTCAGCCTTCAAGATAGCCTGCCGCCTGTCCCGTTCGAACAGATCAGGCAGCAAATCGAAACCAGCTTCGAGCGGCCGCTGGATGAATTGTTCGCCTCGGTCGATCCCGAACCTGTCGGCTCGGCCAGTATCGCACAGGTTCACCGCGCGGTAACGACCGATGGCCGCCAGGTTGCCGTCAAGGTCCTGCGCCCCGAGATTCGCGAGAAATTCGCCCGCGATATCGCGACCTACGAATGGGCCGCCGCGCATCTGGAGGCGCTTGGCGGCGAGGCTACGCGGCTGCGTCCGCGGCTGACGATTGCCAACTTCAAGCGCTGGACCAATCGCGAGCTGGACCTGCGGCGCGAGGCAGCCTCGGCATCCGAACTTGCCGATACCTTGCGCGGCATCGAGGGCTATTACATTCCGGCAATCGACTGGGATCGTACCAATGGCCGCGTGATGACCATCGAATGGGTCGAGGGCGTCAAGATTTCCGACCGCGAGGCGCTGGTTGCTGCAGGGCACGACATGCCCGATCTCGCACGGCGGCTCGTGCTCGCCTTCCTCAATCAGGCGATCAGCGGCGGCTTCTTCCATGCTGACATGCACCAGGGAAACCTGTTCGTGCTGGCCGACGGCACAATCGTGGCAATAGACTTCGGCATCATGGGCCGGATCGACCGGCGTGCACGGCAATGGCTGGCGGAAATTCTCTACGGCCTCATCACCGGCAATTACCGGCGCGTCGCCGAAATCCATTTCGAAGCGCAATATGTGCCAAGCCACCACTCGGTTGACGAATTCGCGACAGCGCTGCGTGCCGTGGGAGAACCGATGCGCGGCAAGCCGGTGAGCGAATTGTCGGTCGGACAGATGCTCGACGGGCTGTTCGCCATCACCCGCGATTTCGACATGCAGACACAGCCGCACCTGCTGCTGCTGCAAAAAACCATGGTTATGGTCGAAGGGATCGCCACGCAGCTTAATCCGGCGATCAACATGTGGGACGTATCCGCGCCCTATGTGCGTAGCTGGATGCGCGACGAGCTGGGGCCAGAGGCGGCCATTGCCGATCGTATTCGCGAAGATACCGAGACCCTGCTGCGCGTTCCGCAACTGGTCCGCCGGCTGGAAGAACAGTTCCCGCCGAAGGGCGGCGCGCCGGAACAGCCGCCGCTTCCCGAAGTGGAGCTGATGTGGGACACTCGCGAGCGGACAGGTAATAGCTGGCTTGGCTATGTATTGGCGGCGTTGGGGGGCGCGGCCTTGGTTTACGGGGGAGTATGGTCGGGGTGGCTCGGATAAGATCGCGGTCCCGCAGATGGGACAGGTTTGCACATTGGGCGCCCGGCGCCGCGATGCTCGCGCTGGCGCTGGTTTTTGCTATGCTGGTGGGCGCCGCGCTGACCGAACGCTCCGCCATATATGATGCGCCGCCGCAGGCTATCGCAACCGATGCGCCGGTCGCGAGCGGAGGCGAAGCGGAAGGCGCCGCGCGCGATACCGACCTGCAACTTTATGACCGGATTGCCGAGCGTGTTGCAGCGGGCGAGAACTATTACGCGGTAGCAGTCGAAGAACAGCGCGCGCGCGATTTCCCCGTGCGACCCGGCCTCGCGGTGCGCTTGCCTACGCTTGCCTTCCTGACCGCCGCCATCGGGCAATGGGGGCTGATCGCGCTTGCCGCGGTGATCGTCATCGGCACGCTGGTCGCCTGGCATTACCGGCTGCGCGACGTGCAGGGCGGGCCGGGGCGACTGCGCTTCATTCTGTTGTTGCTGCTGATCGGCATGGCGAGCGGGTTCAAGCCGCAATATCTTGCGCTCCACGAGGTCTGGGCGGGTATGTTCCTCGCGCTTTCGCTGGGCCTTTATCGACAACACCGCTGGTTCTGGGCGTTTGTCGCCGGAGTGCTTGCGCTCGCCATGCGCGAACATGCCTTGCCGTTCGTGCTGCTGATGGCGCTGCTAGCCTTTGCGCGCGGCAGTCGCCGTGAAATGGTGGCTTGGCTGGGCGCGGCGATCGTGTTTGGCGGACTGCTGGCGCTGCACCTGTCGCAAGTTGCGCAATACACCTCGCCCGATGATCCGCTCTCGCCCGGTTGGCTCACGTTGCGTGGCATCGGCGGGTGGACGGCGAACATCGTGCTGTGCAGCCCGCTGCAATTCCTGCCCGGCTGGCTCGCCGCACCGCTTGCGATGCTGCCGCTGGTGGGCTGGGCGGGCTGGCGTAGCTGGTTTGGCCTGACGGGTTTCCTGCTGTGCCTTGGCTATGGTGTCCTGTTCATGATCGCCGGGCGCGACAACAATTTCTACTGGGCGCTGGTGGTGATGCCGGTGTGGTTCGTAGGTTATGCCTTCGTGCCGCGCGCCCTGACGAGCCTGTGGCATTCGGCGCGCGGCAATTGATGGTGCTGCGCGATCCGGTGGTCTGGTGGGAGAGTTTGGAGCGCCCGCTGCGCTATCTGCCGCGCGCAGCGGCCCTGGCGCTGCTGGCGACCATGGCCGCGCTGATGGTCTGGAGCATCTTCGCCACGGCTCCGGTGGAACAGGCCGCAGTTCTGGACAAGCCAACGCAAACGGAAGTCGCGTCAGAAGGGCAGGGCGGCGATGGCGATCTCGCTCTCTATCGCCGCATTTCCGAACGGGTAACGGCGGGCGAGGGTTATTACGCTGCAGCCGTTAGCGAGCAACGCGCGAGCAATTACCCGGTCCGCCCCTTTGTGACCGTGCGCCTGCCAACGCTGGCGATGATCCACAAGGCCATCGGTATCGATGGTGCGAGGGTTTTGGTTGTCATCCTGTTGCTGCTTGCTGTTCTGTTCATGATGCAGCGATTGCGCGGCCAGTGTCTCCCGCTCGAGCGCGTTGGTGCGGGAATCCTGCTGCTGTTCGGCGGCGCGGCTGCCATGACGCCGCAAGGCGGACTGATCCATGGAGTGCTCGCCGGATTGCTGCTTACACTCGCGCTCGCGCTATATGATCCACGCCGCTGGTGGCCCGCCCTGATCGCTGCGGGGCTGGCGCTGGCCGTGCGCGAACTGGCCGCGCCCTTTGTGCTGCTGTGGTTGGTGCTCGCGCTTATGCAGCGCAGCTATAGGGAAGCGGCGGGCGTTGCGGCCCTGCTCGCGCTGTTCGGCATCGGTCTTTATTTCCACTACCTTGGCGTCACCGCCCAGCTCCTGCCCGGTGACCCCGCATCGCCCGGATGGGACGCGCTGGCGGGCCTTGCCCTGCCGCTGGTGGCCTTGTCCAAGCTGACCGCGCTGTTGCTGCTCCCGACATGGCTTGCGGCCCCGCTCGCAATCCTGCCACTGCTCGGCTGGCTGGCACCGGGAGGGCGGCTGGGCCTGTTCGCCAGCCTGTGGTTCGCGGGCTTCTTCCTTGGCGTCGCCCTTTTTGCCCGTCCGGAAAATTTTTACTGGGTGCAATTGGCCCTGCCTGCCTATTTTGCCGGATTTGCCTTTGTTCCCCGTGCTTTCGCCGACCTCACATCTGCGATAAGAGGCGCACAACAGCACAATCCCTAAAGCCTATCTTAACCATCATTTGCGAAGGCGCACGCTTGGACTAATAACAGGTGCAGCACCTTGTTCGAGCAGCGCATTGAACCAGAAGCGGAGGATAAAGCGACCAGTCCGAGAATCCTGCTTGTCGTAGGCGGCGGTATTGCCGCGTATAAGTCCTGCGAGCTCGTCCGCCTGATCAAGAAAGGTGGGGCGGAGGTAACCTGCGTCCTGACCGAGGGCGGGGCGCAGTTCGTCACGCCGATGTCGCTGGCCGCATTGTCCGGAAACCAGGTCCATACCACGCTGTGGGACCTGAAGGACGAGGCCGAGATCGGTCATATCCAGTTGTCGCGTGAGGCCGACCTCGTTGTCGTGTGCCCGGCAACCGCCAACATGCTCGCCAAGATGGCTGCCGGCATTGCCGACGATCTTGCGACCACGCTGCTGCTCGCCACCAACCAGCCGGTCATGGCGGTTCCGGCAATGAATGTGAAAATGTGGCAGCATGAAGCCACCACCCGCAATGTCGAGACGCTGCGGGCATCGGGCGTCAAGGTGATGGAACCCGACATGGGCGACATGGCCTGCGGCGAATTCGGTCCGGGCCGCCTGCCCGAACCTGAAGCCGTGTGGATTGAGATTGCCGATGCGATCGGCCTGGATGCCGGCGCTGCCAGCAGCGACATCGCTGCCTATCTCGCACGTCGCAATGCCGAGGAGGAATGGGGCGAGGAAGAGGACGAGGGCAGCGGCGGAGGCGGCCTCGGCGGTTTGCTGTCGTCGATCATCCCGCGCTCTGCCGCAGCCAAGGTGGATGAGGACGACGACGAGTTCGAAGGCATGGAATTGCCCGAAGGCATCATCGAGGGCCCCGAGCTTCCCGAACCCGACCTGTCCGGCGCGGAGCATCTCTTCGCCAAGAAGGGCAAGGCGAGCGCCGCACCGCCGACCGATCGCGAGGCGATCAATCACGAAGTCAATGTAAGGCAGGCCGCCCCGCAACCTTTCGAAGGCGAAGCGGCGGCCGCTCCTGTCAATCCGGTGGATTCGCCCGGCGAAGCTGGCGGAGCGCCTGCAGGCAGCGATCTGGACTCGTTCGACCCGCTCGCGGGACAACCGGGTTTCGACCAGGATATCGAGCATCGCCCGCTTTACGGCAAGCACGTGCTCGTCACTGCAGGACCGACGCATGAACCGATTGATCCGGTGCGCTATCTTGCCAATCGCAGTTCGGGCAAGCAGGGCTATGCCATCGCCGCTGCCGCTGCCGCAGCCGGAGCGAAGGTCACGCTGGTGTCGGGTCCCGTTAATTTGCGCACCCCGCTGGGTGTCGACCGGATCGACGTTGGTAGTGCCGAGGAAATGGCTGATGCGGTGCGCAAGGCCATGCCCGCCGATGTCGCGGTGATGGTCGCTGCCGTGGCCGACTGGCGTCCGCGCGATTTCAAGGAAGACAAGATCAAGAAGCGCGGCTCCGCCCCGCCAGCACTGATCCTTTCCGAAAACCCCGATATCCTTGCAAGCGTTGCCGCGAGCGCCAATCGCCCCGACCTGTTGATCGGCTTTGCTGCCGAGACAAACGACGTGGTCGAGAACGCGCGCAAGAAGCGCAAGAGCAAGGGTGTCGACTGGATCGTTGCCAATGATGTGAGCGGAGATGTGATGGGCGGGGATGACAACAAGGTCCACCTTGTGCGCGAAGGCAAGGTTGAGCATTGGGATGCGATGACCAAACAGGATGTCGCGATGAAGCTCGTCACCCAGATTTCCGAAAGACTGACCGAAGATGCCTGATGCGCCGAGCGCGCAGGTTCCTGTGCAGATCAAGCGGCTGGAGCATGGCGAAGACCTTGCCCTGCCAAGCTACGCCACAGAAGGCGCAGCGGGCATGGACGTGCTGGCAGCCGAAGCTGTGACCATCCCGCCGGGCGGACGTCATGCTGTGGCGACTGGCTTTGCGGTTGCGATACCCGCCGGTTACGAAATCCAGGTCCGCCCGCGTTCGGGTCTCGCATTGAAGCATGGCATCACGCTTCCCAACACTCCGGGAACCATCGATTCCGATTATCGCGGCGAGTTGAAGGTCATCCTGATCAATCACGGCAGCGAGGATTTTCCCATCGCACGCGGCGACCGTATTGCACAGCTCGTGCTAGCACCCGTGACGCTTGCTGGATGGAGCGAAGTTGCCGAACTCGATGATACAGCCCGCGGAGCAGGCGGTTTCGGCTCTACGGGCGGGCACGGCAAACTGTAACCGGCACCTTCAGTCGACTAATCCGACCGCCAGTTCGGCCCAGACCAGCAGGAACACGATTGCCGCGCCGATCATCAAGATCGTGCGGGACATCCGGCTCGTGCGGATGTGTGCGATCGCCTCCAGAGCCAAGCCAAGTGTTGCGAGCATGATGGCGAATACCGAGAAATCACCCAAGGTCCAATTGACCTCGTCGGTGACTTGCCCGGCAAGCACTGGGAGCAGCAGGAGCGCGGCAGCCGAGCCCCATCCGGCGATCCTCCACCCGTTCCACCGGCCTCCACGCCTTTGTACAGAATCAGTCATGCGGGATTCCTCTTTCCATTGCTGAACTGCAGGAATGCGTGGCAAATTTGCCGGTGAGCGCCATGAGCAATTCATGAGCAATGGATGAAATCCTTCACGAAACATCGCGGCTGGCATAGAACCGGCCCTGCAAGTGCTTATGGAAAAACAGCCCGATATCTTGTGCTTCGACGCCTTCACGCTCGATCTGGCGAACCGCCAACTGTTCAATGCGGGCAAGCCAGTGGAACTGGGCAGCCGCTACTTCGACGCACTGGTGTTGCTGGCGCGCGAGAGCGGTAACTTGATAACCAAGGACCGCTTTCTGGAAGAGGTCTGGCGCGGCATTCCGGTGACCGACGAGGCACTGACGCAATGTATCCGCACCCTTCGCAAGGCGCTGGCGGATGACGCCGCGCATCCGCGCTTCATCGCCACCGTGCCCAAGCATGGATATCGCTTCATCGCACCGATGGAAGCTCGCGCCACGCCAGCCCGGGATCACGGCAAGGTGGTGCCAGCTCATCTTGCCGGAACATGCACGTTTGCCGGTTGTGTTGCAGGCGCTCTGGGCGGAATGTTCTATGCGCTGATTGCGGGGCAAGGCAGCATTGGCGGGGCGATCGCGCTTGCAGGATTGGTCGGGGCGCTGGGCACAATGGCCGGGGCCGGTATTGGCGTGACGCTGGCGGGCATCCTCGCTTGGCGACATGGCCCTGACGGTTGGCTGCCGGTCGGCGGTCTGTTGGGCGGAAGCGTCGTGGGGGCCGTGGGTAGCGTGCTCGGGCGTGATGGTGTTGCGCTTCTTACCGGCAGCAGCATCCAGGGCGCGACGGGCGCTTTTGAGGGCGCAATATTGGGTCTCGCAGCGGGCGCGGCCGTGTGGTTGGTATTGCGAGGCGCCGGCAGCTATGCCTGGCCGCTGCTTGCCTCGGCGCTCATAGGCGCGGCTGCCGGAGGTGTGATCGAGATTTCAGGCGGCCCAATGCTTGGCGGTAGTCTGGCGAATTTGCAGGCGTCACTCGGGAATGCCGGGCTGGATATTCATCTGGTCGGGCAGGCCTTGGGGGAAAGCGGGTTCGGCCCATTGGCAAGGTTCACGACCGCGTCGGTCGAAGCGTCGGTCTTCGTCACCGCCATGGCGCTCGCCGCACTGGCCGCGATGCACAAGTCCGGGACGTAACGCCAAGCTTTAGCGCTAGTCAGCCGTCGGCCTGTTCCAGCTGCTCGCGAATGCCGGCAGGCGTGCACTTCCCGTTCGCTGTCTCGTACCGCTCGAAGACCGAATAGGCTTGCTCTTCATCCAGCCCGTAACCGGCAAAGAAGCCGTAATAATCCTCGTCCGCCTCGGTGTAGTTGGAGATATAGGCCAGGTGCGCATTGCGATAGCTGGCAGGCATATCGACCGCCTTCGCGTAGCAGGCAGCATAATAGTAATCGCGCTTGCGCAGCATCGGGACGGCCATTTCGCCGCGCAGTCCCTCGACCACCGCATTGGCTACCTCGCGCTCGCTTTGTGTAAGATCAAGCTCGTCAAGCAGCGCGTCGCCATCGGGCATGCTGCAAGCGCCGAGTGCCAGACACGCCAGTCCTGTTGCCAGTCGCATAATTCTTCCCTCCCTGTCCGGGCGAGGACAATAGGGCGTAAAAGCTAATGACAGTCAAATGTGCGTGAGGTGCACAAAAAACGGGCCTCCCGTGAAGGAGGCCCGTCAATTGTTCGATGGGTGGTGCAAGCGCCGTTAGCGCTGGGCCACCATGTCTTCCGGTGCGACCGAAATGCGTACCGTTTCGCCGGAATTGCCCGGGAAATCGGTGAACATGGCTTCAACCAGATTCGGCACCAGATATTGCAGGCGGTTCGAAGTCGAGGCGGCCTGCGCGCTGCCCTCGAACAGGCGCTGCCCGCTGGCGACATCGTCGATCTTCAGGTCGATCCCGCTGGTGTAGACGGTGTAGCTGGTCACGTCAGCACCGCGTCCGAAGAATGGGTCATGCCAGCCGTAACCCCAGCGGCTTGACGGCACATAGCCTACACGGGTGCGGCCACGGCGATCACGGTAGACCACGCGGCGCGAATATCCGTGCCACGGGCTGTAGAAGGGATCGCGATAGCCAAAGCCGGTCGATCGGACGCGTTCACGGCCATTGTCGACGCCGTAATCGAAACGAACCAGCATGGTCGCATCTTCGGGCGAAGCGGCCTGGACATAGCCAAGCTCGGCCATTTCGGTTTCAACATGGTCGGCATAGAGCGAAAACTCCAGCCCACCTGCCAATGCGGGATCGTCGGCCACGACATAGAAGCTCTGGCCCTGTGGAGCCGGAAGCTGGCTTTCGAAGCGCGACACATCGGCGCGGAACGGGGTGGCGCAAGCGGCAAGGCCGAGCGCGAGCGCGGTAAGCGTCGCCAGCTTCGGCGCCTTCTTGAGCGCGGTAGTTACATTCATGGTTCGTCTCTCTCAAATAATATTGGAGGCACGCAGTCCCTCAACCCAAGCGCGCACAAATCTCTACGATGAGATGTGCAATAGCAAGGGCGGGCTGAACTTCCGTTGAACCGAAAGTGACGAAAAATCGAGGTTTTTCAGAGCGCTGACTTCGAAATCACTGCATTTTTCAGCAATTGGCACAGGTGCGGCCTTCGTCAGCCACGCACCAATCCGAGCGCCTGATAGGCCGCATCCAATGTGGGGCGACCGATCTCGCGGGCCTGCATCGCACCACGCGCAAGAATCGCATCAAGCGATTCGCGATCTTCTTTCAGTTCCACGAAGCGGTCGCGGATCGGGCCGAGCACCTCGACCAGTTTTTCCGCCAGTACCGGCTTGAAATGGCCGAAACCCTGTCCGCCGAATTCGGCCAGCACGGCTTCGGGCGTACTGCCGTCGAGCGCCGAATAGATCGTGACGAGGTTGAGCGCCTCGGCCCGGCCTTCCAGCCCGGCCATTTCGCTGGGCAGGGGTTCAGGATCGGTCTTGGCCTTCTTGACCTTCTGCGCCATTTCGTCCGGCGTATCGGAAAGGTTGATCCGGCTCATGTCGGAAGGCTCCGACTTGCTCATCTTCCGCGAGCCGTCGCGCAGGCTCATGATCCGTGCGGCGGCTTCGGGAATGTAGGGTTCGGGCAGGGTGAAGACCGGCGCATCTTCCGAGCCGAAATCATTGTTGAACTTCTGCGCAATGTCGCGCGCAAGTTCGAGGTGCTGCTTCTGGTCATCTCCAACCGGTACGTGCGTTGCCTGGTAGAGCAACACGTCTGCGGCTTGCAGCACAGGGTAGGTGAACAGCGCGGCCGATTGGCCCTCACGGTTCTTTCCGGCCTTGTCCTTCCACTGCGTCATGCGGTTGAGCCATCCCATGCGCGCCGTGCCCTGCAACAGCCATTGCAGTTCGGCATGAGCGGGCACCTGAGCCTGGTTGAACAGCACGGTCCTGGCCGGATCAAGCCCGCATGCGACGAGCGTGGCGACCATCTCCAGCGTGGCGGCGTGCAATTCCTGCGGCACATGCGGCATCGACAAAGCGTGCAAATCGGCGAGGAAGATGAGGCATTTTCCCCCCTGCGAATGCGCCTCGTCCTGCAGTTTCACGTAGTTGCGGATGGCACCGAGATAATTGCCAAGGTGGGGCTTGCCGGTGGGCTGGATTCCGGAAACGACGATCATGGGGTCTCGGGCTCTCTTTTCTTCATGAATATCGCCAGCCGTTCGCGGCTGACGGCGCCAAGCAGGAAGGCGGCGGCGAAATAGACAATGACCGCCAGCGCGACCAGCGCGCCAAGCGCCAACAGCTGGATGATCAGGTGGAGTTCGTAGATGCTGGTTAGCAAATCGCGGGCGTAGAACAATGCCGCACCCATCGCTGTCGCGGCGATTATCTGGCGGGCAAGCCGTCCGAGCAGCGGCGCGTCGACCCGGTAATAGCCCCGCGCCTGAAGGACGATGTACAAGATCGCGGCGTTGAGCCAGGCGCCGACGGCACTCGCGGCTGCTACGCCCTCGACCCCGAAACGGTGCAGGAAGGCGATGTTGAAGGCGATGAAAACCGCCAGCGCGGCAAAGGCTGCATAGACCGGCGTGCGCGTGTCCGAACGGGCGTAGAAGCTGGGCACAAGTACCTTGACCAGCACATAGGCGGGCAGGCCCGCGACCAGCACGGCAAGCACGCCACCGGTCATGGCAGCATCATTGGCATCAAATCGCCCGCCACCGAAGATGATCGTGATGAAAGGCACTGCGCAAACCGACAGGGCGACCGCGGCGGGCAGGGTCAGCAACATGCCCAGTTCAATCGCGTTGGACTGTATGCGCGCCGCGCCCGCATTGTCCTTCGCGCCGATGAATTTCGACAGCGTGGGAAGGATCGCGGTGCTCAGCGCAATGCCGATGATGCCGAGTGGCAACTGGTTCAGCCGGTCGGCATAATTCATCCAGCTGACCGCGCTACCCTCCAGCTGGTTGAGGAAATAGACCTGCAGCAGCGTGTTGATCTGGTAGGCACCGCCGCCGATTGCTGCGGGCAGGGCAATGATACCGAGCCGCTTGACCTCGGGCGTCAGGCGCGGGCGCGAGATCCAGCGCGGGCGGAAGCCCTCGACATGCGCCCAGTACACCAGCCATGCCAGTTGGATGACGCCTGCCACCGGGATCGCCCAGGCTACGATATAGCCCATGGTGACGACGTCGCCGCCGCCGATCCCGAGGTATTCGATAGCAAGCAGCGTGCCGATCAGCACGAAGTTCAGGATGATCGGGAAGCTTGCCCCGGGCCCGAAGCGGCTCACCGAATTGAGCATCCCCGTCAGCAACGTGACCACGCTGACCAGCAGGATGTAGGGGAACATGATCCGCGCGAAATCGACCGAGTAATCGAACTCGGTCGGGTTCACCGGCTTGTCCGACAGCAGCCAGATCACGCCGGGCATGGCGATTTCGAGGATTGCGGTCAGCGCGATGAGAGCCGGCACGAAGACCGAAATTACATCATTGGAGAAGCTTCGCGCTTCCTCCAGCCCGTCCGCCCCCGCTTCGCCATCCTTGTGCAGGCGTTTGGAGAACATCGGCACGAAGGCCGCCGAGAACGCACCTTCGGCGAACAGGCGGCGGAACACGTTGGGGATGATCAGCGCCTGGAACCAGGCATCGGTGACTTCACTCGCGCCAAGCACGCGGCTGAAGATCATCTCGCGCACCATGCCGGCGACGCGGCTGACCATGGTCAACCCGCCGATCGTTCCGACATTCTTGAGCAGGCTCATAGCTCAACAGCCCGCATGATGGCCGGCGTCAGCCCTCACCGCCGCTCGGTGCGTCGCCCGGAGCAGGTGCCGCGCCGCCAGCGGCCGCTTCCTGCGCGCGCTTGTGCTGCAGCTGCTGGATGTAGAGGCCGTTGAAATCGATCGGATCGAGCATCAGCGGAGCAAATCCGGCATCGCGCACGGCATCCGAGATCACGCGGCGGGCGAAGGGGAACAGGATGCGCGGCGCTTCGGCATAGGTGAAGGCGTGCTGCTGTTCTTCGGGCATGTTGCGCATGCCGACGAGGCCGCAATAGGCGAGGTCGACGATATAGGCGGTGCCCTGCGAGGTCTTGCTGGTCGCGGTGATCTTCAACTCCACTTCGCTCAGGTCGTCATTGACCTTGCGCGCGGCGATGTTGAACTGCACGTCCATTTCCTGCTGGTCGCGCCACTGGAAGCTTTCGGGCGCCTTGGGATTTTCGACCGACAGGTCCTTCACATATTGCGAGACAATGCCCGCCACCGGCTGGTTGTCCGCGCCGTTGCCGGGATTGGGATTGTCGAGATCGGTCAGAACGTCGCCTTCGTCGGCCATGGAAACTGTCTTTCGTGTCTAAAACTGTGGTTTTGCGAAGGCCCCGCAAAGATGCATCGCCAACGCGAATTCGCTGCGCGCGCCTATCACCCTTGCGCTTGGGCCGCAACGGCGCGCAGCGAATACGGTAAAATGTTTTCTGCGTGCTTCAGGGACCCTTAAGTCGCGGTTGTTCATTTGCTATTGGTACCTATCTCGTACACAATTGGCATGAAAACCCGCGCCAGATCGAAAAGCGGGATTGAATCGGAAAGTTTATCGCATGATTTGGCAAATCGTCATCCTCGCCATGGTCGCCGCGTTCCTCGGGATGCGGCTCTATTCGGTGCTCGGCCGCAAGGCAGAGCATGAGGAAGAGGCGATTGCAAACCGGCTGGAGCGGGCGCAGCAGGATACTGATGCGCAGCAACAGGCGCAGCAACCGCAGGTGACAGAGCTCCCGCGCAATGACCGTGTGCTGGCAGGCTTTACCCCTGCAATCGAACAGGGCCTGCGCGAAATTTCGACCGCTGACCGACAGTTCGAGCTCCTGCCCTTCCTCGAAGGCGCGAAAGGCGCATATGAAGTTGTTCTCGATGCCTTCTGGCGCGGCGACAAGGAAGAGCTCAAGCAGCTGTGCGATGACGATGTCTATCGCAGCTTCGCCGCCGCAATCGATGAACGCGAAGGCGCGGGCTTCAAACTCGACAATCGCCTGATCCGTATCGAGGATTCGAAGATTCATTCAGCCACGCTCGACGGCAAGATCGCCCGCATTGCGGTGCGCTTTGTCGCCGACATCGCCAGCGTCACCTATGACGCGGAAGGCAATATGGTGGCCGGTTCGCTCGACGATGCCATCGAAAGCCGCGACATCTGGACCTTCAGCCGCGATATCCGCAGCGATGATCCCAACTGGCTGCTCGACGAGACTGACGCAGCTTGATAGCGAGAGCGGCGTGATCAGATTGCGCCGTCTTTCCGCTGTTCTTCCGCTGGCACTGCTGGCCTCGTGCGCTGGGTTGATACCCGATAGTGCGCCGCCGCAACCGGCCGGACCTGTTCCCACGACTGCAATGATGCTGGGCGCAAGCCTGCTTCCGGCCGAAACGCTGTTTGGCGTGGATCAGGACGACGCGATTGCCGCATTCGATGCTTTCCGCATATCGTGCCACGTGGCTACCAGCCGGGAGGACGCATCGGGCCTCACCCGGACGAGTGACTGGATCGCGCCTTGCGACGCGGCGGCAAGCTGGCCGCGGGAGCGCGCTCCCCGCTTCTTCGCTACCCATTTCACTCCCGTCCGCATTGGCGACGGGGCGGCTTTTGCGACCGGCTATTTCGAGCCGGAGATCATGGGCAGTCGCACGCGCCGTTCGGCCAGCGATGTACCGATCTATGGCGTGCCCAATGATCTGGAACGATGCTGGCGCGACGACATTCCCGAAAGCGAGCGCGAAGGCCGCGCCCCGCTCAGCCGCCGCCTGCCCGACGGGCGCTGCGTGCCGCACTTCACCCGCGCCGAGATAGAGCAGGGCGCTCTTGACGGATCGGCGCCGGTGCTGGGCTATGCCGGCGACGCCATCGAATTCTTCTTCCTGCAAATCCAGGGATCGGGCCGCGTCCGCACGCCCGAGGGAGAGATCATCCGCATCGGCTATGCGGGGCAAAACGGCCACGGCTATACCGGCATCGGCGCAGTCATGCGCGAGCGTGGATTGCTGGGTGACGGGCCGGGCCAATATCCCGGAAGTATGCAGGGCATCATGCAGTATCTGCGCGAGAACCCGGGCGATGGTGCAGAACTTATGCGCATGAACGAAAGTTGGGTGTTCTTCCGTGAACTGACCGGCGAAGGTCCGATCGGCTCCATCGGTGTGCCGGTGCGCGGGCGAGACTCGGTTGCGGTAGATCCCAAATACGTTCCTTACGGAGCGCCCGTCCTGCTCGATCTCGATCGCACGGTAGCCAACGGAATGTGGATTGCGCAGGATACCGGAGGAGCCATTCGTGGCCCCAACCGCTTCGACACATTTTGGGGCGCGGGCGCAGAAGCGCGCGATATTGCCGGCGGGATGAGCGCGCGCGGACAGGCTGTCATCCTGCTGCCCAACTCTGCTGCCGCTCGCCTGCTACGATGAGCGCGCCGCGCGGCTTGTCGCCCGAAGAGGCCGCGCTATGGGATAAGCTCGCCAAGACCGTGGAACCGCTCCACCCGAAAAAACTGCAGGCTCCTGCTCCCGCCGTTGGCGGCAAGGCTGCCGAGCCTGTCACTCCGGCGCGCAAGGCGGTTGCTGCAAGTGCGCGCAAGCCGGTACGAACGCCTGCGCCGGCCCCGCCAGTGCAATCCAGAACAGGTGGCCTCGATTCGCACTGGGAGCGCCGCTTGTCGCGCGCTTCGACCGAACCCGATTTCTCGCTCGACCTGCATGGCCACACGCTTGATCAGGCTTACCGGCGGCTCGATGCCGGGCTGACGCAAGCCAAGGCGATGGGCGCGCGGCTGGTGCTGGTCGTGACAGGCAAGTCGCGTCCGGTCGATGCTGCCGACCGTGGCACGAAGCGGGGGGCCATCCGCGCCAAGATCCTCGACTGGCTGGCGGCTGGTCAGCATGCGTCGGATATCGCCGCGATCAAGACCGCGCACCGCCGCCACGGGGGCGACGGTGCGCTTTATCTTATTCTCAAGCGTAAGCGCTGAACTTAGCCCAGCAACATCGCGTGCATCAGGCGACCTTCGATGATGAAGGCCCAGATCCCCGGGATCATCAGTGCGCCCAGATAAAGACTGACGATTTCATTGCGATGACCCTTGATATCGCCGCGCCGCGCCTTGGCGATGATCAGATAGGCAGCGCGCAAGGTTATCGGCACGAAGATATGGATCCAGGTGAGTTGCATTCCATCGCGGATGAAAAGAGTTGAAAGCGCCGTGATGACCATCAGCGCGACCCACAACTTGCCGAGTTGTTTGTGCATCGCGGTCCCCTTTGGCGCCAGCAGGAGGTACAGGCCGAGCGGCACACAAGGTAGTACAGTCGCAACATGAAACATGATTACGAAGTGTCTCAGGTGGGGCAGTTCGCCAGATAATCCCAGCGCGGCGCGGGTTATCGCCAGCATACAGATGGCGGTCATCGCAGTACCTGCCACGATCACCAGACCGCGAATGAATGGCCCGAGATCGAGCGCACCCGCTGGGCGGTGATAAGGATTGAAGAATTGCAGCGGGTTGGCGGTTGAGGCGGTCATGAGTTACTCCCTTGTCGGTGGATGAGCCCATGTCTGACGCACTCCCGTCCGCCCGCAACGTGCCTTGCGTGGCCGGGTCTACTCCTTCGCGAAAGCGCCGGATTTACGGGTGATTGCCACTTTACGAAGCGCCAACGGGCGCTAAGCTCGTCCCTCAATGAGCAATCCTGCCCAACCACGGCGCAATGAAAAGCTGCGCCAATTGCTGATCGACCTGGCGATCATGACGGGCATTGGCGTGGTGCTGGCGCTGATCGGTCCCTTCGGCAGCTTCGCCGATCCCATAGGCGTTCGGCTCGTGGTGTGGCTCGGTTTCGCTTACATCGGATATGCAGTGTATTCGCCGATTGACGGGTTGGCGCGGCGCCTTGCCCCGCAACTGGACCTGCCCGAATGGGGCTTGCAGGTCGCCGGATGCATGATTGCTTCTGTTCCCATGGCGGTCGCTGTCTACCTGCTGCCGCGCATTCCGGGTCCAATCGTCTTGCCAAACCTCACTTGGGCGGTGACGCATTATTTCTACGTCCTGATGGTGGGAGGCATCATCACCTTGCTGTTTGCAATCTTGCCCCGATCGCGGGCAGTTCAGCTGCAAGCTGCTCCCGTGGCCAGAAATGCAACAGGCACCGCACCCTCCGGTTCCGCCAGCGCCAGCTTTCTGGACCGCCTGCCGCCGGAGCTAGGCAGCGATTTGCTCGCGCTCGAAATGGAAGACCACTATGTCCGCGCGCATACGGCGCTGGGCAGCGATCTCGTGCTGATGCGGATGCGCGATGCAGTGGCGGAAGTGGGCGATCTGGAGGGCGCACAGGTCCATCGCAGCTGGTGGGTCGCGCGCGGTGCGGTGGCCGATGTAAAGCGCGAAGGTCGCAATGTGCGGCTGGTTCTCGAAAACGGACTGGAAGCACCGGTCAGCCGCGCCAATGTCACGCCACTGAAGGACGCGGGCTGGTTCTAGCTGCGGGCGGCGCGGAAGCGCAGACGCACCGCTGCGAACAAGGCAAGGCCGAGCAGCAGGAAGAACAGCGTAAGCCCGGCGATGTTGATTGCCATTTGTCCCGGCTCCAGCACGGTGGCGTCGACGAAGGGGTAGGGATAGATGCCTGAAGCCGCCCCGCGCACCAGCGCATAGACGCAGTAGAGCGTGGGCCAGATCATCACGAAAAGCGTGTCGCGCCAGCGCAAGGCCTGAGTGGGCGCAAAAGCGATGAACCACGCCACGGACAAGGCCGGTACCGCGGTATGGACACCTTGGTCAGCGACGATCTCGAGGCCGACCTGCACGTAGAGATGCGCCAGCAGCGCATGGTAGACCAGGCCAACTCCGGCAATCGCCGCCACGCTGGCCAGCAACATGCGCGGCGACACCGCCCGGCCGATTGCAATGGTGGCGAAGACTACTGCGACCAGCAAATTTGTCAGGATCGTAAAGTATCGCGCAAGGATCCAGATGCCCTCGATGACCGACCCGCCGCTGCGCAGGTTCAGCGCAAGCTGGAGCAACACGCTGCCTACTGCGATCAGCACGATGAGCCCGGCAAGAAGGCGCGCCGGCCCTGCGTAATTGTGGTTTGCGATCATGCTTCTCCCTCTCATGTCAGTCGCCCTGTCGACGCGCGTTCAGGTCAAAAAAGACCCCCGGCAGTGAACTGCTCGGGGGTCTTCCAGCGACCCGAATTGCTTGGGGGGCAAGCTCTCCGGGGTTGGCCGTCAAAGGCGTTTGACTCAGTCGTTATTTTGCATAACGTACATCGAATCGATCTGCGTCCATTACCTTCGTCCATGCTCGAATAAAAGTATCGAGGAATCGATTTTCCCCACCATTTTCGGCGAAGACTTCGGAAATCGCGCGGAGCTGCGAATTGGAGCCGAAGACAAGGTCGGTGCGGGTTGCACGCCACTTTTCTTCGCCGCTGCTGCGGTCCCTGCCGATGAACTCTTCATCACCGCTTTCATCGACCACTTCCCAGACAACGCCCATTTCGAGCAAATTGACGAAGAAGTCGTTGGAAAGCGTGCCCGGACGATCGGTGAGAACGCCGATCTTCGAGCCGTGATCGGCATGTTCGCTGACCGCGCCAAGCGCCCGCATCCCGCCGACCAGAGCGGTCATTTCGGGAATCGACAGGCCCAGAAGATGCGCCCGGTCGATGAGCATGTCCTCTGTCTTTACCGAAGCCTTGGTCCGCAAGTAATTGCGGAAGCCGTCGGCGAAGGGTTCGAGCGGTTCGAAGCTCTCGACATCCGTCTGTTCCTGGCTCGCATCGCCGCGACCGGTGGTGACATCGACCTTGACCGAATGGCCGCCATCGCTGGCCGCTTTCTCGATTGCAGCCGCGCCGGCCAGTACGATGGCATCGGCCATCGAAAGATTGCCGCGTAGCTCGTCCAGCTTGGACAGGACCTTGCCCAGCTCGGCCGGATCATTGACTTCCCAATCCTTCTGCGGGGCAAGCCGCACGCGCGCACCATTGGCACCTCCGCGATGGTCCGAATTGCGATAGGTCGAGGCCGAAGCCCAAGCCGCTTTCACCAGCTCGCTTACCGTCAGGCCGCTATCCAGCACTGCCGATTTGAACGATGACACATCGCTGTCCGACGGGGTGCTGCCGGCCGGAACAGGATCTTGCCAGATCAGGTCTTCGGCTGGAACTTCCGGCCCCTGATAGCGGACCTTGGGCCCCATATCGCGGTGCGTCAGCTTGAACCATGCACGGGCAAAGGCATCGTCGAGCGCCGCCTGGTCGTCGCGGAAGCGTTCGGAAATCTTGCGATAGTCCGGGTCACGCTTCAGCGCCATGTCGGCGGTGGTCATCATCGTTGGCACCTTCTTGGAAGGATCGCGCGCGTCGGGCGCCATGTCTTCAGGGTCCGGGTTGATCGGCTGCCACTGGTTTGCGCCCGCTGGGCTTTGCACCAGTTCGTAGTCATATTTGAACAGCAGGCGGAAGTAGTCGCCGCCCCACTGTGTCGGGTTGTTGGTCCACGCGCCCTCGATGCCCGAGGTAGTGATGTGACCCTTGCCGATTTCTTCGGGATCGGTCAGCCAGCCAAAGCCCATGGTGTGAAGGTTCTCGCCTTCGGGGGCCTTGCCGAAGGTATCGGATGGCTTGGCGCCATGCGCCTTGCCGAAAGCGTGACCGCCCGCGGTGAGAGCGACGGTTTCCTCGTCATTCATGGCCATGCGGGCGAAGGTTTCCTTCATGTCGCGGGCCATGCCCTCGGCATCATGCGGATTGCCGCCCGGACCTTCGGGATTGACGTAGATCAGGCCCATCTGGATCGCAGCGAGCGGGTTTTCGAGAGCCTTGCCTTCATCGGGAATGATGCGGGTTTCGACGCCTTCATCGACCCATTGTTCCTCGCTGCCCCAATAGACGGTTTCGGGTTCGAACACGTCGGCACGTCCGCCGCCAAAGCCGAACACTGGGCCGCCCATGCTTTCGATGGCGACATTGCCGGTGAGGATGAACAGGTCGGCCCAGCTGATGTTCTTGCCGTATTTCTGCTTGATCGGCCACAGGAGGCGGCGCGCCTTGTCGAGGTTGCCATTGTCGGGCCAGCTGTTGAGCGGAGCAAAGCGCTGCTGACCGCTCGAGGAGCCGCCGCGCCCGTCGCCGGTGCGATAGGTGCCCGCAGCGTGCCACGCCATGCGGATGAAGAACGGACCGTAATGGCCGTAATCGGCCGGCCACCACGGCTGGCTGTCGGTCATAAGCGCGGTCAGGTCTGCCTTGAGCGCGTTGTAATCAATGGTGTTGAACGCTTCGACATAGTCGAAATCCTCGCCCAGCGGATCTGGCGACTTGCCGCCTTCCTTGAGGATTTCCAGATTGAGGCTATCGGGCCACCAGTCGCGATTGGTCCGGCCCAGGAGCGAACGGGTTCCGCTCTCGCTGTTGAAGGGGCAACCGCCTGAAATTGAACCTGTCTCGGCGTCCATTGGAAATTCCTCTCTGCATTGTCTACGTGACGAACGAGTCGTCGATGGCGAGAGGATGCGTCTTTCCCGGTAATTCGTCAAATCGATTAGTTGGCAATCATTGATCGGAATTGCCGTTTACTCGGCGGGCAGTTTCACCATTGCGACCAGATGCGAAAAGCCCGCACCCGGAATGGCCGGATGCGGGCTTTGAATGTCAGCCTGGGGCGGGCTCAGGCAGCGTGTGCGATCTCGTCGCTGGCTTCGGTACGAATCAGGTAATCGAATGCCGAGAGCGCGGCTTTCGATCCGGCTCCCATGGCCACCACGATCTGCTTGTAGGGCACTGTCGTGCAATCGCCTGCCGCGAAAACGCCGGGCAGATTGGTCTTGCCGTGCGTATCGATCACGATCTCGCCATGCTTGCTCAATTCGAGCGCGCTGTCGGCGAGCCATTCGGTGTTGGGCACAAGCCCGATCTGCACGAACACGCCTTCGAGCGCGATATCGTGTTCGCTTTCGTCGGCGCGATCCTTGTAGGTCAGGCCCGAAACGCGCTCGCCATCGCCGGTGATCTGCGTGGTCTGGGCGTTTACGAGTATATCGACATTGGCGAGGCTTTCGAGCTTGTCGACCAGCACCTTGTCGGCGCGCAATGCCGTGTCGAATTCGATCACGGTGACATGGCCGACGATGCCCGCAAGGTCGATCGCCGCCTCGACGCCGGAATTGCCGCCACCGACCACGGCCACGCGCTTGCCCTTGAACAGTGGCCCGTCGCAATGGGGGCAATAGGCCACGCCCTTGTTGCGGTAGTCCTGCTCGCCCGGAACGCCGAGCGCACGCCAGCGCGCACCTGTCGAAAGGATCAGCGCGCGCGCCTTGAGCACCGCGCCGTTGTCCAGCTCGATCTGGTGCAAGCCGCCGGGCTGATCGGCGGGGATCAGCTTGCTGGAGGTGGCGAGGTTCATCAGGTCGATCGAATCCTGCGCGGCGACCTGCCGGCCCAGATCGGCGGTAAGGCGCGGACCTTCGGTGTATTCGGTGCCGGGGAGGTTCTCGATCCCCAACGTATCGTTCAACTGGCCGCCGAAACGTTCGGCCGCGATGCCGGTGCGGATGCCCTTGCGCGCGGTATAGATCGCCGAAGCGACGCCACCGGGGCCACCGCCCACGACCAGCACTTCGAACGGATCTTTCGCCGCCAGCTTTTCAGCGGCCTTGGCGCCTGCTCCCGTGTCGACTTTCGCCAGCACTTCCTCGAGCGTCATCTTGCCGTTGTAGAAGCTCTCGCCGTTGAGGAAGGTTGCGGGCACGGCCATCACGCCGCGTGCATCGACTTCATCCTGGAAAGTGCCGCCTTCGATCAGCGTGGCAGTGATGCGCGGGTTTTCCAGCGCCATCAGAGTGAGCGCCTGCACGACGTCGGGGCAATTGTGGCAGCTCAGCGAGAAATACATCTCGAAAGCGAAATCGCCTTCAAGCGCGCGAACCTGTTCGAGCACCTCGTCCGAGACCTTTGGCGGGTGACCACCAGCCCACAGCAATGCGAGCACCAGTGACGTGAATTCATGCCCCATCGGCAGTCCGGCAAAACGCACCCAGCGCGTCGCGTCCGAAGCGCGGCGCACGATGAAGCTGGGGCGGCGCGCATCGTCGCCATCGAAGCTGGCGGTGACCTTGTCCGACTGCGCGGCGATCACTTCGAGCAATTCGCGCGTCTCGTCCGACTTCTTGCCATCACCAAGCGATGCGACGAGCTCGATCGGCTCACGCAGATTGCCGAGGTAAGTGGAAAGCTGATCTTTCAGGTTCTGGTCGAGCATGGGTCAAATCCTGTGAAGGGGAGCGTAAAAGGCCCGGAGCGGGGGGAGGGGGGATTGCTCCGGGCCTTCGTGCGACCCGAGCTGAAAGCCCGGGTAAAGAACTGCGCGCCTCTAAAAGGGGGAGGAGTGCGCGCAGCCCAATCTTGCCGGATCGGCTCAGATCTTGCCGACGAGGTCGAGCGAAGGAGCCAGCGTATCGCTGCCTTCTTCCCACGCGGCGGGGCAGACCTGGCCCGGGTTGTTGCGGACATACTGCGCGGCGCGGATCTTGCGCACCAGTTCGTTCGCATTGCGGCCAACGCCTTCGCAGGTCTGTTCAACCAGCTGGATCACGCCATCGGGATCGACCACGAAAGTCGCACGATCGGCGAGGCCAACACCTTCACGAAGCACATCGAAATTGCGTGCCAGCACGTGGTTCTGGTCGCCCAGGAACGGGAAGTTCAGCTTGCCGATCTTCTCGCTGGTGTCGTGCCATGCCTTGTGGCTGAAGTGCGTGTCGGTCGAGACGCCGTACACTTCGACGCCGAGCTTCTGCAGCATGTCATAATGTTCGCCGAGGTCTTCGAGTTCGGTCGGGCAGACGAAAGTGAAGTCGGCCGGATAGAAGAAGAAGATCGACCACTTGCCCTTCACGTCTTCGTCGGTGACGTCGAAGAAATCCTTGCCGGCCTGGAAGGCGGTGGCGGTGAATGGTTTGATCTGGCTACCGATAATACCCATGGGTGTACTCCGTTGTTCGGGTTGAAACTGGTAGGTGCCAGATAGGCATTGCTGCGCTGCACAAAAGCGAATTGGTGCGATGGCGCTCATCGAAATTATCAATCACAGAATTGGAACTTTCGTGATGGGGCGCCTTTCGCTCCTTACGTGCAAGCTCACCACGGCTCAATAATTTACTATTGCGAAGCGTTAGCAATTAAGCAATGGAGCTATCCGCACACCCACCCAGCAAGGAAAGCTCACTTTATGCGCAAGATTATCCTCTCCGCCGCCATGGCCGGCACCGCCCTCACTCTCGCCGCCTGTGCGGAAACCGCCGACGACACGGTTGAGCCTACGGTCGAAGAGACCACGGCTGCCGACGATATGGTTGACGATGCCGCTGCGAGCAGCGTCCTTGATGCCAATTCCGCCACCGAAGAACAGCTTGCGGCTGTTGCCGGTGTATCGCCCGAACTCGCCGCCGCGATCGTCGCCGGCCAGCCCTTCGCCAGCGTCACCGGCCTTCGCACGGTCCTCGTCGAAAATCTCGGCGAGACACAGGCTGCAAAGGTGCTTGTGAACGTCTTCGTCCCGGTCAACCTCAACACCGCCAGCAGCGAAGAAATCGAACTGATCCCCGGCATGACCGACCGCATGGTTCACGAATTCGAGGAATATCGCCCCTACGCGGATATGGCCGAATTCGACCGCGAAATCGGCAAGTATGTCGACGAGGAAGAAGTCGCGCGCTTGCGCAACTACGTCACTCTCTGACGTTGTTGTAACCAGACCCTTAGCAATTCGACGGCGGCCAGCACTCCGATATGGATGTAGGCCGTCGTCGGATCGAAGGCGGTGAGTGCCCAGTGCACGAAGGTCAGGATGGCCGCCGGATAGACAAGCCGATGTAGCCGCTTCCATGCCTGTTTGAGTGCACGGACCGAGATATCATTCGACGTCACAACCAGCGGCAGGAACAGCGCCAGCGCCAGCCAACCTGTCAACAATTCCGCAGACCCCGTTTCCGACCAAACCTCGGCAAGTGAGGTCTGGTCGGCAAGATAGATCACCGTGTGTCCGGCAGCATAAGCGAAGCTGGCCACGCCCAGGTCGCGCCTGTGCCGCAGCAGCCAGATTGCCAGCGCAGCCTTGCGAAACAGCAGGCGAAACGGCGTGACGGCAAGCGTCAGCATCAGCAGCCATGCCGCCCAGTCACCGCTATCGCCAATGGCATGGCCAAAGCCGTATTGGTCCGGAGTGGCGGCCCAGCGATAAAGGATCCAAACGCCCGGCAAGGCGAGGATCAGCCACAGCAGTGGACGCTTGCCGAGCTTTGACTTCACCCGAAAATCGCTCCGCGCCGGATTAGCCGCATTGCGCGCGGTGGAGCAGTTTCTGGTCGGCCAGTACCAGCGCCATCATCGCTTCGACCACCGGCACGCCGCGAATGCCGACGCACGGATCATGGCGGCCCTTGGTGCGGATCTCGGTCGCCTCGCCTTCGCTGGTGATCGTATCGACGGGCGTGAGGATCGAACTGGTCGGCTTGAACGCCACGCGGCAGGTGACCGGCTGTCCGGTAGAGATGCCCCCCGCAATTCCGCCCGCATGATTGGCAGCAAATTCCGGACCGTCCGCGCCCGGCGACATGGGATCGGCATTTTCCTCGCCCGATAGCCGCGCGGCAGCAAACCCGTCTCCGATTTCGACGCCTTTCACGGCGTTGATGCTGACCATGGCGGCGGCCAGTTCGCTGTCCAGCTTGGCGTAGACCGGCGCGCCCCATCCGGCAGGCACTCCGGTTGCGGAACACGCCACGCTCGCGCCGAGCGATGAACCGGCCTTGCGGGTCTGGTCGATCACGTCCTCCCACGCCGCAGCCGCTTCGGCATCGGGGCAGAAGAAGGCGTTTTCGCGGATCTGGCTCGCATCGAAGCGGGCATAGTCGATCGCGTGCTCGCCGATCGCCTCGGTAAATCCGGTGATCTGCACCTCGGGGATTACCAGCCGCGCAACCGCGCCCGCTGCCACCCGAGCAGCAGTCTCGCGCGCCGAAGAACGCCCGCCGCCGCGATAGTCGCGGAAGCCGTATTTCGCGTCGTAAGTGTAATCCGCATGGCCGGGGCGATAGGCCTTGGCGACTTCCGAATAATCCTTGCTGCGCTGGTCTGTGTTCTCGATGATCAGGCTGATCGGCGTGCCGGTTGTCCTGCCTTCGAACACGCCCGAAAGGATGCGCACCTCGTCCGCCTCGCGACGTTGGGTGGTGAAGCGGTTCTGCCCCGGCTTGCGCGCATCGAGGAAGGGCTGGATGTGATCCTCAGAGAGCGAAATTCCGGGCGGGCATCCGTCCACGACCACGCCCAGTGCAGGGCCGTGGCTTTCTCCCCAGGTGGTGAAGCGAAAAACGCGTCCGAATGTGTTCCAGCTCATGCCGACGCTCTACGGCGAAACTTGCGCCCGTGTCGAGTATCTGTCGCGCGTCTGCCCCGCGGTTCGCAACTTTCCTACGTCGCCCGGCGACTTCAAACGAGGGGAATGCCCGTCAATCCCTCCCCAACGCCCGGTAAAAGCGCGAAAATCGGCGAGCTCTCTTTTCCTGCTTCAGGACAGTGCTCCATGTGCTCCACATTAGCCGCATATATGCGCAAAACACGACGAATAGGCTGGCAATTGCCTTTGCCAACGGGCAGGAACAAAACATGATTGCAAAGCTGACAGGGCGGTTGGACGAAACCGGCGAGGATTGGGCGGTGCTCGATGTGCAGGGCGTGGGCTATCTGGTCCATTGCTCGACCAAGACGCTGACCGCTCTGGGCGGGACGGGCGATGACTGCACGCTCTACACAGACCTGCAGGTGAGCGAGAACGACATGCGCCTGCTCGGTTTTGCCGATGCTTCGGAGCGCGACTGGTTCCGCCTTTTGACGCAGGTGCAGGGCGTGGGCAGCAAGGTCGCGCTGGCGATCCTCTCGGCATTGTCGGCGGGCGAGTTGCGCGATGCCTGTGCGGGCGGCGATGCCGCCTCCGTGGCGCGCGCGCAGGGTGTCGGACCAAAGCTGGCCGGGCGCATTGTCAACGAATTGGAGGACAAGGCGGGCGCCATGCCGGGCGTGTCATTTGGCGGAGCGGCGGGCGGGGCAGCGATTTCTCACGCCGGCGGGGCGAGCGCCGACGCGGTCAGCGCCCTGCAGAACCTCGGCTTCAAGCCTGCAGTGGCCGCGCAGGCCGTGGCGCGGGCGCAAGAGGAATTGGGCGAAGGCGCGGGCGAGGGTGATCTCATTCGCGTGGCGCTCAAGAAGGCGGCTGGTTAGGAGAATGACGATGTTGAAATTGCTCTTGTCGGCACTCATCGGATTACTTGTCGCCACACCCTTGGCGGCGCAGGATTTTTCCGCCTTTCGCGAAGGCCCGGTGTTCACCGACTTCGGCGCAGTTGTCGAAGTCGATTTCGACCAACCCCTTCCCGCTGACGTGCATTTCCGTCATTCCTACGATGTCGCAAAAGCCGCAGGCGAGGATGGAACGAACCGCGGAATCGAATCTGCGGCCCGCTTCGTCAACATGATGGCGCTCCACGGCGTGCCACGCGAAAACGTGGAGGTCGCCGTCGTAGTCCACGGTGCAGCCAGCCTCGACCTGCTTGGCCGCGAAGCCTTCGCCGCGCGTTTTGACGGGCGCGAAAACCTGACCGCCGCCGCGCTTTCCGAAATGATGGAACAGGGCATCACGATCTACCTCTGCGGCCAGAGCGCCGCCGCACACGGCATTGACAAGGCCGATCTCGTGCCCGGAGTGCAGATGGCGATCTCCGCGATGACTGCGCACGCGCTGCTGCAGCAGCAGGGCTATACGGTGAACCCGTTTTGACCGAACAGCCCATCCATACTCCCGACCGCCAGCCGGAAGATCCGGATGCGGCGCTGCGCCCGAAGTCGCTCACCGAATTTATCGGGCAGGAAGCGGCGCGTGATAACCTTCGCGTGTTCATCGAGGCGGCGCGTGGGCGCAAAGAGGCGATGGACCATGTGCTGTTTTTCGGTCCTCCCGGCCTCGGCAAGACGACGCTCGCGCAGATCGTTGCCAAGGAGCTGGGCGTGGGCTTTCGCGCCACCTCCGGTCCGGTGATCGCCAAGGCGGGCGATCTTGCCGCGCTGCTCACCAATCTCGAGCCGAATGACGTGCTGTTCATCGACGAGATTCACCGGCTCAATCCGGTGGTCGAGGAAGTGCTTTATCCGGCGATGGAGGACCGCGCGCTCGATATCATCATCGGCGAGGGGCCGTCGGCGCGCAGCGTGCGGATCGACTTGCCGCCCTTCACGCTGGTCGGTGCGACCACGCGGCAGGGGCTGCTCACCACGCCGCTGCGTGACCGTTTCGGCATCCCCGTGCGGCTGGTGTTCTACACGCAGGACGAGCTGACCGAAGTCGTCACCCGCGGTGCGCGGCTGCTCGGCATGCCTGTCGCGCCTTCGGGGGCGGGCGAGATTGCGCGGCGTTCGCGGGGCACCCCGCGCGTGGCCGGACGGCTGCTGCGCCGGGTGCGCGATTTCGCGCAGGTGAAGGGTGCCGGCGAGGTTACCGATGCGATTGCGGACGAAGCGCTGACGCGGCTGGAGATCGATTCGCTTGGGCTCGATGCGATGGATCGGCGCTATCTCACCATGATCGCGACCACCTACAAGGGCGGCCCGGTGGGCGTCGAAACGCTCGCTGCAGGCCTCGCCGAACCGCGCGATACGGTGGAGGATGTGATCGAACCTTACCTCATCCAGCTCGGCCTGATCGCCCGCACCGCGCGCGGTCGCTGCCTCAATGATGGCGGATGGGATCACCTCGGCATGTCGCCTCCCTCGACGCCCCAGGGCGGATTGTTCGACAGCGAAAAATAGCGCGCTAGCGACGATTTACGTCAGCAAACACCGGCCATTCGGTTCCATTGTGGGACACACCGGTGCCAGGCCGCAGATTCGTGCCATTTTTTTGCGCTCCGGCAGGCGAAATCATGGTTAATGCAATTGCCCCGAAAGGGTTTGCGCTGCTTCTTGTCAGGACGTGGGAAAGGCCGTCGATGCCATTGCGGGTATTGCAGGTCGATCTCACCGTAACTGAAAGAGATCACGCATGTCGGTACGCATGGCCATTGCGAAACTCACCGCCGCCGCCGCTGGCGGTGCCATCATCGGCGGGGGTGCCGTTCACGTTGCCGAACCGCAGACTTCTGCCGTTCGCTACAAGTCCGATGAACAGGCAGACCCCGAACTGATCGACGTGAAGACGGAAACACCGACCGCACGTCGCGAGATCCCCTTGCGTCCGCAGCGCCGCCTGCGCCGCACGATCGAGCGCGAGTGCTGTGAGATTGAAGAGGATTACGAACTGGCAGGCGTGGCCCTGCCGCTTCCCCCGCTGCCCAGCGCACCCGTGCGCAGCAGCGGCGGCGGACAGCCCATCGTCATCGGCGGATCGGGCGGTATCGGCGGGTTTGGCGGCGGCTTCTTCGGCGGCTTCTTCGGCGGCGGCAGCGGAGGCGGCAGCGCCAGCGCGGTAGTCGACATGAGCACGACCACCACGACTGGCGGCGAAGGCACGAGCGGCGATATCATTATCGACATCGATAATTCCTCGACCGGTTCTTCCACGTCGACATCCAGCTCGGGCGGTTCGACCTCAACGTCGGGTGGCTCTACTTCTACTTCGGGTGGCTCGACGTCGACTTCGGGAGATGTCAGCAGCTCTTCGGGCAATGTAACGAGCACATCTTCGAGCGGCGAATTCACCAGTACGACGGGTGGAATCACCAGCACCACCTCGTCCTCGACCGGCGGTGTGACCAGCACGACCTCGTCTTCGACGGGCGGTGTTTCCAGCACAACCGGCGGCGTAACCAGCACGACCGGCGGGGTCACAAGCACTTCCTCGTCCTCCGGCAATGTCACGTCCTCGACATCGGGCTCCAGCTCGTCCTCGACTTCATCGAGCACCAGTTCTTCTGGCGGTGGAAGCACCAGCACTTCGACCAGCGGCGGAACGTCGGGCACTTCGGGTACATCCGGAACAAGCGGAACTTCGGGTACCACGACTTCTACAGGCGGGATCACCAGCACGGGCGGCTCGACTACTTCCACGACCAGCGGAGGTATCACCTCGACCACCACCACGGGCGGCGTGACGAGCACGACGAGCGGTGGCAACACCACCTCGACCACGACGAGCGGAACGACCACCTCGACCGGCGGTTCGACCACGACTGGTGGCAGCACGACTACTACCAGTGGCGGATCGACGAGTGGCACGACGAGCACGAGCGGCACCACCACGACCTCGACCAGCACGGGCGGAGTGAGCACGACTACCGGAGGTGTAACCACCACCACAGGCGGCGTGACTTCGACCACGTCGAGCTCGGGCGATGTGTCGACCTCGACCAGTTCGTCCAGCTCGACTTCGACCAGTTCCTCGACCTCCAGCTCGACCTCGACCAGCACCAGCGGTGCGACAACCAGCGGGATGACCACGACGAGCACGTCTTCGGGTACGCCGGTTCCGGCTCCGGGTATGTTGCTGCTGTTCGGCGCAGGCGCGGGTGCGGTGTTCCTTCGCCGCCGGCGCGGCGACAAGGAAGGCGCACGCTCGCGAGCAGCCTGACGCAGTCCTAAAGGGAAATTCGAAGGGGCGGTCGCTAGCGGCCGCCCTTTTTCGCGTCAGCCTTCAGCCCTGACCCAGTCGACCTGTTCCAGCATCAGCACTTCTCCCAGCTCCCAGATCTCGCGATAGCCATAGCCGTAGAGGTTGATGAAGGTCGGGATATTGAGCGCCAGTTCCACCCGCTTGAGCTGCACAGGCTGCCGGTCATCGGCAAAATTATTGTTGCAGTAGATGAAGATGGGGCGCTGACGGTCACCGATAATCTCTTCCAGCTTCTCCTCCGTAAAATCGGAGAAGGGCAGGTTCACCGCGCCCCTGACATGGCCTTGGGCAAAGGCTGCGGCTGAACGTGTGTCCAAGATGATTGCGTCCGGCTCGCGTGAACGCGTGTCGAATTGTATCCAGTCCAGCAAGCGCGTCTGGCGATAAGTCTCGATCTGTTTTGCAAGATCGACAAAGCCGGCATAATCCACGCCCGCCGCATCTTCGTTTTCCTGGGCATGGGCGGGGATGGCAAGGCAGCTCGCGGCCAGCGCGACCGAAGCGACAAACAGCGTATTTCGCATGGCATCCTCCTGTTGGCGACAAGATGCCTGCCGGAAGATGACCTGCGGTGAACGCGTTACTGCACTGGGGTTTCCGCCCCGATCACATCGCCGCCTGTATCCTGCCAAGCGGTAATTCCGCCTTCGAGATGACGCACCGTGGTGCCGGTATGCTCTGCGAGCATTTGGGCGGCGCGTCCCGAGCGGTTGCCCGAACGGCAATAGAGGATCGTCTCGCGCCCGCCTTCGATCGGAATGCTTGCCGCATCGAAGGTGTCCACCGGAGCATTGAGCGCGACGGGCAAGCGACCGGCGGCAAATTCCTCCGGCGTGCGGACGTCGATCAGCACGACTTCCCCGCGCGCGATCATGTCCGAAAGCTCGCCAGAATCGAGAGTCTCTACCGCAGCCGCCGGGTCTGACGTTGCATCGGCCGTTTCAACTGTCATCGCCTCGGGCAACGGCAGGCCGCTCTCGTCAGAGCAGGCGGCCAGCGCCATCACAGCCGAGGCGATGAGCAGTGCACGCATTGCTACGCCGCCAGTTTGCGCAGCACGTAATGCAGGATGCCGCCGTTCTTGTAATACTCAAGCTCGTTGGCGGTATCGATGCGGCACAGCGCGGTGAAGGTGGCGGTCGAACCGTCGGCACGGGTCACATGGACATCGACGTCCTGGCCCGGCGTCAGGCCGCTGAGGCCCTTGATGTCGAAGGTGCAATCACCGTCCAGACCCAGCGAATTACGAGTATCGCCATTTTTGAACTGCAGCGGCAGCACGCCCATACCGATCAGGTTGGAGCGGTGGATACGTTCATAGCTTTCCACGATAACCGCACGCACGCCGAGCAAGATCGTGCCCTTCGCAGCCCAGTCGCGGCTGGAGCCGGTGCCGTATTCCTTGCCGCCGATGACGACGAGCGGCGTGCCGTCTTCCTTGTGCTTCATCGCCGCATCATAAATCGGCATCTGCTCACCATTGTAGGTGGTGACGCCGCCTTCCACGCCGGGAACCATTTCGTTTTTGATGCGGATATTGGCGAATGTACCACGCATCATCACTTCATGGTTGCCACGGCGCGAGCCGTAGGAGTTGAAGTCCTTCTTCGGCACCTGGTGGTTGACGAGGTAAGAGCCTGCGGGGCTGTCTTCCTTGATCGAACCGGCGGGGCTGATGTGGTCGGTTGTCACGCTGTCGCCGAGTACCGCGAGAGGCTTGGCGCCTTCGATATCGTTGATCGCGTCGGGCTCCATGCTCATCCCGTCGAAATAAGGCGGGTTGGCGACATAGGTGCTCGACGGGTTCCAGCTGTAAGTGTCCGACGCATCGACCTTGATCGCCTGCCAGTGCTCGTCGCCCTTGTAGACATCGGCATAGCGCGTGACGAACATCGAGCGGTCGATGTTGGCGGCACGGTTTTCTGCGATTTCGAGGTTCGACGGCCAGATGTCTGCCAGCATCACGTCGTTGCCGTCCTGGTCCTGGCCAATCGGGGTCGTGGTGATGTCCTGCGTCACCGTGCCCTTCAGCGCGTAGGCCACCACGAGCGGCGGCGACGCGAGGAAGTTGGCGCGCACATCGGGGCTGACACGGCCTTCGAAGTTGCGGTTGCCCGAAAGCACGCTGGCAGCAACGATGTCGTGATCATTGATCGCGTTACTGATCGGCGGGGCGAGCGGGCCCGAATTGCCGATGCAGGTGGTGCAGCCATAGCCGACCAGGTCGAATCCGATCGCATCGAGATCGTCCTGCAAGCCACTCTTTACGAGATAGTCTGTGACGACCTGCGAACCCGGTGCAAGGCTGGTCTTCACCCACGGCTTGGGCGCAAGGCCCTTTTCGCGCGCCTTCTTGGCGACGAGGCCGGCGGCGATCAGCACATCGGGGTTTGAGGTGTTGGTGCAGCTGGTGATTGCGGCGATAACAACGTCGCCATCGCCGACATCGTGATCCTTGCCTTCGACAGCAACGCGTTTGGGCGCGCTCTTGTTGTAGACCTTCGCGAGGTCGCTGTTGAACAGCTCGTCCACCTCGGGAAGCGCAACGCGGTCCTGCGGACGCTTGGGACCGGCAAGGCTTGGCACGACCGAGGCCATGTCGAGCTGGAGCGTGCTCGAGAATATCGGCTCGGCTTCCGGCGTGAACCACATGCACTGTTCCTTGGCATAGGCTTCGACCAGCGCGATGGTTTCATCGGGACGACCGGTGAGGCGCATGTAGTCGAGGGTCTTGTCGTCGATACCGAAGAAGCCGCAGGTCGCGCCGTATTCGGGCGCCATGTTGGCAATGGTCGCGCGGTCGGCGAGGCTGAGATTGGCAACGCCGGGGCCATAGAATTCCACGAAGCGGCCAACCACGCCGTGTTCGCGCAGCATCTGCACGCAGGTCAGCACGAGGTCGGTAGCAGTCACGCCTTCGGCCATCTTGCCGTCGAGGCGGAAGCCGACGACTTCGGGGATCAGCATGGAGATCGGCTGGCCGAGCATGGCCGCCTCTGCCTCGATCCCGCCGACGCCCCAACCCAGCACGCCGAGACCGTTGATCATGGTTGTGTGGCTGTCTGTGCCTACGCAGGTGTCGGGATAGGCGACGAGTTCGCCATTCTGGTCTTCGGACGACCACACGCCCTTGCCGATATATTCGAGGTTCACCTGGTGGCAGATGCCAGTGCCGGGAGGCACGGCGGAGAAGTTCTTGAGGCTTTTCGCGCCCCACTTCAGGAAGTCGTAGCGTTCCGCATTACGCTCATATTCGAGCGCCATGTTGTTTTCGAATGCCTTGGGGTGGCCAAATTCGTCGACCATGACCGAGTGATCGATCACGAGGTTCACCGGAACCTGCGGATTGATCTTCGCAGTATCGCCGCCCAGCTTGCCGATGGCATCGCGCATGGCGGCAAGATCGACAACGCAAGGCACGCCGGTGAAATCCTGCAGCAGCACGCGCGCCGGGCGGTACTGGATTTCGTTGCCGGTGGCCGGGTTCTTCTGCCAGTCGACGATGGCCTGAACGTGCTCTTCACCCACGGTGAAGCCACCGTCCTCGAAGCGCAGCATGTTCTCGAGCAGCACTTTCATCGAATGGGGCAAGCGCGATACGTCGCCAAATTTGTCTGCCGCTGCGCTGAGCGAGTAATAGGCGTAGCTCTTGCCATTGACGTCGAGTGTCTTGCGGGCTCCGAGCGTATCTGCGCCGACCTGGGTCATCTGTTGCATATCCTGTCCAAGGGTTGCGGAATCGGCCATGTTTCTGCGAGGGAAGGGCCGTGTTTGCTGGCGACCTGCGCGTTTGATGCAGCCTCGTCAAGTGGGCTAGGCAATATTGATAATACGAGTAATTTTCTTGCGCGCGCTCGCAATCAAAGGAAGTGCAATGGCATTAGGAAATCCGCAGCGAAAGAAATCCCCGCTCGGGGTGCTTATCATGCTCACTTCGCTGGTCATTGCCGCGTTTCTCGGCGCCGCTGCGGGGCTGGTCTGGCAAAGTTCGGACTGGTTTTCCGAAAAGCCCGAGGAGCAAACGCTAACGAGTCAGGACGATCCGGCCTGATCGGCAGGCTCGCTGCCCGTTCGCAATTTGGCCTTGCGCCTGGGGACAGCAATCCAGCAGCCGATGACGATCAGCACCACGCCGGCAATTGTCGTAACCGTCACCGCTTCGCGGAAGAACAGCCAACCGAACAGGGCCGCCCACAGGAAGCCTGAATATTCAACCGGGACCAGCACCTGCGCCTCTGCCCGGGCATAGGCCCAGGTGATCGTCATCGAGCCGCCGATGGTCAGCACGGCGGCAATGGCGATTGTACCCAGTCCATCGCTGCCAGGCATGGCGAAGAAGAACGGTGCTGCCAGCGCTTGCACCAGCCCGCCGATCCCTGAATGAAACGTCGCTACCTCCAACGGCCCCGCAACTTGCGACTGGCGGCGGATGACGACGAAATTGTAGGCGTAGAGCAAAGCCGAAAACAGCAGCGAGGCGATGCCCAGCGCCACGCCTTCATCGAAATCGCTACGGCCCAATCGCCCGCCAACGATCACCAGCGTACCGGCAAAGCCAACCAACGAAGCGATGATCGCGCCGCGTGCAATGGTCTCACCCAGGAATATCCGCGCGAAATAAAGCGCCAGCAACGGGGCGATGAAACTGATCGCGATGGCTTCGGCAATCGGCAGCTTGGTCAGGGCGAAGAAGAAGCTGAGCGCCATCATGGCCGAGACGATGCCGCGCTCCAGATGCAGCTTCATCACCTGCCAGCGCGGCCATACGAAACCGCTCGCCAGCCAGAACGGTGCCACCAGCGCCGCAGCGATCAGCGACCGCAAGAGCGAGGCAGTATAAACTCCGCTAGCCAGCGCCGCCTGCTTCATGAAGGCGTCCATCAGCGAAAGGAAGGCAACCCCCGCAATCGCCGCGAGAAAAGGCAGGAGAAGGCGCTGTGGGTGATCCATTGCGCGCCGCTGTAGGGGCGAACCTGCGCTTCGTCACCTGCTGTATGCGCGGTTCAGCCTTGTGAAAGCGCTTGTGCTTGATACAGGCGGAACAAATCGGCAATGTCTGTCGGTAATGACAGTTAACGGGGAAAAGATTCTGATGCGTTTCGTCGGTATTTTCGGCGCAATTGCGGTGAGCACCACACTTGCTGCACAAGGCCAGGCCCAGACACTTTTTGCGCAGGACGTGCTGCAGGAAGGCGATGCGGCCGAGGTCACGCAAACTCCTGAATTCTCCTCCCAGGAAGTCGTACAGGAAGATCCGCGCCTGCCTTTGGTGCAGGAATGGTCTGTCGATAATGCCAATGCGTTGCTGGCGGTTATCGAAGCAATCGGTACCGAAGGGCTCGATCCTGCCGACTACCGCCCTGACCTGCTGCGCGAGGAAATTGCGCGCGGTGCCGGGAGCGAACTCAACACCCGTGCCAGCGGAGCTTTCACTTGGCTGGTAGAGGATTTGCGCGACGGTCGTACACCGATGGAAGCGCGCCGGCAGTGGTTCGTGGTCGATCCCGATTCCGACATGCTGCCGACCGGCGAATTGATGGACGAAGCACTGACCACTGGCAATGTTGCCGGTGTCCTTGCCTCGCTCGCGCCGTCGCACCCCGATTATGCCGCGCTTCGTGATGCGCTGGCCGAAACGCCCGAAGCGCAGGTAGAGCGCCGCCGCATGATCCGCGCCAACATGGATCGCTGGCGCTGGCTGGCTCGCGACCTTGGCGGGCAATATCTGATTACCAATGTTCCCGAATATCAACTGCGCCTGACGGTTAACAACCAGATCATCAGCACCTATCGCACCATCGTCGGTGCGCCGGGCCGCACGGCCACGCCTCAACTGGCGGAAACTGTCGAAGGCGTGGTTTTCAACCCGACCTGGACGGTGCCGCAGAGCATTGTGCGCGGCGAAGGGCTGGGCAACCGCGTGTTGAACAATCCGCGTTGGGCGCGCTCGCAAGGATATACGGCAGAGCGCGGCGCGAACGGCTGGATTACCGTGGTGCAGCAGCCCGGCCCTTCCAACTCGCTGGGCCGGATGAAGCTCGACATGCCTAATCCGCACGCGATCTTCCTGCACGACACGCCTGCGCGCAATCTCTTCAACAGCGACAACCGCGCGCGTAGTCACGGCTGCATCCGCGTCGAACGTGCGCTCGAACTGGCGATGACGGTGGCCATCCTCGGACGTGGCGCTTCGCGCGATGAAGCGGTCGAAATTTCGACCAGCGGTGACTACACGCGCGTTCCGGTGGAACGCACGATGCCAGTCTACATCACCTATTTCACGATGGGCGTCGATATCGACGGGAACCTGCGCAACTTCAACGACATCTATGGCCGGGATGCCCCGGTCCTAGCCGCGCTCGACGCGCCGCGCGTCGGCAATCGCGCCCGTGAAACGGACGAGGAAGTCATTGAGATTGTGGAGGACGCCCGCACGACGGTGGGCTAAGAGCTATTCCTGCGGGCTGGTTGCCAGCCCCGGGTTGGCTTCCATATAAATCCGCTCAAGTTCGCTGTCGCTCGGTCGCTCGGTAGAGGCGATGTCGTAACGCCTGCGGTTGTGCGCGGCCACGCGTTCGAAATCGACATAGTCCTGCGCTGGACGCGCCACGTCTTCGCCGCTTTCGCCAATGCCCAGTGCATCGGCAAATATCAGCCGTCCACCGCGCAAACGGTACATCACCTCGGGGAAGGTTTCCGTTCCGAATGCCGGGCAACCGTTTGATCGTCCCAGCCTTCCCCAGCGGGCGACATGACCGGGCGTGGCATATTCTGCCGCGTGCAGAACGATTGCGCGCGGGAATGCGTTGGAGTTGTCGTCATCCAGACCACTCAGCCTTACAGAGGTGCCATAGCGCCCCTCGTACCATTCCCAGGTGAGATAGGCGCCGCGACTGGTGGCCCAGCTGTCGTGCAGGTTGGAAAAGCCGTTGAGCCAGCCATCATGCTCCGGATCGGAGCCGCTGCCATGCGTTACCAATGCACTGTTCACGCGACCGGAAAGCAGATCGACAAAGTGGAACCGCGGCACGCTCGAATGCAGACCGAAATCGGCGATGCCGACAACATCGCGGTGCCACAGCGCGCTGCCAGCCCGTTCGACCTCGCGGCGGGCGATGTTCAGCAAGCGCCGCGTGCGCGGATCGGGCGCTGCCTGCGCGAATACGCGGGTCGGCGCGGCAAGGGCGGCCCCGGCAGCCAGAGAAGAAGCAAGAAGTTGGCGGCGGTTCATGCAGGCAATATTGCACCTCGAGTATGAACCTTGTCCATACCGCCTATCGCGTTTGACCGCCAAGTCGCTCGATCGCCTGGAGGCTGGCGCGGACGTAGGCGCCGTTGTCATGCCGATGCGTACCCACGAAATGCACGAAGCTGGCGTCCTTGCCCCAATCCTCGGCCCAGTAATTGAGGTAGCGGTCGTAGGGCAGCACAACCGGAGAATTTTCGTTGGCGAGCAGGAAATTGGACGTCACCTGTTCGGTGCCCCAGATCGTTACGTCCTTCTCGCCGATCATGCCTTTAATTTCGGTGAGGAAGGCGGAGGCGAGCGCCCGCCCCGAACCGGTGGCAGCAAAACCTGCAAAGCCTGAACAGCCACGAACGTACTTCCACCCGCGCGCCTCATCGACCTGGTCGAGACTTGTCTCGATCCTCGACTGGACATGATCGTGCACCGCGCCCCGGGCGCAAAAGCGTTGGTGAAACTCCGCTAGCGGTAGCGGACCGTCCGATGCCTCGACTTCACCGAGGAACACGAAGCTGCGATTGCGGGCGATTGCCTCTGCCACTTCATCCACCGGTGAAATTGTCACCGTGTCGCTGTCGAGCTGGATCCAGTATTCGCTCCCGCGCCGGTCGAGGATGGTGAGCAGGCGCTCCCACGTCCCGCCAGCTGGAAATTCGCCCAGCACGACATCGGAAATGCGCATGATCTCGGGGTCGCCGCAATGATGGGCAAGGATCGCGCGGTCTTGTGCAGTCAGCGTACCATCGTCGAGGATGGCGACGCGGCCACGCTGCAGTTCTCCCCACAGGCTTTTGACCGCGACGAGGTAGGGCAACAGCACAGCGGTGCCGATCATTGAAAACAGCACGACGCCGTCATGCTTCGGCACGATTGGCGGCGTATCGAGGATAGCGGTAATGGCCTCGGCATGGCGCGTGGCCTCACGCTTGCTACGCCAGCGGTGCGGGAGGAGGCTGCTCATGTTCATCGCGTTCAGTTCTCCAGCACCATCTCGTCGCCAGCGATTGCGACGGAGTCGATAGTGGAGAGGAAAGACTGGCCAAGTAGCGAGATACCGAGCCCTTCGGGAATGATCAGCGCATCGACATCGCGTGCCTCGAAATTTCCGACCGCCACATGACGAAGACGCGTCTGCACGCCGTGGACCGGCCCGCTCGCGCCCTGCGCCACGACAGACACGGCATTGGGGTCCCAGTGGATCCCCATGGCAACGGCGTCGTCTCCGGTCAGCGCGATCACGCTGGCGCCGGTATCGACCAGCATCCGGCTAGGCACGCCATCGACCACGACATTGGCGTAGAAATGACCGTCGAGCTCCCGGTCCAGACGGACATCCTCGGCCCAGGTGACAGGATCGGCAGCGGTGGTTGTCATTGCGAGAGGACCGCTGGCGTTCGATGCGCTCTCGCCCGAGTTGACGCCTTGTGTAGGAGCCGCGCCATCATCTGATGATATCATAGGCATGGCTAGCCCAAGGAGGCCGCCTGCAACCAGCACGCTGGCGAGGGGGATGCGCATATCCATAATGCGCCCGAACCTAGTTGAATGGCCTTAAACGCCGGTAAAGACGCCCTGAACCTTTTTCAGCTCCGCCGGATCGGCTTGCGGATAGGCCATTGCGAGCATCGAACAGGCGTGACGCGCAGCAACCTGTCGCTGGTCCGTACCGTACCCACCGCCCAGCGCGCTGGCGAGCGGCAGGTCGCGTTTGCGGACCTCGTTCAGGACGAAGCGATCGCGCGCAATCAGGCCTTCGCTGGTGAGCGAAAGTCGCCCCAGCCTGTCGTCCACATGGGGGTCGACGCCGGCCTGGTAGAGCACGATGTCGGGCGCGAATTGATCAATGATGTGAGGCAGGTGCTTGTCGAGCATCGCCAGGTAGTCATCATCATCCATGCCATCGGGCAGGGCGATATCCCGGGTTGAGCGGGCCTTGCGCGCTGGAAAGTTCTTCTCAGCGTGAAGCGACAGGGTGAACACATCCTCCCGCCCTGCCAGCAGGCTTGCCGTGCCGTCTCCCTGATGCACATCAAGGTCGACGATCAAGACACGCTGCGCATCGCTTTGCGCGACAAGCCGGTTGGCGACGACCGCCAGATCGTTGAAAACGCAATAGCCTGCACCTGTATCATGCAGCGCGTGATGGCTTCCCGCTGCACTGTTGGCCGCATAACCATGCTCCATCGCCAGCTTGGCAGCGAGCCAGGTGCCGCCATTAGTATGACGCACGCGGCTGGCGATCTGTGGCGTGACGGGAAAGCCGATTCGCCGCTCTTTTTCCCGTGGAACACAGGCGGCGAAAACCTGCTCGACATAGTCAGGGCAATGCACGGCGTCGAGCCATTCGCGTGGCATCGGCTCGGGCGCATGTTCGGTGAGGGCAAAGCCGCTGGCGCGCAGGGCCTCCATAACGAGGTAATATTTGTCGAATTTGAACGACCCACGCTCCGGCCGAGGAGCCATGTAATCGGCGTGATGGACGACGTGGAGCACGGCGACCTATTCGGCGATTTCCGCGCCTTCGACCGGCTGGACAGAGCGAGCAGGGCGGTGGGCGAGGGCCATCAGCTCTTCGTAGATCGCGTCTTCGCTGCGGCTGGCAGCATCGCGCCAGCTGGTCGCTGTATCGCCATTCACCAGTATGCCTTCGGGTGTCACGACCAGCAGATTGGGCGAGCCGGGCAGGTCTTCGACGCCGAAACGCCGCGCAATTTCGAGATTATGGCCATCGCCGGTCTGCGGCATTCCGATATTGACGAAGACCAGCTCGTAATGATCCTCCACCAGCGCCGCGAAACGTTCGGTGCCGAGCCATCCGGCAAGCGCGCGGCTGTCATGACACCAGTTCGCGCCCATCACCAACAGCAAGCGGGTGTCGTTTGTGGCGGCCATGGCCAATGCCTGATCCACCTCCGCCATCGGATTGTCAGTGACGCGATAAGCCTCGGCCTCAGGGTGATCGGAAGTGAGACGATCCGCAATGTCAGTACCGGTTGCCACGCAGCCCGCCAGCACCAGCAGGACGGCGGAAAAGACCATGGAACGGATCATTCGGCGGCGACTGCCGTGCTATCGGCGTTACCCGCATCACTCATGCCATTCTCGATCTCGGCCGCCTTGGCTTCGACCAGTGCGACGATGTGATCGAGCATATCGGCGCTTTCGACATGGTGATCGGTCACGCCCGACAGGTAGACCATGTGCTTGCCCGCGCCGCCGCCAGTGATGCCGATGTCAGTCTCGCGCGCTTCGCCGGGGCCATTGACCACGCAGCCAAGGACCGAGAGGCTCATGGGTGTCTTGATGTGTTCGAGCCGAGCTTCGAGCGCTTCGACCGTGCGGATCACGTCAAAGCCCTGGCGCGAGCACGATGGGCAGGAAACCACGCGAACTCCGCGGGTCCGAAGTCCTAGCGCCTTGAGCATTTCGAAGCCGACTTTCACTTCCTGCTCGGGTTCTGCCGAGAGGCTGACGCGGATGGTGTCGCCGATGCCAGCCCACAGCAGGCTGCCCATGCCGATGGAGGATTTGACCGTGCCGCCGATCAATCCGCCCGCTTCGGTAATGCCGAGGTGAAGCGGGCAGTCGACCGTTTCGGCCAATCCCTGATAAGCAGCAACAGCCAGGAACACGTCGCTCGCTTTCACCGCGACCTTGAATTCGTGGAAATCGTGGTCTTGCAGCAATTTGATGTGATCGAGCGCGCTTTCGACCAGTGCCTCGGGGCAGGGCTCGCCGTATTTCTCAAGTAGGTCCTTCTCGAGACTGCCGGCATTCACGCCGATGCGGATGGCGCAGCCGTTGGCCTTTGCAGCGCGCACGACTTCGGCAACGCGTTCGCTGCTTCCGATATTGCCGGGATTGATGCGCAGGCAGGCCGCGCCCTTGTCAGCCGCTTCGAGCGCGCGTTTGTAGTGGAAATGGATATCGGCGACGATCGGGATTTGTGCCGCCCTCGTGATCTGGTCGAAATGCTCGGTCGCTTCTGCCGTGGGGCAGGACACGCGGATAATGTCCGCGCCTGCATCCTCGCAGCGGCGGATCTGGTCGATCGTTGCGCCGACATCCTCTGTCGGCGTATTGGTCATCGTTTGGACGCTGATCGGCGCATCGCCGCCAACGGGCACATTGCCGACCATGATCTGGCGCGACTTGCGGCGCTCTATCATGCGCCAGGGGCGCACGGAGGAGATGGCGTCTATGGACATGGCCAGCGATATAGACACCCTCGCATGAAGGGGCAATGACAGCGACGCGCAATTGGTGCAGGATGCGACAATGATCGAGCAGAACGTGACCGACGAGACCGAGGGCAAGGATCCGCTGATCTTCGGCCGTATTCTCGATGGCAAGGGCGGCGCGAGGCCGATCCGAAGGGAGGATGTGGACGCCTGGGAGCCCGAGGCACCCGGTGAATTGCTGTGGCTTCACTTGCGGCGCCATGCCCCTGAAGTGAAACCCTGGCTCGTCGATTACCTCGGCGTACCGCAAGCGACATCCGAATTGCTGGTGTCGGATTCGACCCGGCCGCGCGCGTTGCGAGAGGGCGATGCGCTGGTAGCGACTTTGCGGGGGATCAACTTCAACCCGTCGGCCCAGCCCGAAGACATGATCTCGCTGCAATTATGGTGCGACGGCAAGCGTCTGATTACCTTGCGAAAATTGCCGATGCAGACGCCGCGCGACGTTATCGCCCTGCTGGATCAGGGCGTCGGCCCGGTCGATGCAGGCAACGCAATCGCGCAGATCGTCGAGCAACTGGTGGTGCGGATGAACCAGTCGATGGTCGACATGAATGACAAGATCGACGAGCTGGAAGAAGCCGATCTGGAAGGGGACGCCGAAGAACTGCTGCACCGCATTTCATCCATCCGGCGCAATTGTCTGTCCTTGCAGCGCCATATGGCCCCGCAGCACGAGGCGCTGTTGCAGATAAACCGTGACGCGCCCGAATGGTTCGAAGACCATGACCGGCGCGAAGTGCTGGAAAGCATCGCGCGCCTTCGCCGCTATCTCGACGATATCGATATCAGCAAGGAAAGCGCCCTTGTCTTGCAGGACGAGTTGCGCGCCCGCAGCTTGGCGAGCAGCGAACATGCCACCTACATGCTGACGATTGTCGCAGGCATCTTCCTGCCACTCGGCTTCATTACCGGATTGATGGGTATCAATGTCGGCGGGATGCCCGGCGTCGATGCAGGCAACGGGTTCTGGATCGTGACGGGATTGTGCGCTGCGATCTTGTCCTTGCAGCTTTTCCTGTTCTGGAAGTGGAAGTGGCTGTAGCGCCCGTGTTCGCAAATTAAGGAATGGCCTGATGGAACAGCACGGCGGATTGATGCTGCGCGACGCTTTGTTGATGCTGGGCTTTGCCCTCGTAGCGGTACTGGCTTTCCGCCGCGCCGGACTGGGTGCGACGCTGGGCTATCTGGTGGCCGGCGCGCTGCTCGGCCCGCAAGTCCTCGGATTGGTCGGCAATGCAGAGGAAATGGCGACCGTTGCCGAACTCGGAATAGTCATGCTGCTGTTCGTCGTCGGGCTGGAGCTTAGCCCCGCACGGCTGTGGCGCATGAAGCACCTGATTTTCGGCCTGGGCCTGACGCAGGTGGTGGCCTGCGGGTTGGCGGTAACTGCCACGGTTCTCGCGCTGACTGGCTACACGATGGAAGCCGCGCTGGCGATTGGCCTGCCGCTGGGCCTGTCGTCTACCGCGCAGGTACTTCCGATGCTGCAATCGGCAGGACGATTGCGCACGCCATTCGGCGAAAAGGCCTTTGGCATCCTGTTGTTCCAGGATCTCTCGATCATCCCCTTGATCACGATTGTTGCCGCCATGAGCCGCAATCCCGCGGCTGAATCCGGTCCGTCAGGGTGGATGCTAGGCCTGTTGACGCTTGGCGCCATCTTCGGATTGATCGCGGCCGGACGACTGATCATCCGCCCGCTATTCCGCCTGATCGGAGGGTTGGGAGAGCGCGAATTGTTCATTGTCGCCGCGCTGTTCACCGTGCTGGCGAGCGCCTTTGTCATGCAGGCACTGGGTCTGTCTGCGGCGCTGGGCGCGTTCATTGCCGGTGTCATGCTGGCCGATACACCTTACCGCCATGAGCTGGAGGCGGATATCGAGCCTTTCCGCTCGATCCTGCTCGGCCTGTTTTTCGTGGCTGTGGGCATGATGCTCGATCTGGGTGCGGTAGCGGAACGTCCGTTCTTCGTGCTCGGATTTGCGGTGCTGTTGATCGCGGTGAAAACGGCAATCATCACCGGGTTGGGCTTGCTGGCGAAGATGACCTGGCGCTCTGCCCTCGCGCTCGGCCTGTTGCTCAGTCAGGGCGGCGAATTTGCTTTCGTGCTCTACACGGCGGCGGAGAGCGCGCTGCTTATCGAACAGGCGACAACCAGCATTTTCGGCGCAATCGTGACGCTATCCATGGCTGCAACACCGTTTCTGATGATGGCTACCGCCCGTATCAGGCGAGAACCGAGCGGAGCGGAGCAAACCCGTGAAGGTCCGCAGAAAGTGGGCGATGGCGCGGGCGCTCTCGTGGTGGGCTACGGCCGCTTTGGCCAAAGCGTAGCAAACACGCTTCGCGCGGGCGGGCTGTCGGTCACCGTCATCGACAAGAACGCCGACCAGATCGACATAGCCGAGGAATTTGGCAGCAAGGTCTATTATGGTGACGGAACAAGGCTGGATTTACTGCGCCAGGCCGGCGGGAGCGAAGCGCAGTTGATCCTGTTTTGCATCGACGAGGTGCCCGAGGCAGAGTTTATCGAATCGGTGCATGAAACCTTCCCCGATGCGCTGATCTACGTGCGCGGCTTCGACCGCCGCTCGGTCATCGCGCTCGCCGAAAGCCCGGCAGAATATGTCGTGCGCGAAGTGCACGAATCCGCGATCCACATGGCGCGGCTGGCGCTGGAGAAGATTGGTCTGAGCGAAGAGGAGTTGGACCGCGCCGAAGCGACCTATCGCGAAAACGACAAGCAGCGCATGCACATCCAGATCGAAGGCGGAGATATCTACGCGGCCAAAGAAATGACCCGCGAACAACAGCGAAAGCTGCGCGGAGAAACCTGAGCTTCAAGCCCGGCGACCGCTAGGCCGGTTTACCGTGGCCCAGCAGGAATTGTTGTGCAGCGACAACCGGCAAGGGACGCGAATAAAGGTAACCCTGCCCGCAATCGACACCCAGCTTCTGCATCGTACTCGCTTCACCCTCGGTCTCGATCCCTTCGGCAACAACTGTACAGCCGATCTCGTGGGCGAGCCGTACTAGCGCTGCCGTCATCGCCTTGCGCGCCGGGTCTGTCTCGATCCCGCGAGTTAGCACCATGTCCATCTTGATGAAGTCGGGCCGCAGGTCGACGATGTGTCGCAGGCCGGAATAGCCTGTTCCAACGTCATCAATGGCAATGCGTGCATGAGGTTTGAGCGCTTCGATTTCGCGCGCCAGTTCTTCGAAGTCGGCAACTTGGCAATGTTCGGTGATTTCAACCACGAGATTGGAGATCTCGGTCGCAGCAAGGAGTTCGCGAAGTGCGCCGGAGGCAACGGTTTGCGGAGACACGTTGAGCGTCGCGTAGATGCCCGCCGGAAGGTGCGTCAGGGAGTCGAGCGCGCATTGCACGGCGGTAAGCTCCAGCTCTTTGCCAAGCCCGACCATTTCGGCATCTTCGAACCACGCATCGGGACCGCGCTTGGTGAGGTCGGGAAAGCGGGACAGGCATTCAACGCCGACCGGTTCGCCGGTCGCCAGCGAAACGATCGGTTGCTGAAAGGTCGAGACGCCATGGCCGTCCAGCATGGATTCAACGCGCTTGCGGGCTTCTCGTAGGCTGATTTCCTTTTCTAGCGAGCTTTCGATCCGTTCGGCGGCGAGACTGGCGAAACTCTTCAGGATCTTCAGATCACGCTCGTTCATCGACCGGTCCGGCTCACGTCCCAAGGCGCAAAAGCTGCCCCATACGGTGCCGTCCGCAAGGCGCAGCGGCGTGTTGACGTGGCAACCGACGGGCAGAAAATCGGTGATCGCCAATTGATTTGTCAGCGGAAAGTCGGCCGGATTGCAGATCAGTTCAGGCAAATGGCCCTGAAGCACGTGCCAGCAATAGCTGTCTTCGCGATCTTCGCGAAAACCGGGCCCCATGGGCAGGTCGAGATCGGTGCTGACATGCGTCAGCTCGCGTTGGCTGTCTCCGACGTATCGGGAAACAAAGGCGATCTCTACGCCAAGGTGCCCGCGAACACTGGCCAGAATGCGTTCTATCGAAGTATCGTGAACCAACTCGTCCGGAAGCGGGCCGGCTGGATACTCGGAACTCGGTAAGTTGTGTGCGACTTTTATCATTACCGCCAATCTGCGGGAAAAGCCCTAAAACCAGCTTAAGCTGGCGCGGTCATTCGCCCTTTTTCCAGCGCAATTCATAAAGAAATTCGTCATCGCGCTGTTTACCCACCCAAAAGTCGATATCGGCGATCTTGGTGAAGCCGTAACGGGCGTAGAAGCGTTGGGCGCCGAAGTTCTCGCTCCATACCGATAGCTGGATGGCATCGCAGCTGCGTGATTTGGCCTCTGCCAGCGCCCAATCCATCAATGCCGCACCGATGCCCTCGCCAAGCCGGTCAGGAGCACAATAGAGCTGACCCAGGCCGAGTGGATTGGCGGCGTCGGAATACTCTTCATACCCGCTCGGCTGCTTCACCTTCACAAAGCCGGTGAGAGATCCGCCGTCGTTGTCCAGCGCAAGGCAATGGGTAATCGACGGATCGGCAATCTCACGAGAAACCGCGTCGACCGAATAGGCTTGTTCAAGGAACGTCGACAGGTCTTCGGGCCGGTAGAGATGCTCAAAGGCGGCGCAAAAGCTGTGACGCCCGAGTTGGGCGAGGTTTTCGGCATCGGACAAAGAAGCGGGGCGCAGGATCATGACCCTGCGCCCCGTAACTGCTTTTGTGCCGGTCCGTAAAGGCCAGGCTATGCCGACTCAGGCTCCGGGCGGCAAGTCTTTGGGATCGTCGGCTGGCCCCGGATGCGAGGCTGCAGAACTGCCCGCACTTGTGCCATGCGAACCCGTGGCGCGATCCCATTCTTCCAGCTTGCGCCCGGCCCATTCTCGGCCACCCAGACCGAAGGCGAGAGCGCCCGCGACCGAGGCACCGATCACCAGCGCGCTGAATGCGGTCTCGGTAATGATATCGCCAACGCCGGTATAGCTGAGGCCCATGAAGGTGAAGATGATGATCGTCGCCCAGCGCACGATCATTCCGGGCGTTCCACCGATGAGCTTGCCGAGCATGTTTGCAATCAGGAAGCCCGCGCCGATAACCACTGCGCCAAACACCACACGGCCACCAAGTTCGAGAACTTCGTTGAGAATGTTGGTGAGTTCGGGGAAACCGAGCATCCGCGTTGCGGCAATCGCGAAGAACAGGATGATGGCAATCTGCACGACGCGCGCAATGATGCTGGAAGCGCTGGTACCTTCGCCGAACAGGCCGGTCGCTGCCAGCGAGCGATCCACACCAAAGCCGGAAAGCAGTTCTGTCAGGATATTCACCACGAACTTGCTGATCATGTAGCCCAGGCCAAGCAGGACAGCAGCAGCGATGATGCGCGGGATGGCGGCAAGGATCATGTCGAGCATGTCAGTTGCCGGACCCGAGATCGAAGCGATGTTGAGCACACCCAGCGCGCCGATGGCTACCGGGATGGCAATGAAGACGTAGGCGATCGTGCCAAGCGTCTTGCTCACGGCTGTGCTGCCGGTAACGTCCTCGACATTGCCGGCACTGGCGGTGTTCGCCCATTTGTCGACGTTAAGCGTCTGCGCTGCCGTGACCACGATGTCGCGGACGATGCCTGCAATCATGAAACCGACGTAGGCAAGGATGCCCGCACCAATCAGGTTCGGCACGAATGCAACGACATTATCGAGCAATGTGTTGATCGGACCTGCCACGGTGTTGAGGCCGAAGACCTGGAGTACGGCCAGCAGACCGAACAGCCATATGAAAAGGGAAACGATCTTGCCCAGCGATTCACCGACACTTTCACCCGTGGCTGTGCCACGCTGTAGCAAGGGAACCGCGTCGACCAGCTTGGCGAACGCCCATTTTGCTGCCTTGGCGAGTGCCCAGGTTACGACAAGTATAAGGACGGCGAGGCCGACGTCCTTCGCAATTTCTACCGCAAGGGCAGAATCAAACCGATAATTTCCGATGGACATTTGCATTCCCCTCTTATTGGACCCTGCAAATCTTCTAGCACGCGCAACCAGAAAACGTGAAATGAGATCATCGACTGCTTTTCAATGATTTACGAGTGTTTGTCTCTTTTACGTTTGCCGAACCTCATGCCGCTTTCGAGATGGCCGCGCAGCGCAGCATAAAAGGCTTCGAGGAATTCGCGCTCGTCCCCTCGTCCAAGATGCCAACCGATCTTCTTGGTGATCGCATCGGCCACATCGCGCAGCGCCTCTGGCTGGTCCTGCCGCAGCACGTTTTCGAGGACCTGCAATTCATGCTCTCCGTAGACGGAAAGCTCGTCCTCTCCGAACCGGTATTCGGTGCTGCGATCGGGGGCGAGGGACATGGCCTCCTGAAGCTTGGCGGATTTGGCTTCGACGACCCATGTTCCGGCCACCAGATCGCCTGCGCGCAGGGCATCCTTGTTGAAGAAGGGAAACAGCACGAAAATTGCCAGCCAGATGAACGCTGTCAGACCGGCAACGCCCGCCTGCTCACCACCGCCAAGCAGGAAAAAGCCGGGAATGAAGACCTCGACATCGCGCACGAGGTTGCGAGCGATAACCATTTCCGCCGTCAGTCGCCCTCCGTCGCGCGCTGCCACCCGTAGGCCAAGCAGGCGCTTGCCCGGCGTCGCCGCGCGCGGACCCAGCTCGAAATACAGGAAATAGCCATAACGGGCGAGGAACAGAAAGAGGATGATGACGACGAAAATCAGCTCGAGCACCGGATTGACGTTCTCGGTTCCGGCGAGGTCGAACAGTCCGAAGCCGACCGCCGCCAAGGCCAGGAAGAAAACGATCACGCCGATCACGATGAATGTCATGTCGAGCAACAACGCGCCTGCACGGTTGCCGCGACTGCCGACTGTCAGCGGCAGGGCAAGCCCTTCCGGCGTAACAAGCATCCTGTCTCGCTTGGCGGCACCGCGTTGCCTAATGTTGGTCGCGGCACTCAAGCGTCACGCTCCGGACGGCGTCGTACGAAGGCGAAATAGATGATCCAGAACGCCAGCATCCCGCCGCCGATAGTAAGCCGCGATGCGGTGTCGCCGACCAATTGTCGCGCGTATCCTTCCAGCAGGCCCGCGACGATCAGCATGATCGTGCAACCTGCCATCACCTGTGCCGCGCGCACGCCTGCATCGCGCATGGCGGCAAGTATCGATCGCTCTGCGGGAAACGCCATGGTGCGCCCGACGTGCAGGCCTGCGGCACCACCCAGCATGATTGCGCCAAGTTCAGTCGTGCCGTGGACCGAGAGCCAGCTGATGAATTCCAGCCCAAGCCCCGCGTCGGCAAACACCCACAGCATCGCGCCCAGCAGCGCGGTATTGTAGATCAGCAGCAAGAGCGTGGGCACGCCAAAGGCAAAGCCCAGCGCGAACGCCATGATTGTCACGCCGGTGTTGTTGGAAAAGAGGTAGGCGGCAAACATCGAGAGCCCCTCGGCGTTCTCCGCTTGCGACAGGCTTTCTTCCAGAACGGCACGATCGGCGCCCGGCACACGCCCGCCAGCCATCTCGCCCGGAACCAGGGCGTAAAACCACTCGCGGTCGCGCGCTACCAGCAGCCAACCGATCATGGTGCCCGCCACCATGACGGCGAAGGAAATGCAGATATCGAGCCATATCTCGCGTACAGAAGTGCTCCAACCGCCACCGATGAACCGACGTAGCCAGCCGAACAGGCCGATCCGCGGGCCGTAGATCTGGAACCACGCGCGCCGCACCAATGCCTCGAGATAGCCGAGCGTTGCCGCATCGAGCGAAGTTTCTCGCGCTACTGCAAGGCTGGATGCGGTCTTGCGGTACAGCACGGGCAGATCGAGCAGATCTTCATCGCTGATGCGTTTGGGGCGACCTTTTTCGAGCGCGGTGACGATCTGCTCGAGCCTTTGCCAATCGACCTCGCGCTCCAGCCGGAAACGGTCGGAACGTAGCGATGCGGCCTCGATATCGGCGGGCGGCTCGATCTCCGCGCTTTTGAAGAATGGCAAGGCCATCAGCCGATTGCCTCCGCACGCTTGGTTTGGAGATAGAGATCGATCAGATTGTAGCCGATCCGTTCATAGGGCGCTTCGATCACATTGACGCCCAGCCGCCGCAGGCGTTGCAACACCAGTGCACGTTGGCGGGCAAGTGCGTCGGCGCTGACTGCAACGGCAATATCGCCCATGCTGTCCGGCTCGGTCGCGGCAAGGTCTTCCAGCTCGGTATCGACCATGGTGACGAAGATCACGAGGTGGTGGCGCACCAGTCGCTCGACGCTTTCGACCATCATTTCGGCCGATGTCGGATCGGCAAAATCGGAAAAGAGCACGATCAACGAGCGGCGTTTGAGCCGTGCGGTGAGCGTTGCCAGTGCCAGCGTGAAATTGGGTTCTCGCGGGACATAGTCGAGTTCTGCCGCAGCACTTTGCAAGCGGTAGAATGCGCGTGTGTCGGTGACGAATGGCGTCATGACCTGCGGATGGTCGGCAAAACCGAACAGGCTCACCCGGTCCCCGCCTTTCAGTGCGACATAGGCGGCGGTCAGCGCGGCGGAAACAGCCCTGTCGATGCGCGGCAAACCGTCCACCGGCTCGCACATCGACTGGCCGCAATCGAAGGCAAAGACCACTTGGTTGTCGCGCTCGGCCTCATTCTCGCGAGCATAAAGTGCGGTGTGGCGAGCAGACGCTTTCCAGTCGATCCGGCGGCGATCCATGCCCGGCTCGTATTCGCTCAGCGCCTCGAACTGCGTGCCTTCCCCGCGAATGCGCCGGGCAACCAGGCCGAATTGGCTGTCGCGCAGAAATGCCTGCAACACCGGAGATCGAACCGGCGAGAGATCGGGCCACACGCTGATGCGCGCATCGAGCGTCCGATGCACCTGCCGCACGCCCAGACCCAGCGGCCCGGGCCAGCGCAGCCACAGATCGTGCAATTCGCCGGTTCCGCGGCGAACGGGCACAGCTTGTCCGACACCCGAAAAGCGGCTCGCTTCACCTGCCGGCTGCAGCCGGAAACTGGCAACGCCGCGGTCGCCCAAGCGAGGTTCGAACCCGATAGAGGCTTCGGGAAGCGAAGCATCGCTGTCGCGCTCGATGGTCGCATCGACCCGTAGCATGGCGGGCTGGCCGACTTCGACATCGGCTGGCACGAAGTAATCGAAATTGACCATGCTACCCGCAAGCCATCCGTCGATCAGCACCAGCAACAGGAGCGCGCTGCCCGCGGCGGGGGCGATAATCCACGCGCCGGGAGCCGTCGCTGCCACCACTGCCGCCACCGGCGCGAGCAGCGCGAGCAGCACAAGCGCGCGCGCGGTTGGCACGATAGGGATTGGCGGCAGGTTGATGCGGGGCAATTTCACGAGGGTTCGGCCTAGCGCGGCGCCTCGGTCTCTTCGATCAGGCCTGCGACCAAATCCTCCACCAGCTTGCCTTCGATTTCGGCAGCGGGTGATAGCAATAAACGGTGGCGCAGCGTGGCCGTGGCGAGCGCCTTCACGTCGTCGGGTATCACGTAGTTGCGACCTTGCAGGGCAGCGCGTGCACGGGCCGAATTGGCCAGCAACACCGCTGCGCGCGGACTTGCGCCGCTGGCAAGATCGGCGCTTTCGCGTGTCGCCCGGACGAGCGAAACGGCATATTCGAGCACATCCTGCGACAGCGTCACGTCTTTGACGGCTGCCTGCGCCTGACTCAGGGTTTCGGGCGTGGCGACCTGCGCAATTCCGAAATCCGAAGGCTTTTGCGGTCCGCTGCGATCGCCGAAGCGGGAGACGATGCGCGCCTCTTCCTCGGCGCTTGGGTAGGGCACCAGCAGCTTGAACGAGAACCGGTCGAGCTGGGCTTCGGGCAACGGGTATACGCCCTGGTTCTCGATCGGGTTCTGCGTTGCGACTACCATGAAATTGTCGCTCAGCCTGTGCGTTTCGCCGTCCAGCGTGACCTTGCGTTCCTGCATTGCCTCGAGCAACGCGGCCTGCGTCTTGGGCGGGGTGCGGTTGATCTCGTCCGCCAGCAGCAATTCGCAGAAGATCGGTCCGCGTGTCAGGGTGAACTGGCTGGTCTGGAAGTTGAACAGGTTGGAGCCGAGGATATCGCCCGGCAACAGGTCGGGTGTGAACTGGATGCGCCCGAAATCGAGGCCGGTCGCATGGGCGAAGCAGTTGGCGAGGAACGTCTTGGCAGTCCCCGGCGGGCCTTCCAGCAACACATGGCCCTGCGCGACCAGTGCGATGAGCAAGTGCTCGATCGTTTCGTCCATGCCCACGATGGCCTTGCCGACCTCGTTGCGGATCGTCCCCGCAAGCTGGGCGGTTTCTTCCAGGGTCATGCTCATCGTTTCAGCGTCCTTTCGATGGATTTGAGTGCGCCAGCGGCGCGCAAGATGTCACGCGGGCGGGTCGCGCTGCGCAGTTCATTGGCTCTTTGCGAGAATCCCGGACCTTCGACGCCGCGCCTCTCCAGCGCGTGGTCGATAGCATTGGCGCGGGCTTCTGCATGGGTTTCGCGAATGCCCAGCGCATTGCCGATGCGTTTGCTCATCAGCGCGGCATAGGGTTCGGACAGCAGGTGAAAGCGCTTCACCCGTTCAATCAGCGAGGCGCCGTTGCGCGCAAGCTGGCGCTTGCCCCTCGCCATGGCGGGCGCCTCTGCCACCGGCGGTCCGAAACGGCTGAAGCCCCGCCACGCGATCACCAGCGCGGCCAGCAACAGGCACAGCGTGGCAGCGAGAAACGGCGGCCTGAAAGCGAGTGTCAGCAGATTGTCGCTCGCGCCCAGACCGGCGAGAGCCAGGTCGAATATGATCGGGAGATCGCCTTCGCCTTCGGTCGCATGTACGATCAGTTCAAACGTAAGCCGCGCGCGGTTTTGGTCCGCGAGACCATAATTGTTCATCAGATCGGGTTCGAACACGAAGGTGGTGGGGTAAGGCGCATAGTCGAAGTCGGTCGGCATGTAACTGTCAGGCAAGTCGGCGACGAGCACGTCGCCGTCGCTGTCCAGCACGAGCGGACGCAGTTCCTCGTCGGGCTGGCTCGTCAGTGCCTGAACCCGCTCACCGTCAGGCAGCGCGCCGGTCATACCAAGCCCGTTCCAGCCTTTGACTTCGCCGACCTGCAATTGGGCACCTTCGGCAAAGTCCAGCTCATCGAACCAGCCGGGGCTGTCCGCATTGCTCAGGAACACCCAACCTTCCTCGGCTTCCACATCGAGCTGTTCGGGAATGGGGAAGGCCAGCCACTTGGGCATGATGACCAGTGTCGGCCCGTAATCATTTTCGCGCCGGTTCTCGATGATCTCGGCAAGATCTTCGCCATCGCCAAACATCTGCGGGGTGAGGACCAGCAGGCCGAAGGAATCGTGGCTTCCGCGGTTGCGCGAAACCTCGACCTCGTAACCCGCTTCCTCCAGCAATGTGACTAGCCCGGCAAATCCGTTCAGCCCGTTTGATGCAGCATGATTTCCGCCATTGCGATCGCTGCGGCCATCCCACCCCTGACCAAGCGCATAGAGCATCAGCAGGAACGCCGCCGCGCCAATCACCAGCACTGCCAGCACCATGCCGGGCCGGAACGGATTGCGCGCTCGGCTCATCCAGCTAGCGCCCTGTTTCCCAGCGATTTTTGCGCAAGCGCGAAGTCGGCATAGGCATCGCGGGCAGCTTGCCAATCGTCAGAGGACAAGGTCGTGAGCGCAAACAGGCTACGTTCGACACGACCGGCGATCACGGAAAAGGCGGTACGTGCGCCCTCGGGAATGCGCGGTTCGGCGGAAAGCTCGCGCGCGGTGCTCGATGGCTCGACCAGATCGGGCCGCGCCTGCGCGATCTGGCCGACGGAGCGTTTCAGCAGCAGGTGAGTTGCCTCGTCGAATTGTCCGGCAGCCGCCAACCGGTCAGCCTCTTCGAGCAAGGCAAGCGCTTCGTGCTGGTTGGGTGCCCAATCATCGACCGGTTCGGGACGGCTGCGCTTGGCCTGCAGGTCGGGGCCGACAGTGCGCCAGATCAGGTAGGCCAGCAGGGCAACTGCCAAGCCGATCAACACCCACGAAAGCACAGGCCAGATGTAAACAAAAAAGCGCCCCACCGGAGCGAGTACGTCCGCAAGCCATTCCATGAATTGCACCAGCCAGTCGGGCGGAGGCGCCTCTTCGGGCATTGCGACTTCGGTGTACTGGATCGTCTCGTCGGCGCGCATGTCCTGCCACGCCTGCGCGAAATTCTCGCTTCGCGCCGGCAGCGCGTCATTCCCCTTGCCCGTCGTCACAGGCGACTACGTGGCATGGGGACCGTTACGAAGCAATGACTTGCCCGTGTGGTTGCGAGCTTTTTCCGCCGCAGATCATCCTCTCTGGCGCGCCAGCGGATAGGTGCCGAACATGGTGACGCGGTTGCAGTGGAACGCCAGCTCTTCCAGTGCCCTGTTCACAGCCGGATCGCTTGGTGCGCCAACGATGTCGGCGTAGAACATGCTGGCGGCAAAGCTCGCACCCTTCTGGTAACTTTCCAGCTTGGTCATGTTGACCCCATTGGTGGCGAAGCCGCCCAGGGCCTTGTAAAGCGCGGCGGGGATATTCTTCACCTCGAACACGAAAGTCGTCATCGCTTCGCGCCCGGCAACATCTTCAGGAGTGAGCGGGGTTGGTGCCAGCACGACGAAGCGCGTGGTGTTGTCGGCACTGTCCTCAACATTTTCCTCGACAATCTTGAGCCCATAGAGGTCGGCAGCCAGCATCGGCGCGATCGCTGCAAGTGTCGGATCGCCCTTGTCCGCGACATGCGCCGCAGCGCCCGCCGTATCCGCATGGCTGAGTGGGACAATACCCCGCTCGCGCAAATAGTGGCGGCTCTGGCTCAAGGCATGGGGATGGCTGTAGGCGGCTCCGAAGGGGCCTTTCGTATCGAGCGCCATCAGTGCGTGGTGGATCGGCAGGAAATGCTCGCCAACGATCGACAGGCCGCTTTCGGGCAGCAGGAAATGGATATCGGCCACGCGTCCTGCCTGCGAATTCTCGATGGGGATCATCGCGCAGCCCGCCAGCCCGGATTTCACAGCATCGATTGCATCGGAGAAACTGAAGCAGGGCAATGGCAGGGCATCGGGCTCCCATTCCAGCACGGCGCGGTGAGAATTGGCTCCCGGCGCCCCCTGGAAGGAGATGGCGCGCGCAGGATCGCTTGCTGCTGCGGCGCGCATGTTTTCGACCATGGCGAGAGCGGGGGCGGGGAAGCTGTCCATATGATGAAGCGCCTAGCTTGGGCTTTGCTGCCGGACAAGCGGCTAAAGGAGACTTGCGCCCCGCGCCGCTGGCCACTAAGTCGCCAGCGACCTTCACATCGCAGAAGAACGCCTTTGTCATGAACGATCGTACAAACACCATTTTCGGCTGGATTCTCGCCAGCAGCGGTATCGCCCTCGGCTCCAGCATCGTTGCTGCAACCTATTTTCACGGCGACAGCCCTGAAATGCCGGAGAATCCCGGTTACGTGATTGAAGCAGCGGAAGAAGGTGCGGGCGGCGATGCCGGGCCATCGATTGCTGAACTGCTCGCCAGCGGTTCTGCCGAAGCCGGTGAAGCCGTGTTCGCCAAGTGCACGGCGTGCCACACGATCGAACAGGGCGGTGCTGCAGGCATCGGTCCGAATCTCTACGGCGTGCTCGGCTCCCCGATTGGCGGCCATTCGCCCAGCTTCGATTATTCGAGCGCGCTGGCCGATGTTGGCGGCAACTGGACGTACGAAAACATGGATGCCTGGCTGCAGAGCCCGCGTGGTTTCGCGAACGGTACCAAGATGAGCTTTGCCGGTCTTGGCAGTGGTGAAGACCGCGCCAATGTGATTCTCTACATGCGCCAGTATGGCGGTGGCCCCGATCTTCCCGAGGTTGTCGTTGAAGAAGCGCCAGCCGAAGGCGAAGGCATCGATGGCGCGGGCGAAGGTCCGGGCGAAGTCGAAGGCGCACCAGCCAGCGCACAGGAAGCTGTTGGCGCAATGGGTGATGATCAGCCTGTCGCGGAAAACCCCGGCACCTGATCCTTCCAGGCAGAATTAAAAAAAGAGCCCCGGTTCGCGCCGGGGCTTTTTTGTTGGGATCAACCAGTCGATCCCTTGAAGCCTTGTGCAACCACATACCATTCGCTCGAACCCTTGCGACTGGCGGGCGGTTTGGCGTGTTTGACCGTGCGGAAATGGGTCTTGAGCAGGTCGAGCAAATCCTTGTCCGTGCCGCCTGCAAAACCCTTCGCCAGAAAGGCACCGCCTTCGGTGAGGTTTTCGACCGCGAACCACGCTGCTGCTTCGACCAACGCCATAGTGCGCAGGTGATCGGTCTGCTTGTGGCCGACCGTATTCGCCGCCATGTCCGACAGGACGAGGTCGGCAGGACCGCCCAGTGCTTCTTCCAATGCGGCGGGCGCGGCATCGTCCATGAAATCCATTTGCAGGATTGTGACGCCGTCGATCGGTTCGGTTTCGAGATAGTCGATCCCGACCACGGTTGCGTGCGGCGCGCGCTTGCGCACGACCTGCGCCCAGCCGCCGGGCGCTATGCCAAGGTCGACCACCCGCTTGGAGCCTTTGACGAGGCCGAACCTGTCATCCAGCTCGATCAGCTTGAATGCCGCACGGCTGCGCCAGCCCTCTTCCTTGGCGCGCTTGACGTAAGGATCGTTCAGTTGGCGCTCCAGCCAGCGTTGCGAACTGGCCTTGCGCTTCTTGGCGCTCTTCAGGCGGCGTTGCGAGTCGTCTCCGGCGCGGCTCATTTCCGTGTGCTCCCCGATGATTTCAGCCGGCGCAAGGCTTCCTGCGCTTCAACGCCTTCAGCGTCTGCTGCCATCAGGCTGCGCAATATACCTTCGCGAATGCCACGGTCTGCGATGCCGAGCCGTGCTGCGGGCCAGATTTCATTTATGACTTCAAGAATTGCGCAGCCTGCCACTACCAGTTCGGCACGTTCGTGCCCGATGCAGTCAAGCTGGCTCCGTTCGTCGGGAGACATGACCGAGAGGCGCTGAGAGATGTCGAGCATGGCATCGGTCGGCACAATCAATCCGTCCACCTGCTTGCGGTCGTAATACGGCAGTCCGAGATGTACGCTGGCAAGCGTTGTCACCGTTCCGCTTGTGCCGAGCAGGCGCTGGTCATTGGCCTTGTGCCGCTCGATCCGCTGTGCAAACTCGTCGAAGCTTTCGCGTACGAGGCGTTTCATTTCGGCATAGCGCGCAAGGCGGTCTTCGACGCTGCCGGTCTCGTGACCCACGGTTTCGGTGAGTGACACGACGCCCCACGGGACGCTTTGCCAGTCGAGGATGCGCGGGACGGGTGCGCCCGGTTCGATCAGCACCAATTCGGTCGACCCGCCGCCGATGTCGAAAATAACCGCAGGTCCGATTCCGTCCTCGAGCAGGATGTGACAGCCCAGAACCGCCAAGCGCGCCTCTTCCTGCGCGCTGATGATGTCGAGCACGACGCCGGTTTCTTCACGTACGCGGTCGATGAAGGCCTCGCCGTTCTTCGCGCGACGACAGGCTTCGGTCGCGACCGAGCGGGCGAGATGCACGTTGCGCTTCTTCAGCTTGTCGGCGCAGATTTTGAGTGCACCCAGCGCCCGGTCCATAGCTTCATCGGACAGGCGGCCGGTTTGCGCCAGACCCTCACCCAGCCTGACAACCCGGCTGAAGGCGTCGATCACTACGAAATTCTCATCTGACGGGCGCGCAATCAGCAGGCGGCAATTGTTGGTGCCAAGATCGATTGCGGCATAGGCCTGCTTGAAGGATTTGTGCGGCGGACGTCTCCAGCTGGAATTATCGCGCTGTTTGCCTGTATTGCCATCGCCGGGAGTGCGTTTCGGGCCCTTTTGTGGATTTGAGCGGTTGCGGCGGTTGGAATTGCCGACATTTCTATCCGCCCCGTTCCGGGCTTTTGCGCGACCTTCCGGCGGGTGTTGATCCGCCATGATCGTACTTTCTAATCTTCTATACCCGCCACATCCGAGCGGAACCTGCCCTCAGGCTAGACCAAGAGGGCAATTGACACAAGTTAAGGTAAGCGCCGCTCTCGCCAGTGGCCCGCGGGAAAGCTAGGGGTGCGCGGATGGATCATCCGCCGCCCACCATTGCGCTGTTCGCCAAATACCCCGTTCCCGGGCGCGCCAAGACACGCCTGATCCCGGCTTTGGGCGCGGCGGGAGCGGCCGATCTGCACCGCCGACTGGTCGAACGAACACTGGAGAGGATGCGCGAAAGCGGCCTGCCTTTTACGGTATGGACCACCGGGGCGACCCATTCCGAGTTCGCCGAATGGCTGGGCAAAGATGTGCCGTTGGTGGAGCAGGGTGATGGTGATCTGGGCGACCGGCTGGCGCGCGTTCCGGCTCCGGCAATCCTGCTGGGAGCAGATATTCCGGGGCTTACCGCAGGACATCTGCGGGACGCCGCGCGGGCTTTGGAACAGGTACCAGTTGTCATCGGGCCTGCCAGCGATGGCGGGTATTACCTACTTGGTTTCACACAGGAAATCCCGTTTTTATGGCAGGACATGCCGTGGGGGACTGAAACGGTCCTAGAAGGGACTGAAGCGCGCTTGCGGGAGCATGATCTGCCTTACCGGATGCTTGGTGAACTCGACGATTGCGACCGGCCCGATGATCTTGCCAAATGGCCGGACCTGCTGCCGTGACCAGCGTCTCGATCGTCATCCCCATGCTCGATGAAGCGCGCGCCTTGCCGGTTCTGGCCGGGAATTTGTCAAAGCTTGATCCCGGTCCGCTTGAAATCATCGCGGTCGACGGCGGGAGCAATGATGACTCCGTGGCGCTGGCCCAAGCAGCGGGATGGCAAATTGTCGAAACACCGGCGGGACGGGGGCGGCAGATCAATGTGGGTGTCGAGGCGGCCCAGGGCAAAATCGTCGTTGTCCTCCATGCCGATACCGTGCCGCCGGTGGATATGGTGGAGATTATCGAGCAAACGCTGTCCGACACTTCCATTTCACTCGCAGGCTTCACGCCCATCCTGCGTGGGCCGGAAAAGACCCGCTGGGGCACGACGGCGCATAATTGGGCCAAGACATGGTACGCGCCGCTGCTGTTTCGCCCGCATTTGTTCATGAAAGGCTGCCGTCTGCTGTTCGGCGATCACGCGATGTTCTTTCGTCGCAAGCAGTTTCTTGAATGCGGCGGGTGCGACGCCGAGGCCAAGGTGATGGAAGAAGCTGACCTTTGCATTCGCATGACGCAATTCGGCCGCGTCAAGCTGGTGCCGCGCACCATCGAGACTTCGGACCGTCGGGTGGCCGAATGGGGAGCGTTGAAAGCGAACTGGATCTACCTGAAGGTCGGCTTCCTGTGGGGATTGGGAGCAAGGAAACGGCTCGAGCGGCACTATCCTGACGTTCGTTAGACAGCCGCAGGCAGATATCCTCGGGCAATCCCGTAAGCGATCAGCCGGTCGAGCCACGCGCTGTCGGTGGGCGGGCAGGTGAGGCCGGTGAGGGTGCGTAGCTGGCTGTCGTCGAATTGCGGCGAGCGGGTGAAGTAGGAGCCGAATGTGCCGAGCATCCGTCCGGCAAGCATCCGTTCCGCAGGCCGCAAATCCGCCATCGAATAATTATCCGGCGCGATCACCTGCGGGTCCGGGAAATGCGCGACCCGCGCCACGCCATGCGCCAGTTCGGCGGCTGGCATCGGGCTGCTTGCAGTCAGGTGGAAATAGCGTCCATCCGCTTGCTCCATATTCTCCGCGATGCGCACGATGCCTTCGGCGACATGGTCTAGCGGTACGAGGTCGAGCGTCGATCCCGCCTCCGCCGGAAACACCGTGACCTTGCCGCGCGCCATCAGGCGGAAGACGTTGCACAGCGAAGGAAAATCACGGATCGCGCCCGTTTCGCTATCTCCCAACACGATGGACGGTCGGGCGATGGCGAAAGGTATTCCGCTCTGCGCAACCACTGCCTCGGCCGCCGCCTTGCTCGCTTCATAGCGATTGGTGAAGCGGGTTTCGGCAGGCACCGGGCCTTCGCAAATCTCGCCTTCGCGCATCCCGCAGACATAGGCCGTGCTGACATGGATGAAGCGCGCTCCTGCAGCCTCGGCATAGGCAAGAGCGTTGCAGGTGCCTTCGACATTGACGGCCTGCAATTCCTCTTCCGGCGCATCGAACTCGAGGCTGGCAGCGCAATGGATCACGACATCAAACGGCTCGGCTTCCAGCCCCATGAGCGGCTGTGTGACATCGCCTGCCAGCGTTCGCAGCCCGGTCACTTCGCGGCCATCATTGCCGCGCACCTCGGGCGTGCGCCGCACCATTCCGCTGACATCATGACCGCGAGCGACCAGCCGCGCACAGACTTCGCCACCGATCAATCCGGCAGCTCCGGTAACAAGTATTTTCAGCAACACGGTGCCTCTGCCTTTGCGGGGCTCGCATCGGACTGGCCGAAGGGCACGGCAGTGCCGCATCTGGGGAACACGCCGTAGTGCCGCGAGAAATCACCGAAGAACTCGAAGTGGTCGGCAAGGCGGGATTCGGCCAGCATCAGCCAGCTATTGCCGCACACCGGAAAGATGCGCCCCGCCTCAATCGCATGATGGGCATCCAGGTTGAATGCCTGTTCATGGCCGGGAAGGTCACCCTTGTAGCGCACAGCCTGGCCGTAATCCTCGCATTGTGGCTCCAGCCCGTCCAGCCTGAACAGGCGATAGGTGGCAGAGACGAAGCTGATGCCCTGAAGCTTGGCGGCGGCCTCTGCGTCGTTGATGCCGAGCGGGCGATCGGTAACAAGGCGCGGATCGGCAAACCCGGCCGCCTTCGCCAGCCGTTCGAAGTCGCCCCAGTAAAGCGCGCCGGACAGGCATTCGCCATGCAGTACCGGATCGTCCAGCAGGTGGGCAGGCACACGGCGATCGGCATAGACATCGGAGAAATAGAGTTCACCGCCGGGTTTCAGCAGGCGATGGGCGGCGCGGAACACCGCCGCCTTGTCCGCCACCAGATTGATCACGCAATTGGATACGATCACATCGAAGCTGCCGGGCTCGAGACCCAGCTCATCCAGCCTCTCGATATCGCCCTCGACGAAGTTTGTGTTGGCATATCCGAACCGCTCGGCGTGCCAACCCTGATGTTCGCGCGCGACAGCAAGCTGTTCGGGTGTAGCGTCGACACCGGTCACACTGCCGTTCGGGCCGACCAATTGAGCGAGCAGGTACACGTCTTGCCCGCTACCTGATCCAAGGTCGAGCACATTGCAGCCTTCGAGCGCCTGCGGCGTCACCAGTCCGCAGCCGTAATAGCGCGCCTTCACATCCTCGTGCACATTGGCCAGCGCTGCGCGAATGTCGGGCGCTGGCATTTCGAACGTGCAACAGGCATCGGTGCGCAGGTCCCCCGATTGCGCGAGCACCTTGCCATAATAATTCTGCGAGTTTTCGAGATTCATGAAACCGGGGACCCTTATTATGCGAATAGCAAGCGCATAGACGTGGTTGAATTCGCGCGTCATCCTCTATTGGTTACGAACAGGGAATTTCATGGATTACACGCATGACGTGATTGTTATCGGGGGCGGTGCTGCGGGCCTGACGGCGGCCGGCGGCTGCGCCCTGTTCGGACTGAAAACCGCTCTCATCGAAGGTCACAAGATGGGCGGCGAATGTCTCAACAATGGCTGCGTTCCGTCAAAGGCACTGATCGCGTCTGCCCGCCGCGCTGCCGAAGCGAGGGAGGAAAAACGCGCTGGCGTCCAGCTCGAACCGCCGCAAGTGGATTGGACGGGCGTCCATGCCCATGTCCATCGCGCCATCGCCGAGATCGAGCCGCATGACAGCGAGGAACGGTTCGAGGAAATGGGCTGCGAGGTCATCAAGGACTGGGCGAAGTTCACCGGACCAAACTCGGTCGGGGTCGGTGGACGTACGCTGACTGCGCCGCGCATCGTCATCGCGACAGGTTCGGGACCGGCGGTGCCGCCGATACCCGGGCTCGAAGACGTGCCCTATCTCACCAACGAAAACCTGTTCGACCTGCAAGACCAGCCCGAACACCTGGTAATAATCGGCGGCGGCGTGATCGGCATGGAGATGGCACAAAGCTTCCGCCGTCTCGGCAGCGATGTCACCGTGATCGAGCCGGGCAATCCGATGGGCCGCGACGATCGCGATTCCGTTCGTGTCGTGGTCGATGTGATGAAGGCAGAAGGTGTCCGCTTCGTGACCGGCAAGGCAGCTTCAGTCGTGCAGGGGGGCGACGGCGCAATCACCGTCACGACCGAGGGAGGCGAAGATGTGACCGGCTCGCACCTGCTGGTCGCGGTTGGCCGCAAGGCGCGCGTGTCTGGCTATGGGCTAGAGGAACTGGGCATCGAACTGGGCAAGAACGGCATCAAGGTCGATGCCCGACGCCGCACCAGCCTCAAACATATCTACGCCATCGGTGATTGCCGCGAAGGGCCACGCCTGACGCATGTTTCGGGCTATGAAGGCTCCAACGCCGTGCTCGAAATCGCGCTTGGCCTGCCGGCCAAGGCCGATTTCAAAGCTTTGCCATGGTGCACCTATACCGAACCCGAAGTCGCCCAGATCGGCATGACCGAGAGCGAGGCGCGCAAGGCCTATGGCGACAAGCTGCGCGTCGTGACCGAAGGTTTCGACCATAACGAACGCGCCATTGCGGAAGGCCTCGAGAAAGGCCATCTGAAGGTCATGATGAAAGGCAAGAAGGTCGTCGGCGCGAGCATTTGCGGCGTGAATGCGGGTGAGTTGTTGTTGCCATTCACCCAGATGATCACCGGCAAGTCCGGCACTTTCGATATGGGCGGTGCGATCATTTCCTATCCCACGCGCTCCGAAATTACCAAGGCCGCCGCCTTTGCAGCGTGGGAACCGACGGTGTTCGGGAAATGGCCCAAGCGCTGGGTGGCGTTGCTCGCCAGGATTCGCAGGGCCTTCTGATGGCTTCGCGCTCGCTTTCTCGCAATGCACCCGTTGGCGCATCGCCCTTTGCGGTTGATGCGGCACCATTGTCGCGGGAAAAATTCAGCGATCCGCAGGTGACGGCAGACGGCAGCCCGCGTGCGAAAGTGGCTCTGCGCCAGCTCGACACGCTGTGGTTTGCGACCGGCACCTTGTGTAACCTCGCCTGCGCCAACTGCTACATCGAAAGCAGCCCGACCAATGATGCGCTGGTTTACCTCAGCGCCGATCATGTCGCGCGTTTTCTCGATGAGGTGGCAGAGCGCAAGGTGCGTGAAATCGGCTTCACCGGCGGCGAACCATTCCTGAATCCGGAAATTATCGCGATGGTAGAAGACGCCTTGTCGCGCGGCCATGACGTGCTGGTGCTCACCAATGCGATGAAGCCGATGCGGCGGCATGAGGCCGAACTCCTGCGGCTGCGTGAGGCCTATGGTGACAAGCTCACCTTGCGCGTCTCGATCGATCATCACACGCGCGAAGTGCATGAGGCCGAGCGCGGCCCGAACAGCTGGCAGCCGATGATCGATGGACTGCGCTGGCTGTCGTCCAACGGCTTTTCCATCGCAGCCGCCGGGCGCAGCATGACGGGCGAGACCGAAGTACTGGCGCGGTCCGCCTACGGGATGCTGTTCGCTGACGAGGGCATCGCCATCAACACCTCCGACCCTGCACAATTGGTGCTGTTCCCCGAGATGGATGCGGCGGCCGATGTTCCCGAGATCAGCGAGGCGTGCTGGGGCATCCTCGGCAAATCGCCGGACGAGCAGATGTGCGCCAGCAGCCGCATGGTCGTACACCGCAAGGGCGAGCCTTCACCCCGCGTAGTGGCCTGCACGCTGCTGCCTTACGATCCCGGCTTCGACCTTGGCGCGAGCGTGGCTGAAGCCGACCGCCCGGTGGCGCTCAACCACCCGCATTGCTCGCGCTTTTGCGTATTGGGCGGGGCAAGCTGTTCAGCCTAGGGCACTTTTGGCGGTTTAAGGCGTAGAGCCATCATGATCCGTCTCGCTCTCGCCTCCGCCGTAGCTATCGCTGCATTGCCAAACGTCACTTCGGCCCAACGCTCTATCGATGGAACCTACCTCGACCAGGGCGGCTATGTCGAAATTACCGTCGGCCCCTGCGGCAATTCGCGCTGCGGCGAGATCACGCGGATTGTCCGCCGCAAACCCGGAGAGTCGACCCGTGATGCGCACAATGACGATCCGGCCCTGCGCAATCGCCCGATCCTAGGCATCAACGTGCTGCAGAACCTGCGCTGGGACGATGGCGTATGGCGCGGCGAGGTCTACAACCCCGAGGATGGGGGCACTTACCGCGCCGAAGTGCGCCCGGCAGCCGGTGGCGGACTTGAAGTAAAGGGCTGCGTCACGCTATTCTGCCGCACCGTGAACTGGCGCGTGGCCGGTTGACGTGCGGCACCGCTACGGCTTGACCGAATCCGGTGCGCGTTATAGAGGCCCGCGCTTCGCGGTATTGCCCCGTCGTCTAATGGTAAGACTACGGACTCTGACTCCGTCAATTGAGGTTCGAATCCTCACGGGGCATCCAGCTTTCGCCAGCAAAGCCAACCGTTCGACCTTAGCCATATCGAAAGCGCACTAGGTGGAGAGCCTGGCAAACTACCTCGCGCCTGCCGCCACGATGATCGCGGCGCTCATGACCGCTTCAAACCTTGGCTCGCGGGTCACGGGCTGGGGGTTCGTCGTCTTCACCATAGGGTCGATCACCTGGTCCTTCATCGGCATGACCACCGGCCAGACCGGCCTGTTGGTGACAAATGTCCTGCTGACTTTCGTCAATATCTTCGGCGTGTGGCGCTGGCTGGGCAGGCAGGCGAAGCTCGAAGATGGTGCCGAGCAGGCTGAAGAGGCGAGCGAGCGCGAGGCCACCGGAAAACTCCTCCGCATGGAGGGTTTCGCGGGAATACAAGTACTTGACAAACAAGGCGAAGAACTGGGAACAGTGGTCGATGCCATGCTGCATTGCGAGACAATGAAGGTGGACTATTTCGTCATCGGTACCGGCGGTGTTGCAGGCGTGCAGGAAGAACTGCGCGGTGTTGGCATGGACCTCGCGCACATCGACGGCAAGCAACTACAGCTCGACCTGACCCACGCCGAGTTCGAGACTTTGCCTCTCATCGAAGCGGACGATTGGCCCGCCGATATTCGCGCCTTCAACAAGGCTTGAGGTTGCTCAGAGGTCGGGCAGCACCTGCTCAGCGATGCCCCAGCCTTCCAGCTTTCGGCTTCGCTCTATCAGCAAGTCCCTGTCGGCGATCGTGAACCTGTTGGCGGCCTTGGTATCATCCAGTTCGAACCAGGAGAGCGGAGCTGCAACGGGCGCGCCTTCGCGTGCACGCACCGAGTAGGGTAGAATCGCTGTACTGCTGCGGCGATTGCGCATCCAGTCGATGAATATCTTCCCCTTACGCTTGGCCTTGCTCATGCTGGCCACAAATCGGTCCGGTTCGGCCAGCGCCAGCGCCTGAGCAAAGCGTTGGGAGAAGTCCTTGTGCTGCTGCCAGTCGTGTCCGGGCGTGAGCGGGACGATGATGTGCACGCCCTTGCCGCCCGACAGCAGGGGAAAGCTGACAAGGCCCATCTGGTCGAGCTGTTCGCGAATGAGCTGCGATGCCGATTTGACGTCTTGGAAATCCAGACCCTCATCAGGGTCGAGATCAAACACCATGCGATCGGGTTTCTCGACATCGTCGACGCTCGATCCCCAGCCGTGGAATTCGAGCGTTCCCATCTGGACGCATTGCAGGATGCCGGTGCGATCCTCGACGTAGAGATAGTCCTCCGTCCCGCCATCCTTCTCGGCAATCGGCACAGCGTGCACATGATCGCCCAGTGCGCCGCTGTCGTGGCGCTGGAAGAAGCACTTCTTGGCGCGGCCTTGCGGGCAGCGGACGAGGCTGACCGGCCTTCGCGCGAGGAATTCCAGCATCGGTTCGGCAAGGTGATCGTAGTAATCCGCGACTTCGCCTTTGGTGAAGTTTCCGTTGGGAAAAACCACCCTGTCCGCACTGGTGATCTTCACGCCATGCGGTGCGGATTTTGTCTTGGCCTTCTTTGGGATGCTACCTTTCGCGGAGCGTTTCGGACCAGCCTCTTGCAAACCCAGAAAGCTACCGTGGCGAATGCGGCCCGAGGAAGTCAGCTCGGCATAGGCGACATTTGCGATTAGCTTGGGAGTAACCCAGGAAACGCCGCGGGCTGCCACCGCATCGACCTCCACCGGCGCTGTCTTGCGGGCAAGACGATTCAATTTGGCCGCAAGCTCATCCATCTGGCTCGCGGAAAAGCCGGTGCCGACATTCCCACGATAAACGAGCTTGCTATCGACCTTTTGTGCCATCAGCAGCGACGCGAATGCGCGCCCGCGTGACTTGGATGCCTTGTAACCGATGATGATGAAGTCATCCCGGCGCAGGCACTTGATCTTGCGCCAATCTTTCGTCCGTTTGGATCGGTAGGGTGCGTCGATTTTCTTGGATATGATCCCTTCCTGACCGGCGTCGCACATCAGCTTGAGCAATTTCTCTCCCGAGCCGACCACGTGCTCGGCCACCCGTATGTTCGGTCCTGCGTCAGTGAGCAAATCAGCGAGATGTTCCTTGCGCTCGATGTTGGGGAGATCGGTGAGGTCGGTCTTGCCCAGTGTCAGCAGGTCGAAACCGTAGAAAGTGAGCACGTCACTGTCTTCTTGCTGGCTCTTGCCGCGCTTGAGCATCGATTGCAGGGCTGAAAAGTCGGGATTGCCGTTGGCATCGTGTGCAACGATTTCCCCGTCGATCAGGGAAGGGGGCAGGTCCAGGTCAGCGAAAGCTTTCTTGAGCGGCAGGAACTTGTCGCTCCAGTCCTTGCCGTTGCGCGTGAAGATCTTGACCGACTTGCCCTTCGCGGCGATCAACGCGCGATACCCGTCGAACTTGATCTCGTGCATCCAGCCGTTTCCGGTCGGGACATCATCGACCAGCGTCGCAAGCTGCGGCTTGCGGTATTTGGGTAGCGGTGCCGAACGTTCTATTTCGAGCGGCGCGGGACGATTGTTTTTCGTTGAAGAGGCGGGCGGCTTCTTGCGGGTCTTCGACTTCGGCTTGGGGCGCGCTGTTTTCCCCGCGGCAATCTCCGCCATCGACCTGTTCGTGGCAATGCTGCGAATTTCGCGTTCGACCAGAGCATCACCAGTGCCTGCAAACTCGTCATTCAGCTTGCGAAGAAGCCAGTTTTCACGCTTCTCGCCGGGTTTCTTGCGAAGCCTGATGAGCAGCCATTCGCCTTTCATCCGCTCTCCGTTGAGGACGAAATGAAGGTGGCCGTCTACCAAATCCTTTGCGCTCTTGCCTTCGATCGGGTCCCATGTGCCCCTGTCCCACAACATGACCGTACCGCCGCCATATTCGTCCTGCGGAATAACGCCTTCGAATTCGGCATAGGACATCGGGTGATCTTCGGTGCGCACGGCCAGTCGCTTGATATCGGGGTCGTGCGATGGTCCCTTGGTGACTGCCCAGCTTTTCAGCACCCCGTCGATTTCGAGGCGCAAGTCCCAGTGCAGCCGGGTCGCTTCGTGCTTCTGCACGATGAAGAGGTTGCCGCCATCGCTGGCTGCGACTTCACCCGCAGGCTCTGGGGTCTTTTTGAAGTCGCGCTTGGAGTTGTAGTCGGCAAGGGCGCTGCGCTTGGCCACCTGTCAGGCAGACTTCTTGCTGCGCGAAGACTTGGCCTTCGCCTTGGTTTTGGGAGCTTCCTCGCTGACCGATTTCTTGAGCGCAGCCATCAGGTCGATCACGTTTGATCCGCTCTCGCCATCCGTCTCTTCGTCATCTTCGATGACCAGCTTGTTGCCTTTCGACTTGGCCTTCTTGTCGATCAGCTTGCGCAGCGCGTCGGCGTAGCGATCTTCGAATTCCTTGGCATCAAACGGTGCCGAGCGCGCTTCGATAAGCGTGTTGGCGAGTTCGAGCAGGCTCTTTTCAGGCTTGGCATCGGATATGTCGTCGAAGAAGGCCTGCCCCTGCCGGACTTCATCTGCATAACGCAGCGTTTCGAGCAGCAATCCCTTGCCGCAGGGCTTTACCGCAACCAGCTTCTCCCGGCCCCTGACCGACAACTGGCCGAGCCCGACCTTCTTCGATTTGCGCATGGCATCGCGCAGCACGACGAAGGCATCTTCGGCCAGCTCGTCACTTGGTGCGACATAATAGGGCTTTTCAAAATAGAGCGGATCGATTTCGCAGGCATCGACGAACTGGACGAGCTCGAGTGTCCGCTTGCTCTCCAGCTTGACGCTCTCGATCTCCTCGTCCTCGAGCAGCACATAATCGCCCTTGGCGATCTGGTAGCCCTTGACGATATCGTCCTTGTTGACCGGGCCGACCCCCGCGGCAGTCTTTTCGTACGAAATGCGCTTGCCGCTCGGTTTGTGAATTTGGTTGAAGCTGATCTTCGCGCCGCTTTTCGTGGCGGAAAATACCTCGACCGGAATGGACACCAGCGCCAGCCGCAATTGGCCTTTCCAATATGCTCTTGCAGCCATGATCTGGTCCTGTTCCGTGGTGGTCTAGCGGGTTCCCTACCTGTTAGAATGCATCAAGGGCGCGGGCGTTTCCCGGCCTTACGCGTAAACCTTGTAATCGATCGGCTTGAACGATCCGCCGTTGGATGCGTAGGCGCTGCATGCTGTCATGCCGATAATCAGGTCCATCTCGGCCGTCAGGACGAGCCGGTCGCCTGCCTTGCTATCCGGAGCGATGACTTCCAGCTTGCCGCTTTCGCTATCGACAGGCACGTTCATGAAGACATTGAAGGCACAAGGGATCGTGTCTTCTACGATCCCGTAAGGTGCCAGGGCAGCCGCGAGATTGCCGAAACAACCGCGATGGACCGGTTTGTCGGGATAAAAATGCTTGAAGGTGGCGGTGCTGCACGGGGTGAGCAGGAAATCATGCACGCCGACATCGTCCACCACAATGCGCAGCATTGGGTTTGACCGGTTGGACCAGAGGACATTGCCGGTGGTCAGTTTTATCGTCTCTTCGTAATCGAAGGTGCGTCCGTTGGATATTGCTTCCCGTACGTCCCCGGCATTGAACGCAACAAGGTCGGAAACCTGTCCGCCTTCAGGGTCGATAATTTCCAGGGTCTCGCCTTTGGCCAGTTCGAATGCCGTTCCAGTTCGAGGTGCAATCCGCGTTTGGGTCATGCGGCCCTCGGGTCGGAGAAAGGGCACTTCCAGTCACCGCCCACCATGCGACCGCTATACTGGCGGGCCTCGCTGGATTCGCCATGCTTGGCCAGCATCGGGTTTATGCTACCAGCCAGCTTCTTGTCGCGCTCGAGTATGGCCTCGCGCATTCTAGTGTAACGCCCCTCTTCGCGAAGCCGCTCGAACTGGTCGTGCAGGTTGAAGACGAGCGTAGGGTGCGGACAGCGACGCGCGGGTCGTGACGCATTGGGGTGCAGCCCGACAACGAAGAACGCTTCCCCACCAAAGCTGAGTGAGAAGTGCGGGTCGGAAGGGTCGGCGCTTACCCTCTCATCGTAAGGCTGGCCGAGCCAAGCGTCCTTATCGGCGAGCGACTGGATGCGTTCCCACATGAGCTTTTCGAATTCGGTTTCGGTCAGGTCGTCCGGACCTTCGAACACCACCGCAAGACTGCGAAGGTCACCTTCACTATCCCGGTAGGTGCGCGACCAGTCGAGCAATTCGGAATGCAGCTTCACGTCGTCCCAATTGCTGTCGAGCCGGTGAGCCGAAATCACCTTGAGGTTCTTGCGCGCGAGTGCGGATTTTGCCCCGACACACGGGAAGTCGGCGGCGGATACCATGGTTTCGATCACCGATGTCAGTTCGCGGGTGCGCTCTGCCACATGATCGGAATTGAAAAGAGAGGGCTTGTTCATGCCTAATCAGACGGTCGATCTTTCAAGTAGTTCCGCGATTTTGAGCGACCATAGACCATGGTCCATGGTGGGCTGAAAAGTGGAAACCAACCCGCTTTGGAGGCGTATGTTCCGGCAGAAAGCAAATCGGATTGGACGTGTCATGGCACTGCGAATTACCGGCTGGAAAGAAGACATCTGCGATGATGGAAAAGAGTGCAACGCGGGCGAAGTAGAAGTGCGCGATCTTGCGCGCGGGTTGTCCGGCGCACTCTTTGTTTCCCTGCCCCTGCTGTTCACGATGGAGATGTGGCAGATCGCACGAACAATTCCGGATTGGACATCGTTGTGCTTCGCCGCGGTCACTTTTGTTCTCGTGCGTTATTACATCGGGTTTGCGGGCTTTCGGAAGGATGACGGATTCGAACACTCGCCGTGGTGGGATACCGTCGTCGCATTCGGTATCGGCGCCTTTGCAAGCGTGATTACCTTGTTCGTCGCAGGGATCATCATGCCTGAACTCTCCACCAAACTGATCCTGAAGACCGTCGCCCTCGAAACGCTGCCGACAAGCGTCGGCGCAGCGGTAGCGATCAACCAGTTGGGTTCGGGCGACAAGGGCGCGACCGACAAGACTGGGCTCTCTCCCGATGGTGTAGTCCTCGTCGGGACGGTGCTCGGTGCCTTCCTTTTCGCTTTCAACATTGCACCGACCATCGAAACCAAGGTCATCACGTTACAACAGAACTGGTGGCTGATAGCGGCTACCTTCGTATTGTCGCTCGCGGTAACGTATATGGTTGTCGCAGTGGCGTGCTTTGAACAACGCGATCTTTCAGAACGCAAATACATCACATCGGAATGGCTCGAAACGCTGGTTTCGTACCTTGCGGCATTCGCAATCAGCGTCTTGCTCCTTTGGGTTTTCGGCTACTCGACGCCATTTGATCCGATGGAGGTCTGGTTCCCCCAGGCGGTTGTTCTGGGATATGCAACCACACTCGGCGGCGCAGCAGGAAGGCTGGTACTATGAGCAGCAATGCAGAATCGAACAATACGCCGCCCACAGTGCTGGGTTACATAATCCGCGCCATTTCGCTTTTCGCGATAGCCGCGATGATTGCATATCTTGTTTTTCAGATCGCAAAGCCTCCGAAAGATATCGAGCTCGAGCTGTCGCCGCAGGTGGATCAGGCGCGTGAGCAAAACGGTCAGACACTGCTGCCGGTCGAAATCAGGAATGTCGGTAGCTCCACCATTCGAACGATGGATGTTGAGTTGACCGCAGGTTCGACTACTCACGAAGTCTCGATACCCATGCTGGGTGAGAGCGAGACTGTGACAGTCGTGGTCGATGCGCCCGCACCTGATGCAGAAATCTCCTATAAGATACTGTCTTACGAAGCGCCGTAGGCTGCCCAGTCAGGTGTCCTGCTATCTAGTTGGCCGTCACCACCGCTGTGATTATAGCGCCGGACGCAATCGCTGCTCCGTAGGGTAACTCCCTCGACCAATTGGGCCGCGACTTGAACTTCGACCAAATCGCCATCAGCAGCAGGACAGCCACGCCTGAAACGGCGACGAAAAGTGCCAGCAAGGGTGCGGCGGTTAGCGGGAACCAGACCGCCAGCGCACTGTAGAATTTCGCATCACCGCCGCCCCACATGCCAAATTTGAAAAGGATCAGCGAGGCTGCGAGCGCGATCGCGAAGTGCAGGAGATGTGGCCAGACACCGCTCCAAGATGCGGTCACGATCAACAGGATCACCCCGACAACTAGGATCAGAAGATTAAGCCAATTTGGTATTTTGCGCGAGACGAGGTCGGACGCTGCGCCGGCGCCCGCCAGGATGACGAGCAGCGTCAGGGAAAGCAATACTGGCACTTTGATCAGCGGCGCGAATCAATTGCCATACGGATCGGATAGGCGGCCTGCTCCTGCGGTCGCAGCTCTCCCGAGACACGGACCCGTACTGCTCCACCATTGCCGACAAAATGCGAGTTCGCTGCCGGGTGCGACGCGGTGCGATCGGTGACGATCTGCGTGACCGGAACCGATGTCATTGCAATCCGGACGGGATAGGGCGGCTCTTCATGTGCGGGGTCGAGAGCCGCGAATGATCCGCCTTGTATATGCAGCACAGCAGGACGCGCTTGGGCAAATCCGAGCACGCGCGAAGTCCATTCGTCCCGGCTTGCAATCCTGACCTCGCGGTTGGACACGCGTTGCAGGCGTTCTTCCGGCATTGGCCCGACTTCTGCGTCCAGCGCCTGCGCTGCGACGGCAAGATTTACCGGAGCAGTCTGGGCCGCAGGTTCCTCGACCTTCTCGGCAAGCTGCACCTCAGCGGTTTCTCCGCGCCGGGCCAGCATGGTTGCTTCGAAGCGGGCGGCATTGCGCGCAAAGCGCGTGTCGTCGGGCGCCGTTTCAACGGCTCGCGCAAAGAGTTGCTCGGCAAGGTCATAGCGTCCGATGCGGTCATAGGAGATTGCCATGCCGTTATAGGCTTCGCCTGCGTAATCTTGATGATAGGAAGCTTGCCGGAAGGCAGTGAGCGCTGCGCCCGGACGGTTTGCCTGCAGATGCCTGCGACCGTCATTAAGCCGCTGGGCAAAGTAGCTCGACATGTCCGCAGATGCGGGTTCGACGGCCCGATCATGCAAGCCGAAATTCAGGGGAAAGCTCTGGCAACCGGCGGTCGCCAGAAATGCGAGACATAGTGTTGCGCTATGAAGTTTCTTCATTGTTCTCAACCTCCTGCCATAATAGGGAAGATATCGCGTACCATCCTGATGCCGGCTGGCAGCATGACGACACCGATCATCGTCGGCAGCATGAAAACCACCAACGGAATTGAAATCAGCACCGGAAGACGGTGCGCCTTTTCCTCTGCACGCATGCGGCGTTTCTCACGCATTTCCTCTGCGTAAACGCGCAGCGTTGAGGACACGGATGTGCCCAGCTTGTCCGACTGGATGAGCAATGTGGTGAAGCTGCGGATCTCGTCGACCCCGGCAGCATCTGCCATATGGCGAAACGCTTCTTCCCGCGTCGAACCTGCGCGCAATCGCAGCACCGCAGTTCCGAGAAGGCTGGCTACCAGCGGATGCGAAGTGACGATTTCGCGCGCAACCCTGTCGAGTGCGGCTTCCACCCCGAGGCCTGCTTCCATGCAAACCAGCATGAGGTCGAGAGCATCGGGAAAGCCGTTGACGACGAGTTCGCGCCTCCGGTCTGCCTTGGCCTGCACGAATAGCGAAGGCAGAAAAAGTCCAAGAAGGCCAAGGATCGAGCCGAAGAGATAAAGGGAAAGAAACCCAGGGGGCTCCGGTCTTGTCAACGCGACGGCCAGATAAATGCCGGGCAGCAGGAAGACCAATGCCAGGCGCACGAGTGTGTAGATGCGCGGCGCCGAAGGGGAGGAGTACCCGGCCGATATCATCTTTTCGCGGAGGCGTACGTCCTTCGTGTCGCCAAGATGCAGCCCCGCGCGCTCGATAGCATCGACCATGGTCGTCCACGCACTGCGGCTATCACGATCATGCGATGGCATGGTGGCACCGGCGAAGGCCACTTCATCCTGCATCTTTTTCAATTCGCCCCGCACTGCGTTCTGGCGATTGTAATAAACCATGACTGCGAAGCTCGCGATCACAACGACCACGAAAACCCCGATCAGCAAGGCGAGGCGAAGGACATCACTGGCAAGAATTTGTTCAAGCATATCAGACCTGAATATCAATCATTTTGCGTATCATGAGGAAGCCGCAGAGATACATCACCATCAGGACGACAAACCCGATCAGGAATGAGCTCTCGCCAGCGACACTGAGATAAAATCCGGGATTGACCGAGAACATCCCGACCAAGGCGATGATTGGCAATGCGGTCAGCAGCCAGCCGGTCATCCGTCCTTCGGAACTCAGTGCGCGCACCTTCAAGAAGAGTGAGGCGCGCTCGCGGATGACGCCGGAGAGGTTTTCGAGAATTTCCGCCAGATTGCCGCCGGTTTCACTCTGAACCGACAGGGACACGACGAACATGCGGATGTCATCGAGGTCCCACCGTTCGGCCATTTCGGTCAGTGCATCGGTCAATTCCGAGCCGTAGGAGACTTCATCCGACACCAGGCCGAATTCGCTGCCGATCGGGTCCTCCATCTCCTGCGTAAGGATCACCAACGCCGATGCGATGGGGTGACCGGCCTTCAACGCGCGCACGAATACGTCGAGCGCGATGGGAAACTGTTCCTCGACGCGCCGCCGTCGCCGCGTGGCCATCATGGACAGGATCATCAACGGCAGGAATATCCCTACGCAAAGCGATATTACTGCGGCGAGCAACAGGACGCCTACAGAAGCCGTCACATCGGTTGTCGCGATGAGCACAAGGATCAGCGCGAAGACGATCAAGGTACCGACCACCATGCCCAATTGCACCTGCACTATCGAGAAGGGTGTGCCAGACCCAGCGATGGTTCGCTGCAAAGCGGTTGCCGGACCCTGCAGGATCGGTGGCAGGCCGGTGATCTCACGTGGCTGGTTCTTGCGCAGGAGGGCAACGATCTGCTCTCGGTCAAACCCTTGTTTTATCAGCGAAAGGCGCTGGTTGACCGCGCGCGTATGGACGTTGCGCGCCCAGAATGAATTGAGCGCCAGCTGGCTCACAAGGAAGATCGAGGCAAATATAGCCAGCAGCAGCCCGATCCTGAAAATGATGTCGCCCATGGCTCAGTTCACCTTGATGTCGGGACGGAACAATTCCGCCGGAAGGTTGATGCCTGCTGCCTTCGCGTGCTCCAGGAACTTGGGCCGGATGCCGGTCGCTTCGAAATCGCCGATAACGGTGCCATCTTCCGTCCGATCCTTGATGCGGAATACGAAGATGTCCTGCATGGTAACGACATCGCCTTCCATGCCGGTGATTTCCGAAAGGCTCAGCACCTTGCGTCGACCATCAGACAGTCGTCCGACCTGAAGGACCACGTTGATGGCCGAGGCGATCTGCGCGCGGCTCGACTTGGAAGTGATATCGATGCCGCTCATGCCGATCATCTGTTCGAGACGGGAGAGCGAATCGCGCGCCGTATTGGCGTGAACCGTGGTCATCGATCCGTCATGGCCGGTGTTCATGGCCTGGAGCATATCGAAGGCTTCGCCCGCACGAACCTCGCCTACGATGATCCGGTCGGGCCGCATACGCAGGGCGTTCTTGACCAGGTCGCGCTGGGTGACTTCGCCGCGGCCTTCGATGTTGGGCGGGCGTGTTTCGAGCCGGGCGACGTGCTCTTGCTGCAGTTGCAGTTCGGCACTGTCCTCGATCGTCACGATGCGTTCCTTCTCGTCGATGAAGGACGACATGGCATTGAGCATGGTGGTTTTACCCGAGCCCGTACCCCCTGAAATCAGTACGTTGCGCCGTGAGCGGACGACTGCGGAAAGCACATCGGCCATCGCAACAGGCATCGATTCAAGTTCGATAAGACGGTCGATACCAATCCGCTTCTTGGCGAATTTACGGATCGACAGGAGCGAGCCGTCCACCGCCAGCGGTGCAACAATGGCGTTGACGCGGGAGCCATCGGCAAGACGGGCATCGACAAAGGGCGAGCTTTCGTCGATCCGGCGGCCAACCGCGCTCACGATCTTCTGGATGATGCGCATTAGATGGCGCTCATCCTTGAATTCGGTGCGCACCTTCTCGAGCAGGCCGTAGCGTTCCACGAACACGTTCTTCGGACCGTTCACAAGGATATCGGTGACGTCCTCGTCCTGCAACAAAGGCTCGAGCGGGCCTAGGCCGAAGAGTTCGTCGAATACGTCGTTGATGAGCGCTTCACGCTCAGCCCGGTTGAGGACCTCGTCTTCCTCTATCAGCAGTTCGGCAACGATTTCGCTGATGCCCCTGCGCAGCTCTTCGGTCGACATCTTGTCAAGCGCGCTCAGATTGATGCGGTCGAGCAGTGCCTTGTGGATCGAAACCTTCAATTCCAGCGAGCGATTGTAGCTCTTGCCCGAAGCCACCTCGGCGGGGACGGTCATCTTGGCTGGCGCATGGTCCGGTGCCAACTCGTCAGCTTCGTCCACATCCTGTGCGGGGATTTCCTCATCGGAAGCCGTGTCAGGCGTTTGTAAACGCGAGTGCTTGAGATTCCATTTCATGATCGGCTTTCATTCGCGAGATCGGCAAAGGAATCAGCGAGATCCTCGATACCCTGGGCAAAGACGTTTCGCCGTGACAGTTCGGTGACCAGCTTGCCTTCATCAACGGCCTGGACAAGTTCACCCCGGTCTTCCTTGATTTCACAAATGACCTCAGCGCCCAGCGTGTCTGCCACATCCTGGGTCGAGATCGTTCGGGCACGCGTCCGCGTGGAGCGGTTGACCACAATGCGCACCTTGGAAGCAGGTATGCCCACTTCGCGGAAGAGATCCATGTATCGACGCGCCTGCCGCAAATGGTCGAGCGTTTGCTCGGTCACCATCAGGACAGTCTGCGATTCTGCCGCGATGGAAAGCGACCAGGTCGTCCAGGCAGACGGCATGTCTATAAGGACAATGTCGAATTCCGCTCGCGCTAGCGCGACGATACGCAACAACTGGTCGGTATCGACCTGCTCCAAAGGCAAGATTTGCTTCGGTGCGGGCAAAATATAGACGCCATCGCTGGCCTTTGTGGCCACGTTGCGGATCATGTCCTGGTCAAGCCGTTCGTCAGCTTCGAGGAGGCTGAGGATAGAGCGCGAATTGTCGATCCCGGCGTGTGCTGCCAAGTGCCCCGCCTGCAAATCCAGGTCGATCAGGCAGCAGCGGATCGGATGGTCGCTGTCATGCACCAGGGTGTCGGCGAGGTGGTGGAGGATGCAGGTCGAACCGCTCCTGCCTAGTGCGCTAACAAAGGATATGGTCGGTGCAAGCGGCACATCACGGCTTTCGGCCAGGCGAGCGCCTACACTGCAGATTTCCGCGATCAGTTCATCTGCTTCAAAGGGGAGTTTGACAACGTCAGATACGCCGTGCCGCAACAGACTGCGCATGACCTTGAGATCGGCGTTCTTCACCGCCGCAATCACTTCCATATCCGGCTGCATCCGCTTGACCGATGCAAGCCGGTCAAGCGTTGCCGGAACATGCGCATCCACCTCAAGGACCAGCAGCTCGACATCACGAAGATGTTCGCGCTCGATGTTTTCGTTTGCAGTGATTGGAACAAGGCTAGCGCCAGGAATGAAATCCCAGGAGCCCCCCGTAATACCTTTGATCCAAGATTCGTCCGCCACAACAGCTGTCTTGGCGGCTATGCTCACTGCATCCCTGCTCGAAAGTTTCAAAATATCCTTCATCTCATTCACAGAGCCTAATTCCCACGAGTGCCTGCACCATCTTCCATGGTGAGCGAATGACTGGTGCCTGGCAGCCCCAAATTCCCCATTGTGCCAGTTATGAGCGGTCTGAACGGCAGGTCTTTCAAGAAGACCGTGACGATTGGATCGACATCGGCTCCATGAGGATCCCCCGAATAACCGAGGCCCGACCACGAATAGTCGATGACGACATTATCGGAGCCGATCCCGCCGTAGAACGACCGCATTCGAAGAACGACGGCGTTGAAAGCATCGGCATCGGCGGTCAGGCCGAACGCGCAACTCCCCCCTGTCTTGCACTGGCATTGAACGGTGCCGCTGTTTGATGAGCAGGTAACACCGGGAAAGTCGGTTTGAGTAACCACGGTGCCCTGCTCGATGCCGCCATCCACGGCGAAGCTGTACGTATAGAGGTCGGATGGGACCAAGTTGGTCACCACCGCATACCGCGCCCCCATCATGGTAGCTTTTTCGGCTTGGCCGACGTTCCACATGTAGCGCCCGACATCGATCGTGCCGAGCAGCAGGATCAGAAACGCGGGCAGGACAAGGGCAAATTCCGCTGCCGAACTGGCGCGCTGGTCGCGCTTGAAGGAGGCCAGCGAGATCATAATCCACCGACCACAGATTCTGCCTGGGCGACCACATCAATCTCGCGGACATCGAAGCCGAGCAATCCAAGTAGGGGAGTGTAACTGAAACGCGTTGCCACAAGCACCTTGGGTGCCTTGCTGTCCTCGGTCCCCTCAAAAAGCCCGGTTCCGTACCCGTCATCGCAGGACACATTGATTGATATGTCACTGGCTTCCCAATCGGCAATGCGATTGTTACCTCCGGAGACAAGACCGGTCATCGTCACGTTCTTGATCTGCGTTTCGACCGTGGCTGCATTTGCGGCACCTGTGTCGAAAGCGCCGGCGCCCGAACAGTCATAGTAGAGGAAGCTTTGCCGCGCTGCGTAACGGGCGCCTTCGCGCACATATTTGATCGCCTTGTGCTCGGTCTGGAAATAGTACCCGGCTTCCATCGTCGTGAAAATCAGCGCAAATGCCATGGGCAGGATCAGCGCCATTTCGGCTGCTGCGGCTGCCCGCGTATCGCGGCGAAAAAGAAAGAAGGCGGGGCGCTGCATCATTCGATCAGATACGGCTTGTCGCGGCGAACAGATTGCGGGCCCGCAGATCCGCCGCCACCGCCGCCCAGCGTTGCAGTCCGGATGATCTCGACATACAGCGAGTTTGCCTCCCGACCGCGGGTGCGCTCGGTATTCTCGTCAACGACCGGAGCGACCATGAACACATCGGCCCATTCGTCGATATCGGCGGTGGTCGAACCGCCCCTGATCTCATCGCAATTCGTCACGATCGCAACCGTCAGCACGCGCCGGTCGATAGAGGATGCGCCCAACTGGCAAATTCGCCGACCGTACTGGTTCGTGAATCCGTTGGAGACGTCCGGGATGGTGTTGGTGCTGATTTCCCAAAGGTAAACTTCGTACCGCGTCATTTCCGAGTGGGGCAGGATCGCGTTGCCATCAACATCGAAGGTCGGCGGGGCGAGCGTTACTGAGGGATGATACTTCGCGAAATAGTCGGCAATCGCCCAGTGGCCGTTGCCAAACCGGTAATTGTAGCCGCTATTCACACTGGTGCAGGGAACGCCATAATTGGTGTAATGGCACAGATCCCTCGTCAGCCCCATTACCTGCGGCGTCGCCGACATCGCGGTGTTGTGGACTTGTGTCAGCCTATTATCGCCCGCTTGCGCCGGCCGCGGGTCGAAGCGGTTTGACGTGGCTGGCAATTTCCAGCCTTGTTGGCCCAGACGGCACTGGTTGTTGGTCGTGCCATTGTTCTGCTTGATCAGGTCGGTAACCGAATTGATCGCTCCCGGACAAAGTCCATTGGCACAACCTGATAATGTGCCGCCGCCGCCGGGGCGGATATCGAGCCGCGAATTGAGCGCTTCGTAAAGCACCTGCGCGTTGCCCGTTTCAGGATTGTCCGCCTCTTCCAGCGCAATGCAGTCGTTGAATGATGTGCCATAGGCGATCACATTCGCCAGTTCGTTGAGCTGGCCCGAACCCACTTCGAGAAAACCGAAGTTGCCGGGCGCCCATTGCGTATTGCCGGTGGCCTGCACACCGATGCCGCGCTTGTTATCGGCGTCAAAAGGCTGGGTCGGATCAGGGCTGCAGATCATCAACGGCGGCACTTCGCAGATCGCGGAGCCAAGCCCGGCCAGCGCGACACCGCGCATTTCGGGGGCGAACAGGTCGCCCAGCGACGTGAAGGCTACGCGGCCGCGACGCGGATCCACGGTGACTTCGACGAACTTCGCATCTTCGTCGGTTGTCGCAACGTTCACCTTGTCGGCGTCTTCGTAGAATACCACTCCGGAAACCGATCCACAGGCATCGTCGGCAATGGCAATCGTAGTGCCGCCGTTCACGCTTGTGGTATTGCCTCCGCCGTCATTCGACATAAGAGATATGTTTCGCAGCAGTTCGACCGCCGCGTTTGCTGCCCTGGCGCAGGAGCCATCGGTCTGGTCGAGCTGGGTTACCGCAGCGAGCGCGGCATTATCAGCGGCAGTCTGCATTTCGGAATCGAGCGCCATCAGGCGGTTGTAATCAAACGCCGCCCCGGCGACGATTACGAGGCCGGTGATGGCAATCGCATAGGTCGCTGCGACTGCACCATTCTCATTCGTAAGAAAGTTGGTACGCAGGGACATTGGAGCCTCCGTCTATCCGCCGCCACCGCTGCCAATCGAGGTAGTACCTTCAGCTTGGGGCTGGATAACGGTTCGGGTGCGAACGCGCTCTGCCGCCGCAGCTGCCGACTCGGCGCTGGTTTCGATAGGCTTGGTATACACCGGATCGGGATTGACCACCTGCGCGGCAAAGGTCTGACGGTTGGCTTCGCCAAAGTCCTCGGGATCGAAAAAGCCCGATTTCGCGCTGTAGGTGCTCGCGCAACCGGCAAGCAGGACGCTCGCGGCGCAAACGGCGATGGAACCCTTCTTAATATTCATAGTCGGATCCTTCGGTCTGATCGATTTGAGGCGCAGGAGCGGCGGGTGCCAGGTCCTGCGGCTGGTAAATGTCGCCATTCAGCAGCACGTCCGCCACGCTGGGTGCGGGCACGCGGTCTGTCGGCATGCGCACCTGGTCAGGGCGGATCGGCTGCACGAGTCGCGGCGTCACCACGATCAGCAGTTCAGTCTCTCCGCGCTGGTAGCTGGTCGAGCGGAACAGCGAGCCGATGATCGGCAGGGAACCGAGGAGCGGCAGCTGGTTCACGGTAGTCTGCGTTTCGTCACGCAGAAGGCCGGCAATCGCAAAACTTTCACCATCGCGCACCTCCAAAGTGGTACGGGCGCGGCGCGTCTGGAGGCCTGGTACGGTCAGGCCGTTGACGGTCACCGACGCGCTCGGATCGATAGAGCTTACTTCGGGCTCGACCACCAAGTTTATCACACCATTGCCGAGCACGGTAGGTGTGAACGCCAGGCTGACGCCAAAGGGCTTGAACAGCACGGTGATGGCATTGTTGCCGTCATTGCCGCCTTGCGACACCGGAACCGGGAATTCACCGCCGGCGAGGAACGATGCGCTTTCGCCGGACAAGGCAACAAGCGTCGGTTCTGCCAGGGTGCGCGAGAGGCCATTGCGCTCGAGCGTGTCGAGGTAGGCTTCGACGCTGAGGTCCCCCAGTTCGAATAGCGCGCCGAAGACACCGAATGCATCGGTGATGGAACCGATACCCAAGACTGTCGAACCGTCGGGACCTGGTGTCGCGCTCGCACCACTGCCGATGGCCGCACGGAAATCTCCGCTGGTATTGCTTCCGAAGCCACCAACGCCCAATTGCTCGCCAACCGTCCTGCTGACTTCGGCAAAGCGCACTTCGAGCATGATCTGCTGGCTTGCCCCCATACCGAGCAAATTGATGACCCGCTCACCGGCATAGGCGCTGGCGAGGCGGGTCGCGCGGTCGGCAGCGCCCGGATCGTCCACCGTGCCCGAAAGCACCAGCGAGCCGTTGGATAGGCCCACTTCAATGGGCTGGCCTGGCAGCAATTGCTGGAGCTGGCGGCGCATACCGTCGACATCGGGGCCGACGGACACATCCATCACTGCGATCACGCGGTTATTGCGGTCATAAAGCGTAAGGCTGGTCGTGCCGAGCGATTTGCCGAGCACGTAGATAGAGCGTTCCGAGATTGGCAGCACATCAGCGATATCGGCATTGCCGACCATCGCGCGGTCGATCCGTTCGCTGGTGGTGACGACCTGGCTCTTGTTGATCGGCACGATCAATTCGCCGGCATGAAGTCCGTAGTCGGTATCGTATTGAGCGATGGCCGGGTTGGCGCCGAACAGGGCGGCAAAAGCGGCCAGTGCGAAAAAAGCTTTAAGTCTGGTCATTTTCAGCGTCCCCCTTGCCGACCGACCGGATACTCGGTCGATTCAGTGCCGCGGATAATCGACATTGTCGGCCCCGTAGGTCTTGGTGGTGCGGCCGCCGGTTGCGGCGCGGGCGCGCCATATCCCGGCGGTGCAATGATCACGGGTGGGGGTGATGCGGCCGAAGGTGTCTGGTTGTTGTTGTTGCCGCGACCCGCGAGATAAATGCTCGTAGTGCCGAGATCGCGCGCGGTCACCGTGGTCAGCGCGCCCGGTTCCTGGTTTTCGACATTGCGCAGCGCGAGTGTCAGCCTGCCGAGCCTGTCGGCAAGGATCAGCTTCTGCGCGCCATATGTGTCAACCTGGACAACGGCGGTGCGGCCCACGCTTGGTGCTGTCGCCTGGTCGCTGGCAACCTGATCGATCGCAAGCACCGGCACGCCTTCCATGATGACATCGTTCATCACGTCTTCTTGGTTTGCACCCGGTCCGGGAATTTGTCGGGTGAGGATGATATCGACAATATCGCCCGGCCGCACGAAGCCTGAAACGCCGGTAACTGCACCGATGGGGATGGAGATCGCCCGCATACCGTCTGGCAGCAGGGCGGAAAGCACTGCGCGCCCGTCCGCGCCGCTGACCTTGTCGGCCAGAACGGGTTCGCCGGGAACGATCGGCCGCAGCGCGACGCGCCCGCCATTCATCGCCTGTTCGATACTGGTGAAGGAACCCACCGGCACGGATGCCGCGGGGAAATTCTGCATTCTGAGGTTTTCGGTCGTCAGTGGGCTGCCGAATTCAAGCGGCTGCGTGGCGACGACGATACGGGTTAGTTGTTGCTCTTCGGCCACTTGCTGCTGGCGTTCCTCCACTCCGGAAAACCAGGCATTGGCCAATACGACTGCGATGATGCCGAGCACTACGGCAATCGCGAGAATCGCTAAATTTCTGCCCCCCATTACTTTCCCCCCAGAAAGTGAATTGTTGATTTAGCTTAACAAAAAAAAAGAGCCCCCGCGAGAAAAATCTCGCGGGGGCCCGTTTTGGGTCAACTTAGGCAGTGCCGCCGCCGCCAGCATCACACTCAGCACCAGTATATTGTGCAGAGGCCAAAGTCGCATCCGGTGCGTCGTTCGACTGGTTGCAGTTGTCAACATCGTTGGCAGCGCCACCGACGGCAGCTTCAACGTTGTTGCCCAGGGCAAGTGCTGCTGCACCGATGCCGACGCCGACAACGGCGATGATCAGTGCGTATTCAGCTGCCGAGGCACCCGATTCGTCTACAATGAAGTTTTTCAGGAAAGTTTTCATGTTGATTCTCTCATTTTCAGTTGTTCAACCAAATGGCCCGGCATCTATTTCCGGATCCCACAAATTGCCTGAGGTAGAACCCCTGCCGCCAATCCCCCTGTCCGAAGCGTGTCGATCAGTTATGGCGTTGAGGAACTTGCCCCCTCCGACGCCAACAATGGTCTGTAAAATCGGGTGGGGAATCAACGAATCTTAAACTCGGGAAAAAACATCTCCGATTTCCAATGGGTTATGAGCCTAAAACCCTAAACATAATGCTTAACAGGAAATTAACCATGTTCTGAACTGCGCCAGATCGGAACGGAAAACGCACGACTCGGCGCGACTCGGGAAGTTACCGAGTCGCAAACGTTGTGAAGTGATTCGGAAAGTGGGAGTGAACCGAAGACGGGCTGCTCAAAAACGCCCTAAATGTCGCAAATATACAATTGACGCGATTGCAATGCGCCTTTGGCCTATTGTCAAGAAACCGCCGGGGCGAATTTCGCTTCGAGTCGTTTTACTGCGAACATCGGAATTATGACTGAGGCAGCGATACCCAGCAGCGAGCTGATGCCAAGCCAGATTGCCATCAGCGAACCGCCTGCCTGGTACATGGCGTAGAAGACCGGCGCGGCAAGGATGAGCCCGCGGATCTCGTTGAGCGCAATCAGCAGCGCAACCGAGCGGAGGATGAAGCGGACGATCTTGGAGCGACTTTGGGTCATGCCGCTACAATCGGATCAAGTGGTAAATATGTGGTTATGCAACGAGGGATTTTATGACTCCGTTAGTTGTCGCCCCCTCATCTATTCAATGCACCGGCCCTCGTTTTGCTCCAGCAAAGCCGAAATTTTCTCGCGCGTCATTGGCCCCTGATCGAGTTTGACTGCGACGAAAGCCTTGCCGTGCCTGAACTGCCGTTCAATATGGTTTTCAGCAAAGTCATCCACATCCCGGTCGCTCAGCATGGTTGCCATGGCAGCACCGGTCGCGCCGATGATGCCGCTCGCTGTGGCCACTGCCGAGTAAGCCGACGCCAGTACGGCCCCAGCAGCAGCAACCGGCCCCACTCCCGGTATCAAGAGCACGGCTACGCCGACCGCGGCACCGGCAATGCCGCCGCCCGAGACAGTTGCGAAAACTTTCGAAGTGCTGTGCCCTTCAACCCTGGACACTGCGCCCTCTGGACCCAGCGGAGAACGCCACAACAAGGAGATATGCTCCCTGGGAATGCCTGCATCGACCAGGCGGTCTGCCATTTGCGTCGCCACTTCGGGAGAAGGGAAGATCGCAGTAACAAGGTGCGCCCTGTCAGCGGTTTCGTCTGCCGATGCCTGCATGAACATGCGCGCGAAATCGTTGCGCTCCCGCTCGGTAGCAAAGCTGGCGCGCAGGCCCGATGTCTCCCGCAGTTGCAGGACACTGGCCGAAGCCTGGGGCAAATGCAGCGTGCGCAACAATTGTTCAACGGTGGAAGGAGACATGACGCGATCGGTCGCGCGATTGATCCATTCGACGTGGACAGGCTGCGGATGATCGTCAGGCAGGTAATTGAGGGAAAGTAGTTCTTCGGCCTTGACCACGTATGAGAAATCAAAAGGCGCGGCCGCGACCATGTGTGCTGAAACCCCCGTTTAATGCCGCAATACAGTGCAGCGCGTACCCCTGTTGTTGCAAGTTTTACATCAGGGTTAACTAATTGTCACCTACCCCATAGCTGTCTCTTATCAACAGTCTGCGGCGAGGTTTCCAGCAATGGAACAAGTTATCGGTGGAGGGCCAATTGTTGAATGAGTTCTGCAGGACGAATGCTGCACCAGTAGTGGTTGGCAAAACTGGCTCTGCAAAGACAACTGGATTTTCATCGGATTGAAGAGCAATATAGCCCACTGGCAAGCACCGGGGGGAGGCGAGACCATGGGGCAAAGATCGAGACTACTGGCCGGCATCGGAGCCGCCATCCTCTGTGTTGGTGTACCCTCGGCTTCCGCCGCTCAGGAACTGACCGCTGCCGAAACACAGGCCGAACCGGCCGCTGCACCAGTCTCTCGACCAGCGATCACGGTTATAGGTTCACCAGACAGGCAGGGCGGGGTGGCAAACAACCGTGTCAGCGTCGGTTTCCACACGGTCGCCGGCGCAAGGCGCTATGCTGTTCGCTCTGAAGATGAGAACGGCATGGTCAATGTCCGCTTTTCCGCGATCCGCCCCTATGGGACAGATAGTGGAGGCGCGATACCGGTACGGCTGCCGGTTTCGCGCGTCCGGCTGACCAGCCGCTATGGCTACAGGATCCACCCGATCAGCGGGCGCGGATCGTCGCATAGCGGCATCGATCTCGCGGTCGCCACCGGAACGCCCGTCGTCGCCACTGCCGAGGGCGAAGTGCGCACGGCACGTTATCAAGGCGGATACGGTTTGCTGGTTACAGTCGATCATCCAGGTGGTGTCCAGACCCGCTATGCGCACCTTTCGTCCATCGCGGTGGTTCCGGGCCAGTCGGTGCGCGAGGGCGAGTTTATCGGCAGGTCCGGTTCGACAGGGCGTTCTACCGGCCCGCACTTGCATTATGAGGTGCGGGTAGACGGTCGCACGGTAAATCCCCTGCCGCCATCGTAACGCACACATTCCGGCGGTGGATGGCAAAGTCTCTATCCGCCGGGCTTTCCAACATCGCCAACGCGCTCTAGGGCCAAGCAATAGACCTTTCAGGAGAGTTGAGTGAGCGCCGAAGACAATGCTGACGAATGCGGACTGACCGAACACCGCTTCTACCATGCCGATAGCGAAGCGAAATTCGCGGACTCGCTACCCGAGCAAACTCCGCAAACCATGCATCCGGCCTATAAGCTGGCATTCCGCGACACCGATTTCCTGCTGCGCGAGGAATTGCGCCCGGTCCGCTTTCAGCTCGAATTGCTCAAGCCGGAGATGTTGCTCGAAGAAGCAGGCGTCGGCTCGACGCTGGTGATGTACGGTTCCGCCCGCATCCCGCCGCCCGAAGCATGTGAAGAAGCACTCAAGCAGGCGGAGAACCTGCCCGACGACGAGGCGCTGATCGTGCGCAATCTGGCGGCGAAATCGAAATACTACCAGGAAGCCTATAATCTGGCGAAGCTGGCAGGTGAGAAGGCCATCATCGAAGACGGACATCGCCAGTTCGTAGTGTGTTCGGGCGGCGGCCCGTCGATCATGGAGGCGGCCAACAAGGGCGCGAGCGATGCCGGGGCCGAGAGCATCGGGCTCAACATCGTGTTGCCGCATGAGCAGGCACCCAATCCTTATGTGACACCCTATCTCAGCTTCCAGTTCCACTATTTCGCGCTACGCAAGATGCACTTCCTCATGCGCGCCCGCGCGGTGGCGGTGTTCCCCGGCGGTTTTGGCACGTTCGACGAGTTCTTCGAACTGTTGACTCTGATCCAGACTGGCAAGATGAAACCAATCCCGATCCTGCTGTTCGGTAAGGACTTCTGGAGCCGTGTCGTCAATTTCGACGCGATTGCCGAAGAAGGCACGATTTCGAAGTCCGACCTCGACCTCATCACATGGTGCGAAACGGCGGAAGACGCGTGGGCCGCGATTGCAGGGTTCTACGACCTGAAGCGCTAGGCGCGAGGCCGATACAAGATCATGACAACTTCCATCGCTCGTGATTCCTATATCCTGACCTTGTCGTGCACCGATCGCGTTGGCATCGTTGCGGCGGTTACCGGGCATCTTGCACGGATCGACGGCTTCATTCTCGACAGCCAGCAATATGCCGACCTTGATGCAGGGACTTTTTTCCTGCGGCTGGAATTCAAACCGGCAGGGGAAGGTTTTCCGGCGTCTCTCGACGAATTGCGCGACGGGTTCGCCCCGATTGCCCGCGAGTTCGACCTGGATTGGGAATTGCTGCCGTCATCGCACACGCCGCGCCTGCTCATCGCGGTTTCCAAGGGTAGCCATTGCCTCAACGATCTTCTGCACCGCTGGAAGACCGGAAACCTGCCGATTGACGTAGCCGGGGTCGTCTCGAACCACCCGGACTTGCGCGATCTGAGCGAATGGCACGGTGTGCCCTATCATCATCTGCCGGTTGATCCCGAACGTCGCGAAGACCAGGAAGCCGAAATGCTTTCCATCTTCCGGTCATCAGGTTCGGATTATCTTGTCCTCGCCCGTTACATGCAGGTGCTTTCACCTCGGCTTGTCGACCAACTGGCCGGCAAGTGCATCAATATCCACCACAGCTTCCTGCCCAGCTTCAAAGGCGCGCGGCCTTACCTGAAAGCGCACGATCGCGGCGTGAAGCTGATCGGAGCGACCGCGCACTTCGTGACCAGCGATCTCGATGAAGGTCCGATTATCGAGCAGGATGTCGAACGCGTCGACCACCGCGCGAATGAGCAGGAGCTTGCCCAGATAGGGCGCGATATCGAGGCGCGCGTACTGGCCCGTGCAGTGCGTTGGACGGCGGAGCGGCGCGTGTTCCTGAACGGCGCGCGGACAATCGTATTCCGCTGAGTTGAATCGGACTTAACGAGCCGCCTGATGGCCCAGCGGGCCATTTCCAAAACCAAAACCGGGCGCGGCTTTCAGCGCCTCCCGTACGAATTTGCGGGCCTGCGCCACGGCGTCTTCAAGCGGCAACCCATGCCCCATATGCGTAGCGATTGCGCTGGACAGGGTGCAGCCGGTGCCGTGAGTGTGCTTGGTCACGATGCGCGCTTCATTCCACACGACATCTTCCCTGCCAGGCTGCACGAGGCGGTCCTCCACCATCGGACCGTCTGCATCACCTCCCTTGGCGAGATAGGCAATTTGTCGTTCGGCCATTCCCGCCGCGCCGCCCAAAGCCTCAAGTTCGGGAACATTGGGTGTTGTCAGCGTGGCCAGCTCCATAAGCCACTCGAACACTTCGATGGTAGCGGGGTCCGCCAGTACGGAGCCGCTGGTCGCAACCATGACCGGATCGAAGATGATGGGGCAGGGCAGGTCTTCCAGACGATCAGCCACCACTTCAGCAATGTCGGCGCTGCCAATCATGCCGATCTTCACCGCATCGACACCGATGTCTTCTAGGCAGGCATCGATTTGCGCGGCGACGAAATCGGGCGCCATCGCTTCAACACCGTGCACACCGCGGGTGTTTTGCGCAGTAAGCGCGGTAACTGCGGTCATCGCATAACCGCCGAGCATTGTGATGGTCTTGATGTCGGCCTGTATGCCCGCGCCGCCCGAACTGTCCGACCCGGCGATGGCTAGGATGCGGGGAGGGCGCGCACTCATCCGGTGAAGCGGCGTTTCGTGCTGGCCGGGTTCTTCTCCAGCGCGACCCCGCGGCGCGTCGGCCTGTCGAGCATTTCGCCTCCGCAATTGGGGCAAGTGTCGTCAAGATCGTGCGAGCAGGTGGCGCAGAAGGTGCATTCGAAACTGCATATAAAAGCGCCCGGCAAATGCGCGGGCAGGTCTGACCCGCACCGCTCGCAATCTGGCCGCATTTCCAGCATCAGGCGGCCTTCTCCACTGCTGCGCAAATATCGTCGACTACGCTTGTGACGAGCGTTTCGTCATCGCCTTCGGCCATTACGCGGATAACCGGCTCGGTCCCCGATTTGCGAATGACGACGCGGCCACTGCCACCAAGCTGCCCCTTGCCCGCGGCAATCGCGTCTTTCACGCTCTCGACTTCCAGCGGGTCGCTGCCGTCGTAGGTAACATTCTTGAGAAGCTGCGGGACCGGATCGAACAGGTGCAGGAGCTCGCTCGCCGGCTTGCCCGTCCGCACCAGCGCGGCGAGTACTTGCAACGCCGCAATCGTGCCGTCGCCCGTGGTCGCGTGATCGAGCAGGATCATATGTCCTGACTGTTCTCCGCCGACATTATATCCGCCCGCCTTCATCGCTTCGAGCACGTAGCGATCACCGACCTTGGTGCGGATGAGCGACAATCCTTGCGCCTCAAGGAAGCGTTCGAGCCCGAGATTGGACATGATCGTCGCGACCACGCCGCCGCCCTTGAGCCGCCCGTCCTTGGCCCAGCGCGAACCGATGAGCGCCATGATCTGGTCGCCATCGACCTTCTGGCCCTTCTCGTCGATCACGATCAGGCGGTCGGCATCGCCATCGAGCGCGATGCCGATGTCGGCGCCTTCCTCTACCACACGGGCCTTGATGGCATCGAGATCGGTCGAACCGACGCCGTCATTGATGTTGCGGCCATTTGGTTCGACACCCATTGCGATGACCTTCGCTCCCAGCTCCCACAATGCGGTCGGGGTAACATTGTAGGCAGCGCCATGCGCGCAATCGACGACGATCTTGAGCCCGTCGAGCCGCACATCTTCGGGCAGCGAACGCTTGACCGCGTGGATGTAGCGTCCGCGCGCATCCTCGATCCGCCGCGCCCGGCCGATGGCGTCGCCTTCGGCCAGCGGCTGGTCCTCTTCCATGGCACGCTCGATAGCTTCCTCGTCCGCATCGGAAAGCTTGAAGCCATCGGGACCGAACAGCTTGATGCCATTATCGGGAAACAGATTGTGGCTGGCAGATATCATCACGCCGATATCGGCGCGCATTTCGCGGGTGAGCAGGGCGACGGCCGGAGTGGGCAAGGGGCCGGTCATGATCACGTCCATGCCGACGCTGGTGAAGCCCGCGACCAAGGCGTTCTCCATCATGTATCCCGACAGTCGCGTGTCCTTGCCGATCACCACGCGGTGCTTGTGATCGCCGCGCAGGAAGTGGCGCCCGGCGGCCTGCCCGACTTTCATGGCAATAGCGGCGTTCAGTTTTTTGCCATTGGCACGGCCGCGAATGCCGTCTGTGCCGAAATAGGTGCGTCCCATAAATCTCTCTTGCCGCGATAAGCTTGCGTGCTCTCAATGCCGCCTTGCGCCCGTATTGTCACGCGTCAAGCTGGTCGGCAGGGTTGCATCCTATTATACGGGACGTACATGCAACTTCACCGCGCTTTGGGCGTTGCCTAGGCAGGACCCGATTTTCACACTCAGGAAGGACGCAGACCCATGGCTTTCACACTTATGCCCTTGCCCTATGATGCAGAAGCACTCGCTCCGGCGATTACGGCTGAAACATTCAGCTACCATCATGGCAAGCACCACCAGGCCTATGTCGACAAGACCAACGCCGCCGTCGAAGGCACGGACCTTGCGAACAAGTCGCTGGAAGACGTTGTCGCCGCCTCGCGCGGAAGCGACCAGGGTCTGTTCAACAATTCTGCGCAGGTCTGGAACCACGGCTTCTACTGGCACTCGCTCGCCCCGCAGAGCACCGGCCCGACCGGCGAGCTGGCTGCGAAGATCGAGGAATGCTTCGGCTCGCTCACCGAACTCAAGGACCTGCTCAAGAGCAAGGGCGCCGGCCATTTCGCCAGCGGCTGGGTCTGGCTAGTCGAAAAGGGCGGCAAGCTCGAAGTCACCGATACACACGATGCCGATACGCTTGTCGACCAGGGCGGCAATCCGCTGCTCGTGATCGACCTGTGGGAACACGCCTATTATCTCGACCACCAGAACGCGCGCCCCAGCTATCTTTCGGCTGTGGTGGACGATCACCTGAACTGGGACTTCGCTGCCGACAATCTCGAACGCGGTTCGGTCTGGGCATATTCCGCCTGATCTGGCGATCCAGAAGTTTGTCGAAGGCCCGTATCCCGGTGGGATGCGGGCCTTTGTCGTTTGGTCAGTCCTCGTTCTGCAAGTCGAGGACGTTGGTGGCGAACAGCGGCTCGCCGAAGATGAAGCCGATGATATTGGGCCTTCCAAGATGATCGACCAGCGCGGTCAATGTCAGCAGGATCGGGACCGAAAGCAGGGCTCCGGCTACGCCCCAGATCCAGCCGAAATATGACAGTGCCAGCAGGATGGCGATCGGGTTCATCGTGAAGCGCGCGCCAAGAACGCTTGGCGTTACCACGTTGGCTTCGATCGTATGCAGACCGAAATATGCTGCCGCGGGGATCAGCCCGACAAGGACAGAATCCGCCGAACCAAGTCCGAACAGCCCTAGCAGCACCACCATCAGCAGCGGGCCGATATAGGGGACGAAGTTGAGAAGTGCGGCAAGCCCGCCCCACATGATCGGCGCATCCATGCCCAATGCCCAAGCACCCAGGGCCACCACAATGCCAACGCCCGTATTGATGAGGCCGACAGTCAGGATATAGGCCGCCACCCTGTCCTGCACTTCGCGCATCGCCCGTGCCGCCTTGAGGCTGGCACCTACCTGCTGGCGCTCGAGCAGCAGGCGGCGACGCATTCGCACGCGCGCCTCGATCATGAAGAATGCGAGGAGAAAGGTGAGCAACAATTCGAGCAGTACGGTTGGCGTGGCAAAGGCCAGCTGTTCGAGCATGGTCGGTCCAGCCAGCACCACTTGCTGTTCCCCATCACCGGTCAAGGCCGCCAGCTGGCTGTTCAGTTCGCCAACCCAGGCAAATGTCATCTGCAGATCGCTGAAATGGGCACCCACTTGCCGGGCCATGTCGGGGATTTCGTCATAGAGCGATATGGCAGGAGTAAAGACGGCCATCAAAGCCAGTGCCAGAATCGCGAAAAAGACCAGCAGCGCGAGAAGCGAGGCGAGAAAGTTGGGAATGCCCCATCCCGCCAGCTTGTCTGCCAGTGGCGAGAGGATGATGGTGAGAATAACACCGCCGAAAAGCGGCAGGAACACCACCGAACCGATCGACAATACGAACGGCAAGGCGAGGAACAGGCCGATGGTTAGCAGCATGACCAATGCGGAAATCAGCCGCACTTCCTGCGCGGCAAATGTAAGCGGACTCGTTTCCGGCTGGTCCGGAGAGCTGGTTTCGGAATTGTCTCCAGACGCGATCATCTACGCGGTTCCTGTCCCTGTTGCCCCCGCGCCGATGGCGGATTACTTGTTCGTTGCCGCCGCTTCGCCACGCCCGGCCGCGACTTCATCCAGTTCCTCCAGGATCGCACGGTGTGCCGCCGGATCGGTGAGTGCCCGGTCGGGAATATCGCCATCCTCGATCATGCTGGACAGCGCGGCACGTGCGCGGCCCACCCGGCTCTTGATCGTGCCAACTGCGCAGCCGCAGATATTGGCTGCCTCTTCGTAGGAAAATCCGCCCGCTCCAACGAGCAAAAGTGCCTCGCGCCTTTCGGGCGGCAAGGTCAGCAAGGCTCGGTGCAAGTCGGACAGGTGGATCGGTTCTTCCTGGCCAGCCGGTGCCGTCAGGATCCGTTCGGCTACGCCTTCATCATACTCACCGCGAAAGCGGTTGCGACGCATGTCGGTGAGATAGGCGTTGCGCAGGATCACGAATGTCCATGCGCGCATCGATGTACCCGGTTCGAAGCGTTGCTGCGCTGCCCAAGCCTTTAGCAATGCTTCCTGCACCAGATCGTCGGCCATGTCGGGACGCCCACAAAGACCGCGTGCGAATGCGCGCAGATGCGGTACGACCTCGGTCAGCTCCCGCTTGAAGGCGTGCTTGTCCGCTTCGCTGCGCTCGGGCAGCTCTCGCTTGGTTGCCTGTTTGCTCATTTGGCCCCGTTTTCGTCCAGCTTCGAGAGCAAGTCCTTGAAACTATCGGGCAATGGTTCGTCCAGCACACTATCGTACAGGCGTTTGAGCCCGGAGGTCCAATCCGCTTCACCAGCGCCGCAGCCTTCAGCCTTCTTGGCCGGCGTCGTTGCCATTTTGTCGTCCTTGTCGGATGCCATGTGTTCTTGCTTTTTCCCGTCGCTGGCCCTGTCCTGAAGCAAAGTTCAATCGGAGGGCCACTAAATATTATTGTCCAGAGCGTAGTTTTGGAACGAAACGCTGCTCATCCGGTTCCCCGCATAACACGTTTTGTGCGCCGGGCCGATTGCATTGACGCGATTTGTCTGGTGATTAAGGGGCCATAGCGGCGGTTGCACCCGCAGCCGAGGAGTGATTTTTTGCAGCAGCAGACGGGCCGAAGGAGCAGGACGAAGCGGTGGCTGCTGCGCTACCCGCGCGGCATGCCGCTCGGCATCTTCTGCCTCATCGCCGCGATCACGGTGCTCAGCATTTTTGCCATCGAACGCGGTGAGGCGCAGCGTGACGAGGCGCAGCTTAACGCTCGCTCGGTTGCAATCGCGTCGGCGCTCGAGCGACGAGCAAATGCCAGCAGTGCCTATTTGCGCGCGGGCGCCGCGCTCCTTTCCACCATGGATGAAGTCCCGGCCGATGATTTCCGCCGGTTTGTGTCGGAATTGCGGCTTGATGCCGACTACCGCGGTGCGGAAGGGATTGGATGGGCGAAAGTTGTCACGCCCTCGCAGGTCGAAGAGTTCAACGCCGAGGCTGCCGAACTGGGTGTGGGCAGTTACGAGCTTTACCCCCAGCCCGACGGGAGCCAGCCCTATTCAATCCCGGTGACCTATCTGCAGCCCGATACCGAGCGCAATCGCCGTGCCTTGGGCTTCGACATGTTTTCCGAACCTACACGCCGCGCCGCGATGCAGGAGGCTGAGCGCAGCGCACGCCCCACGGCCACCGACAAGATCGTCTTGCGGCAGGAGGGGTCTGGGGGATCGCCCGGATTCCTGGTCTATATGCCCGTGTTCGAAGCGAGCGCTGGTGGACGAGCTCTCAAGGGGTTCATCTACAGTCCGTTCAACGCCACCGATTTCCTGCAGAGTGCCCTCGCGCTGGAGGACGTCGGCGCGTTCGGGGTGGAACTGTACGATGGGGAGCCGGACCCGCAATCCCTGCTCGCAAGCACTTTCGCCGCAAACGCCGACATGGACGGCTTGCAACAGGTCCGCCAGAACCTGACCATTGCCAATAACCCGTGGGTTCTCGTTACCAGTTCGCGCGCCGCGCCCGGCCTATCTGGCCTGTCGATGGCGACGCTTATCTTTGGGCTGCTGGTTGCTGCACTCCTGATGCTGCTGGTACGGATGCTCACCCAGCAGGCGCAGGAAGATGAGGCATCGCTCGCATGGTTCGAGGAACAGGCTTCGATCCGTAATTCGCTTACCCGGGAACTCAACCACCGGGTCAAGAATACACTTGCCAATGTCCTTTCGATCATCGCCCTGACGCGTCGCCGCGCGGACAAGGTAGAGGATTTCGCGAACTCGCTCGACGGACGTATCAGGGCTCTTTCAGCCACGCATGACTTGCTGACGCAATCGGACTGGGGCTCGACCCCTGTAGAGGCCGTGCTGGAGGCTGAATTGTTGCCCTATGCGCATGGAGCCGACCGAAGGGTGGAAATGACCGGACCAGCCGTGGAGTTAGCGCCCAACGATGCACTTTCACTGGGGCTCGCAATTCATGAACTCGCCACAAATGCTGCCAAATATGGTGCGCTGAGCCAATCGGAAGGGACTGTTTCGATCAACTGGAAGCTCGTAGACCCAACGACCGTTCGGGTGGAATGGCTCGAGCGGGGCGGGCCGCCTGTTTCGCAGGAACGCACTCGCGGGTTCGGCACCGATTTGATCGAGCGTATTGTTGCGCATGAATTGCGCCATCCAGTAGAACTGGATTTCGATCCTGAAGGAGTGCGCTGCGTGCTGATGATCCCGGTACGCCGGGCAACCGAATTCATGATCCGCGCCGGGCGCGACAAGCCCGCAGCCTTTCACGAGGACAGTTAGCGCGGCGCTGGACGGCTTTCGTGCCCCAAACTACAGTCCCGCCGATGCGGCCCCTCTATTCCCTTGCGCAACTGCTGCCGGGCCTGCTGTTCGCCCTCATGCTTTCCGCCTGCGCTCCAGGCGAGCCTGATGGTCCAACCGTGCTGGCACCATCGAGCATGCAGGAAGCATTGGAAGCGGTGGCGGATGCGTGGGAGGGCGATGGCCATGAACGTCCGGCACTTTCCTTCGCGGGGACAGCGGCATTGGTGCGGCAGGCGGAACGCGGGGCTCCGGCAGACATCATCATCACAGCCGATACCGCATGGATGGATTGGCTTGCCGAGCGCAATTTGGTCGAATCTGGAACGCGGCGGGTGCTTGTTGGCAATGCGCTTGTCCTGATCGCGGCCAGTCCGGCAGACAGCAAGGGTTCGATAACCGAAAGCTTGCGAGTGCTGGGCAGCGGGCGGCTGGCGATGGGCGATCCGCAATCTGTTCCGGCGGGCCGCTATGGTCGCGCGGCGCTGGGCGCGCTGGGCCTGTGGGACGCGATAATGGACCGTATAGTTCCAACCGAGAATGTCCGCGCCGCTCTTGCATTGGTAGAGGCTGGCGAGGCACGCTTCGGGATAGTTTATGCAACCGATGCGCAAGCATCCGGCAGCGTGCATATCGTGGATACATTTGACTTCCGCGACACGCCGGAGATTGTTTACCCCGCCGCCCGCTTGTCTTCTGCGCGGCACCCGCAAACCGATGCCTTCCTGCAGTTCCTTTCCAGCTCCACCGCGCACGATATCTATGCCGCTCACGGGTTTATCCCATACGAGATGGCGCCGTGATCCTCTCGACAGCCGAATGGGCGGTGATCGCCCTGTCCTTGCGGGTCAGTCTCGTTGCGGTGCTTGTGACGTTGCCGATTGCCTATGCGCTGGCATGGCTGATCGCCCGGCGGCGGTTTCCGGGAGGGATGCTGCTCGATGCGGCGATCCACTTGCCACTTGTGCTGCCGCCGGTCGTAACGGGTTGGCTGCTGCTGATCGTGCTGGGGCGTAATGGTCCAGTCGGCGCATGGCTCGAGGCGGCATTCGGGATCACCCTGGTTTTCAACTGGTTGGGAGCAGCCATAGCCGCGGCGGTCATGGCCCTGCCGCTGATGGTGCGCGCGATGCGCTTGTCCATAGAGGCGGTGGACCGGCGACTGGTCGGGGCGGCCCGGACGTTGGGCGCTTCACCTTTCAGGGCGTTCCTCACGATCACCCTGCCGCTCAGCCTGCCCGGCATTGCGGCGGGAGCAATGCTCGGCTTCGCCCGTTCGCTCGGCGAATTCGGCGCGACGATCACCTTTGCCGCCAACATCGAAGGACAAACGCGCACCTTGCCACTGGCAATCTATAGCGGGCTGCAGGTGCCGGGAAACGAGGATGCAGTCGCCCGACTTGCGGTGATCTCGATCATCCTGTCGCTCGGCGCGCTGATGGTCTCCGAATGGCTGGTCCGCCGCTCGCAAGGGAGCCGCGCACATGTCCTTTGATGTCGACATCGAGCTGACCTTGGGCGAGCGGCGGATCGCCTGTGCCTTTGCATCCGGCGCGAAATTGACGGCGCTGGTTGGGCCGTCCGGTGCGGGAAAGACGAGCGTGCTCAACGCCATCTCAGGCCTTCTCAAACCCAGCTCTGGCCGGATTGCGGTGGCCGGTAATTTCCTGTTCGATTCCAGTACTCACTGCGACATCGCGCCCGAAAAGCGGCGCGCGGGGTACGTGTTCCAGGACGCCCGCCTTTTCCCACACCTGCGAGTGGAGGGTAATCTGGCCTATGGTGAAAAGCTGGCGGCCCCTGCCGAGCGCTGGATAACGCGCAGCAATGTCACCGGATTGCTCCAGATCGAGGACCTGCTTGGGCGCTGGCCCGCCACCCTATCAGGCGGCGAGACCCGCCGTGTCGCTATCGCACGCGCGCTTCTCTCAGCTCCACGCTTCCTGCTCCTCGACGAACCGCTGGCCTCGCTCGACCCTGATCGTGCCGAAGCGCTTGCCTCGCTGATCGAACGGATACGCGATACTCTCGACATTCCTATCCTGCTGGTCAGCCATTCGGCAGACGAAGTCGACAGGCTGGCCGGTGAAGTGGTGAAACTTGACGCGCCGGATACCGACACGCCACAGGTCAGCTCCAGCACCGGAAGGCGAGACCTTTGAAAGAGACGAACCTGTACGACCTGCTTGTGATCGGCGGTGGTATCAACGGCGCGGGGATCGCGCGTGATGCTGCGGGACGCGGCGCGAAGGTCTTGCTGGTCGAAAAAGACGATCTCGCGCAGCACACCTCATCGTCCAGCACCAAGCTGGTGCATGGCGGTCTGCGTTATCTCGAACACTACGAATTCCGGCTGGTGCGCGAGAGCCTGATCGAGCGCGAGCGACTGCTTGCCATCGCGCCGCATATCATCTGGCCGTTGCGGTTCGTATTGCCGCATGACAAGGGTCTGCGACCCAAGTGGATGCTGCGGCTGGGGCTGTTTCTCTACGATCATATTGGTGGCCGCAAACTGCTTCCACCGTCGCAATCGGTGGATCTGACCCAGCCTCCGCATGACACCGTGCTGGAAGATCGCCTGACAAGCGGTTTCGAATATTCCGACTGCTGGGTCGAGGATGCACGGCTGGTTGTGCTCAACTGCATGGACGCGCGTGAACACGGAGCTGACATCCGTACCCATACCGAATGCACCGGACTCGAGCGCAGGGCAGATCGTTGGGTTGCGACCGTGCAGGACTTGGCTGGCACGCGGCAGGTCGAGGCGCGAACCGTGGTGAACGCTGCCGGGCCGTGGGTGGATGCGCTGCTCGGCAAGGCCATACCGGGCAAGGAACACGGCAATCTGCGGCTCGTCAAAGGCAGCCATTTGATCTTTCCGAGCCTGTTCGAGGGCGATCACGCCTACATCTTCCAGAACAAGGACAACCGCATCATTTTCGCCATCCCGTACGAGCGGGAATTCACGCTTGTCGGTACGACCGACAAGGCATTTTCCGGGGATGCTGGCGGGATTGCGATTTCGAACGAGGAGGCGGCCTATCTCTGCAAAGCGGTGAACGAGTATCTGCGCCGCGATGTCACGCCCGATGATGCTGTGTGGAGCTACGCCGGGGTGCGACCGCTTTATGATGACAAGTCCTCGAACGATTCCACGGTCACGCGCGATTATGTTTTCGAACTGGACAAGGATGGCGGCGCGCCGATCCTGTCGATCTTCGGGGGCAAGATCACCACTTATCGCAAGCTTGCCGAACATGCGATCGAGAAGCTCGGCTCGATAGGCGGGCAGGGCTGGACCGCGAGTGAGCCTCTTCCCGGCGGGGACATCGATCCGCAGGAATTCGATCAATTCGTGGCAGATCAGCGGGAGCGATACCCGTGGTTCCCCGCCAGCGGCGTGCTGCGATTGGCGCGCGCCTACGGGACGAGACTAGGCCGCATCCTTGGTGAGGCGCAGCGACTGGATGATCTGGGCGAACATCTGGGCGGCGACCTCTACGCGGCGGAGCTGGCATACCTTGTGCGCGAGGAGTTCGTGACCGGGGCAGACGACGCGCTGTGGCGGCGCAGCAAGCTTGGCCTGCATCTCGATGACGCAGCACAGTCGAGGATATCGCAATGGTTCGGAAGCCGCGTTTCAGTCGACGCCTAGCCAATACCGGATGATCATCGCGACCAGCCAGAGTGCTGTGACGCTACCAATCCAGATTGCGGCCATCCACGCGAGGCGCTTCCACAACGGGCCTTCGGGTTCTTCCGGCGCGGCCATCAGTGATAGCCTTCATCGTCCACCTTGCCGCGGAATACCCAATAGGCCCAGGCCGTGTAGGCGATGATCAGCGGCATCGTGATCATCACCCCGACCAGCATGAAGACCTGGCTGCGCTCGGGAGCGGCGGCATCCCAGATGGTTACGCCGGGCGGCACCACATAGGGCCACATCGTCACGCCAAGCCCTGCCATTCCGGAGAAGAACAATGCAATGGCAAGCCAGAACGGCTTGCTGTTACGGTCGCGCGTGATTGCGCGCACCATCGAGAATGCGATGGCGGCAGTCAGGATCGGCACGGGAGCGGCGAAATAGATTTCCGGTGCGGTCAGCCAGCGCTCGGCATATTCGGAATTGAGCGTGACGTTGTAGAGGCTCACCGCGCCCATCAGCACGATTGTTGCCACAGCAGCGCGCAAGGCGAGCTTGCGTGAATGCGCCTGGCCTTCTCCGTCCAGTTTCCAGATAAGCCACGTGCTTCCGAGAAGTGCATAGCCTGCAACAACCCCCAGGCCGCACAGCAGGGTGTAGGGCGTAAGCCAGTCGAACCAGCTTCCGGCGTACGCGCGGTCGACGACTTCGATCCCCTGTAGCAAGGCGCCCAGCGTCATCCCTTGCGCCATTGCCGCGACCAGCGAACCGCCCGAGAAGGCGAAGTCCCACAGCCGGCGGTGGTTCGGATCGCGCCAACGGTATTCAAACGCAACGCCCCTGAACACCAGCCCCAGCAGCATGGCAATGATCAGCGGATAAGTGGCGGGCAGGATCACAGCATAGGCAAGCGGGAAAGCGGCAAACAGCCCGCCTCCGCCAAGCACTAGCCATGTCTCATTGCCGTCCCACACCGGCGCGATGGAATTCATCGCCCGGTCGCGCTCCCGACCGACTTCGAAAGTCGGGAAAAGGATTCCGATGCCGAGGTCGAAGCCGTCCATCACAACGTAAGCGAAGACGGCGAAGGCGATGATGAAGGCCCAGATGACGGTAAGGTCCATCAAACGTCCTCCTCTTCGGTCGGCAAGGTCTCGTCATGGCCGGGGTTCTGCGTGGGGCCGGGCGTAATGCCGGCGGTGCGGATGGGTCCGGTATCGCCGCGTTTCACGCCGGTTTCGCCGCTGTGCGGCGGCTTGCTCATCAGGCGCAGGATGTACCACACGCCCACGCCGAATACCGCAAAGTAGACGAGGATGAAGGCGAGCAAGGATACTGCCACGGCGGGGGCGTCCAGCGGGCTGGCGGCATCGGCGGTGCGCAACAGGCCGTAGATCACATAGGGCTGGCGACCGACTTCGGTGGTGATCCATCCCGCCAGCACGGCAACAAAGCCCGAAGGCGCCATCACCAGCGCGGCGCGGTGCAGCCATGGCCAATCATACAGCCGCCCGCGGTAGCGCGCGAACAGGCTCCACAAGCCGATTCCCAGCATGGCAAAACCGATCCCCACCATGATCCGGAACGACCAGAAAACCGTGCCGACCGGCGGCTCTTCGTTATCCGGAATAGTATCCAGCCCGTCCATCGGCGCGTCGAAATCGTGGCGCAGGATCAGCGAGGACAGTTTCGGGATTTCGATCGCGTAGCGGACGGTCTTGGCCTCGCTGTCGGGGATGCCGAACAGGATCAGCGGGGCACCGTCTGGGTGGCTTTCGAAGTGGCCCTCCATCGCCATGACCTTGGCGGGCTGGTGATCGAGCGTGTTCAGCCCGTGCATGTCGCCTGCCACGATCTGCGCCGGGGTGACGATGGCCGCCATCCACATTGCCATCGAGAACATCTTGCGGGCGTGCGGGTCGGCCTTGTCCCTCAGCAAGTGCCAAGCGCCCACGCCGCCCACCACGAAGGCTGTGGTGAGATAGGCTGCCATCACCGTGTGCACGAGGCGATAGGGAAAACTGGGATTGAACACGATGTCCCACCAGCTTGGGCCGGGCAGGAACTGGCCGTTCGCGCCCATCTCGAACCCGGTTGGCGTCTGCATCCAGCTGTTGACCGACAGGATCCAAAATGCGGACACGAAGGTGCCGAAAGCGACCATCAAAGTGGCGGTATAGTGTAGCTTCTTGCCAACCTTGTTCATGCCGAACAGCATGACGCCGAGAAACCCTGCCTCGAGAAAGAATGCGGTCAGCACTTCATAGGCCATCAGCGGCCCGATCACCGGCCCGGCAAGATCGGAGAAGACCGACCAATTGGTGCCGAACTGGTAACTCATCACAATGCCCGAGACGACGCCCATGGCAAAGGCGATGGCGAAGATCTTGAGCCAGTATTTGAACAGGTCGAGATAGACCTGCTTGCCGGTCTTCAGCCACAGTCCTTCGAGCACGGCGAGGTAGCTTGCCAGGCCGATGGAGAATGCTGGGAAAAAGAAATGAAAGCTGATCGTGAAAGCAAACTGGATCCGGGCCAGCATCAATGCGTCGAGCTGTTCAAACATGACCGCGTCCTACACCTTTTCGAAGCCCAGTTTGTTGAATTGTTTGCACCGGCTGGCAGCGTCTAGATCATGCCCCGCGCCAGATAATGATCGACCGGCGGGGGTGGCTCTCCCGTGTCCCGCGAAACCTCGGCGAAAGCGCGGTCTTGCGACAGGAAGACCTTGCCGTTCAGATCCTCGAGGAAGTGCGTGCGCTTCAGCCTGTCCATGACGGGGCCTTTGACCTCGGACAAATGCAGCCCGATGCCGCCATCGCCGAGTCGATGATTGATCGCTTCGAGGCTTTCCAGCCCAGATGCGTCTACTTCATTCACCGCGCTGCACATCAGGATGACGTGACGCACGGCGGGGCGATCGGCGACCTGTTCCAGTACGAATTCCTCAAGCCAGCGGGCGTTGAGATAGGTCAGCGCCTCATCGACGCGGATCGACAGGACATGCGGCACGGTAAACACGTCGTGGCGGTCGACATTTCGGAAGTGCTCGGTTTCCGGGACACGGCCCACGATCGCTGCATGCGGTCGGCTAGCGCGCCAGAGATATAGCAACAGGCCGACGGCGACGCCTGCAATCACGCCGAGTTCGACCCCAGCGAGCAGGGTAATGCCGATTGTTGCGATATGCGCAGCGAAATCAGCCTTGGAATAGCGCCACAAGAGGCCCGGCGTCTTGAGATCGACAAGGCTCAGCACGGCAACGATGATCGTCGCGGCGAGCGTTGCGATCGGGAGCGAGAACAGCAGCGGCGTAAGGAACAGCGTGGCGAGTGCAATACCTACCGCAGTGTAGGCTCCGGCAGCAGGGGTCTGCGCCCCGGCATCGAAGTTTACCGCAGAGCGGGCAAAGCCGCCGGTGACCGGATAGCCGCCCGAAAAGGCGCTCGCGACATTGGCGGCTCCAAGCCCGATCAGCTCCTGGTCCGGCGAAATTCGCTGTCGCCGCTTGGCGGCCAAAGTCTGTGCGACCGAGACGCTTTCGACAAAGCCGATGATCGAGATCAGCAGCGCCGGCACCCACAGCTTTTCAATCAGCGCAAGATCTGTGGAGGGCAGGGCAAAAGGCGGCAGTCCTTGCGGGATTGCACCCACCAGATTTACCCCGCGTTCGCCCAGTCCGAAAGCCAGCACGGCGAGTATAGTGAGTGCGACTGCCAGCACTGGCCCAGCCTTCGCGATCATATCGGCAGGACGCTCCGGCAGTCCGAGGCGCTGCAAGGCTGGCTTCGCCCCCTTGCGCACCCAGAACAGGAACAGCGTGGCCGATACGCCAATCGCGAGGGTCCATATGTTGGTCTGGCCGATAGATTGCGCGAGCGATCCGAGCATGGCGGGCCAATTGTCGCCGCCTGCAGATATGCCGAGGATATGCTTCAGCTGGCTGGTCGCGATCAGAATGCCCGATGCGGTGATGAAGCCGCTGATGACCGGATGGGACAGGAGGTTGGCCAAGAAGCCCGCGCGCAGCAGGCCAAGGATCGCCAGCATGATGCCCGAAAGCGCGGCAAGGGTTATGGCCGCTTCAAGATAGGCAGCCGTGCCCTGATCGGCCACCGCGCTCGCCGCCGATGCCGTCATCAGGGAAATTACCGCTACCGGTCCCACCGCCAGCGTGCGGCTTGTGCCGAAAATCGCGTAAAAGACCAGCGGCAGGATCGACGCATAAAGGCCGACGACCGGCGGCAGGCCTGCCAGCAGGGCATAGGCCAGGCTTTGCGGGATGAGCATGATCGTGACGATCAATGCCGCCATGAGATCGTTCGACAGGACGTTTCGGTCGTATGTCCGGCCCCACTCGAGGATCGGAAAAAAGCGGGAGAGCATGATCAATTCGCCCTGATACTTATGACGCGGACTTATCTTTAGGGCTGGCGAGCCATTCCCGGCCCTTGAGCATGGCATTCCAGTAGACCCACGGCAGCACGTCGGCCTTCAATATCCATGACAAATGCTGCGGACGTGTGCCGTTGATCAGCCACTTGGGAAAGCTCGGCAGCAGCTTGCCGTCATATCCGAACTCGGCGAGCACGATCTTGCCGCGCTCGACGGTAAGCGGGCACGAACCATATCCGTCATATCCGGCCTTGGGGTTCTTGTCGCCGAGTTGGCGCAACAGGTTCACGGCAACGACCGGAGCCTGCTTGCGCACCGCTGCGGCAGTCTTGGCATTGGGCATTCCGCCCGCATCGCCAAGGCCGAAGACATTGTCGTATCGCACATGACGCAGCGTGTGCTGATCAACGTCGGTAAAGCCACTTTCGCCAGCCAAGGGACTGTCGGCGAGGAATTGCGGAGCAACCTGCGGGGGTACGACGTGCAGCATGTCGAAATCGCATGTCACCTCGCCAGCTTCGGTCGCAAAAGTTGCCTTTTGCCCCGAACCATCCACGGCAATCAAATTGCTGCCCAATTCCAGCGCGATGTCGTATTTCTCGACATAGTCCATCAAGGCGGGGACGTAGGCGGCAACTCCGAACAGCACTCCGCCCGCATTGCGGAACTCGACATCGATGTTGTCGAGGACACCGCTCCGCATCCAGTGATCGCAGGACAGATACATGGCTTTCTGCGGTGCCCCAGCGCATTTGATCGGCATAGGCGGCTGGGTAAAAATGGCCCGCCCCGATTTCAGGCTGCGCACCAGTTCCCAGGTGTAGGGCGCAAGGTCATATCTGTAATTGGAGGTGACACCGTTCTTGCCGAGCGCGTCTTCCAGTCCATCCACTTTTTCCCATGCGAGACGGATGCCCGGAGCAACGACAAGCGCATCGTAAGTTACGGCTGAACCGTCTTCCAGGGTGACCTGGTTGCGATCGGGCTGGAAGGAGACCGCGGACTGCTTGATCCATGTCACGCCCGCAGGCATGACGCTTTCCATCGTGCGACGCGTTTCTTCCGCCTTGAAAATACCACCACCGACCATGGTCCATCCCGGTTGGTAGGAATGGGTATCTGCAGGTTCGACGATAGCAATATCGAGATCGCTGCGGCGTTTGAGCAGGGATGATGCCGTGGCTATACCGGCTGCGCCGCCCCCGATGATCAAGACTGTGTGCGAAGCGGGCATGGCGGGTCTCCAGTCGGTTTCAGGTGAGCGTGTCGCGCATCGGGCTCAGGTCGTAGCCAGCAGCTTTGGCACGGTTCAGGCGCTCGGATGGCGATAGGTTGTCCGGATTGGCCAGCGTGTCCAGCGTGATGCTGCGCGTGCCGGATCGGCAATAGGCCAGAACCGGCCCTTCGGCCTCTTGCCTGACCTTGCGGAAGGCGGCGATGGAAGCGTCGGGAAATGCACCGCCAGCGACCGGGATATGATGAAACGCAAGCCCCGCAGCCTCGGCGGCGGCACGAATCTGGTCTACCGGTGGTTGCCCCGGCTCCTCGCCATCGGGGCGATTGCAGACCACGGTAACGAACCCGCGATCGGCCAGGGCGGAGAGATCCTCCTGCTGGATCTGGGGGGCCACCGCAAATTCTGGCGAGACAGCGCGAACGTCCATCAGCCGCCCCTTTCCGTGAGCCGGATAAGCCACATGCCTGCCAGCATTGCGGCCACGAAGATTGCGGCGGATGCAGGCTTTATCGCAAGCGCAGCGACACCTGGGCCCGGACATAGACCTGCGATACCCCAGCCAATGCCGAACAGTGCCGAGCCGCCGATCAGCTTGCCGGTCAGGTCTCGGCGCGTGGGCAGGGTGAATGCGTCAGCGAACAAGGGACGCGCCATGCGCGGCTGGAACAGCCATGCAATGGCCATGACGATCACCGCGCCACCCATCACGAAGGCCAGCGTCGGATCCCATTCGCCGAAGATATCGAGGAAACCGCGTACTCGCGCAGGTTCGGTCATTCCGCCCAATGTCAGGCCGGCACCGAAAAGAATTCCCGCGAGGAGGACGGGCCATTGGCGAATGCTCATCGCAGCACCTCCAGCCCGAGGGCATTCATGATGGCAACAGTCGCGATGCCGGCAGCCATGAAGGTAGCGGTCGCCACGAGAGAGCGCGGTGACAACCGGCTCATCCCGCAAACGCCGTGACCGCTGGTGCATCCGCTGCCAAGCTTGGTTCCTGCCCCGACAATCAATCCCGCGATGATTAGCGTCAATGGACTTGCAAAGATCGGGTCGAAGCTGCCTTTGACTGCAACCACCAGAAGGGCGCCGAGCGGCAGGCCAAGCAGGAACAGCCACGCGCTCGATTTCGGCATGCTGGAGTCGCTAATGCCGGTGGCGCGTCCTGCGATTCCGGAGACACCCGCAATGCGGCCCATTCCGAGCAACATGAGGGCTGCGGCGAGGCCGATCAAAATACCGCCGCCGAGTCCTGCAAGCGGCATGGCGTCAGGAAATCCCGGCAAGAGTAGCAAGGGAAGGGTCATACGGCATTCACCGGGATCTTGATGTAGCTCACTCCATTATCCTCCGGTTCCGGTAGGCGACCGCCGCGGATATTGATCTGCACCGATGGCATGATCAATTCGGGCATCGCCAAGGTAGCATCTCGCGCCGTGCGCATGGCGACAAATTCGTCCTCGGTGACGCCGTCCTTCACATGGACATTGCCTTCACGCTGTTGCTTTACGGTGGTTTCCCATGCGTACTCCTCGCGGCCCGGTGCCTTGTAATCATGGCAGAGGAACAGGCGCGTTTCATCCGGCAAGGACAGTAAGCGACGGATCGACTGATACAATTGCCGCGCGTCGCCACCGGGGAAATCGGCACGCGCGGTACCGAAATCGGGCATGAAGATCGTGTCGCCCACGAACGCGGCATCGCCGATGATGAAGGCCATGTCTGCGGGCGTATGACCGGGCACATGCAGCGCAATTGCCTCGATGCCCCCTAGTTCGAAAGTGTCGCCATCGGTGAACAGCATGTCGAATTGAGAGCCGTCGCGTTCGAAATCGGTACCGGCATTGAACAGTTTGCCGAAGACTTCCTGCACACGGGTGATACCTTCACCAATGGCCAGCTTTCCGCCCAGCCTGTCTTGCAGATAGGGCGCGGCGGAAATGTGATCGGCGTGTGCGTGGGTCTCGATCAGCCACTTCACTTTCAGATTATTAGAAGTAACATACTCTATAATGAGATCAGCTGATCCGTGTGAGGTCCGCCCTGACGCGGCTTCATAATCGAGTACCGAGTCGATGATCGCAGCCTCGTTGGACTGCGGATCGCTGACAACGTAGCTGACGGTATTCGTGGCCTCATCGAAAAATCCCGCAATTGTCGGGCGCAAGGCCTTGGAATCGCGTGCGCGGATTATCTGGTCTGTTGCTGCCTGGAGGGTTTCGTCTGGACGACTCATGCGTCATCTCCCTGTGATTACATAAAATATGTATATGTATTGCCTTTGATCTGTCAAGGTGTATATCTATCGAAATGGACCCGAACGGCACATCGATCAGCCCCCTGCGCATCGGCGACACGCCGCCGGATTTCGAGGCCCGTAGTACTGTTGGTCCAGTCCGGTTCTCGTCCTACCGGGGGCGCTGGCTCATCTTGTTGTCCCACCCAGCCGATTTCACGCCCGTGTGCACGACCGAGTTCGTGGAGCTGGCGAGGCAGGAGCCTGAATTTGCCAAGCGCGACTGCGCCCTGATGGCTCTTTCGGTCGACAGCCTGTTCTCGCACTACGCCTGGCTGCGGCTGATCAAGTCGCGCTTCGATGTCGAAGTACGCTTTCCTATAATTGAAGATCCCACACTCGTTATCGGGCGGGCATTCGGGATGGTCGCGCCAAAGGACAATGACAGTGCTACTGTCCGCACCACATTCTTCATCGACCCCGCAGGGACGGTCCGCGCGACCACCTGCTATCCGTCCAATGTCGGACGCTCGATCCCCGAGATGCTGCGCATGCTCGATGCACTGCAGGCGATTGACGAGAAGGGTGGCCTTGCGCCCGCAAACTGGACACCGGGGTCCCCGCTCATGCAAATTCCTGAAAACGATCTCGATGCCGTGTTTGGCGCGGCAGATGATACCGGCTGGTTCCTGAAAGACCTGTCGGAAGGGCGCGGCTCATGACTGACGTTCTGATTGACCAGTTCAAGGCCATTGCCCATCCGCTGCGCTATCGAATCCTGCAGGCACTTACCGCTGGGGAACGCAATGTCGGCGAAATAGAGGCGGCTGCGGGTATCGGCCAACCTGCATTGTCACAACAGCTGGGCGTGCTTCGCAAGGCAGATCTCGTCGAAACACGCAAAGAGGCAAAGCTGGTCTATTACCGCTTGGCGCATGAGCAGTTTGCGAGATTGTCGCAGGAAATAGGCGCCTTCGCTCCGAAAGAACTTGAGGCTGGAGACCGACCAGCGAGGTCCGATGGTGCAGCTAATTTCGCCCGGATATATTGATCGGACAGTCCCGTATTGCGTCGGCCATCACGCGATCACCACGGCCCATCAAACCGTAACTGCCGCCGGTTGAACCATCGAGCGTGACCTCTCAAATTGGTCAGACCAATGGCCCTATATGGTAATACCAATTGGCTGCGAAGGGTGACTGACGCAGACTGCGCCAGAATGGCGTGAGGAAAAAGCCAAAAATGGCTCAATCGCGGGCGCTTCAGCCCCGCGTTGACCTCGAATACGCTTCACCAAGCGCATTTTTATCAAATTTGACGATGTGTGGCAAAATTAGAACAAGACGCCAAATTGCAGGATAATTTGCGTTGTAAAACAGCGCATTCTCAAAATCATGCATACATGACTACAATCTTGACAAGGTCAAAGTAGCAGGGGATGGCCGCTTTTTCAACCCGTCCATTTGCGCAAATTGGTTTGCGTCATTGGGCGACCAATATACATACCAAGCCGAATCACAAACGTGGGAGAAGGTTAATGGGTTATTGGTTTGGCGCAGGCCGCGCCGGGATTCGTCCTGTGCGCTTGGCATCTCAATTGCTTGCCGGAACGGCGATTGCCGTGTTGGCAATCCCGGCGGCGGCACAGGCTCAGGATCAATCCGAGCAGAGCGATCAGGCGGACAGCGATTCCAACACGATTGTCGTGTCGGGTATCCGTGCGACGATCCAGGATTCTATCAGCACCAAGCGCGACAACGATTTGATCATCGATGCGCTGAGCTCGGATGAAATCGGCGACCTGCCGGCACTTTCCATCGGTGAAGCGCTCGAAACGCTGACCGGCGCTGGTTCGCACCGCGAGCAGGGTGGCGCGACCGAAATTTCGATCCGCGGCCTCGGCCCATTCCTTGGCTCCACCGTCATCAATGGACGAGCTGCATCCAATGGCAGCGGTGACCGCTCGGTCAACTTCAGCCAGTTTCCGTCCGAACTGTTCAGCACGGTCGGAATCTACAAGACCCAGTCTGCCAGCCTGATCGAAGGCGGTGTTGCAGGCCAGATCGTGCTCGAGACGGTGCGACCGCTCGATTACGGCCGCACACGCATCCAGGGTGAGCTGAAGGTAAATTACAACCCGCAGAACTTCGACATCGACGAAGACCAGCGTTTCCAGGACCTCGGATATCGCGGCACTGTGAGTTATGTAGACCAGTATGAACTGGGCGATTTCGGCGAATTAGGCATTTCGCTGGGCTTCTCGCGCAACGAGCAGACCAACCCCGAGCAGGAAGCCAATGTCAGCAACACGGTCAATTACTGTCTGAACGATCCGAGCAATACGAGCGTTGGCGTCTACGACGATAACAACTGCGACTCGCCGCGGCCCAGCATGGCCGGGACCGAAGATTTCGTCATCGCCCAGAACAGCTATTCGTACCGCCAGAACATCACTGACGATACGCGCGATGCCATCTTTGCGGCCTTGCAGTACCAGCCTTCGCCGACCGCCGACATCAACATCGATTTCCAGCATTCGAAGCGCACTTTCCGTGAGATGCGCAACGATCTGAATTTCTCCGAAGGGCGCCGCATCGATGGTGCGAACGAGGTCAACACCAATACCTTCATTCCAGGCTACCCGCTGATCGTTGGCGAGTTCGGCGACCTGTTGCAGTTCACCGGCGAAACCAGTGTAGAGACAAACAGCGAATATCTCGTCCGTTCGGAAGAGTATTATGGTGGTGGTATCTCACTGGATCTGGAGCTAGGCGACCGCCTGACCGTGGGCACGGATGTTTCCTATTCCGAGACCCAGCGTATTGAAACAGGCGTGCAGATCCGCCAGCGCATCCGCGACCAGCTGGATATCTTCGGCAATCCGGCAGGCTACCCGCGTGCTCGTGAAAGCGATTTCACCAATCCGAACAGCAACAGCAATACATCGGACGACCGGATCGAAACCGCCTATCTGATCCGCCAGAACGGGTCCGAAACGCTCAATTTCGTGGTGCAGGAATTCGACCCCAACCGTCACGACCTGTTCCGTGACAACGCCCGTCTGCGCAACGATCTGGAGCAGGATCGCTTCAACTCGATCCTCGCCGTGCGGGCCGACGCAAGCTACGAAATGGATGGCTTCTTCTCGTCCTTCGAAGCTGGCGGCCGATACCAGCGCCTGATCTATCGCGATGTGCCGGGTGCGGCGACCGGCACCAGCCGGTTCGAGAATGTCTACAGTAATGCGGCTCTCGCTACTGCCAACCAGGAATGTCGTACGCCGTTTCCGGAAAGCGGATTCATGTCATCGGTCAATGGTGGCAATGACCTCATCACCATCGTTGACACTTCGGGCAATGTAATCGGTTCGACCAATACCTTTGCAACATTCAACGCAATCTGCCTCGCGCAGGTTCTTGAGCGCGAAAATCCGACTGGCCAGTTGTCTTTTGACGAGGACGGTGTGGCGGTTGCGCCAAGCGGCGACTTCGACTCGATCCAGAACTCCGATGTCACCGAGCACACCTACGCCGGCTATCTGCAAGCCAATTTCGAAAGCGCAATCGGGGACACTCCGATCAGGGGTAATCTCGGTGTGCGCGTGATCAGGACAGATGTGGCCTCGCGTGGCTTCCGCGGGCAGCTGAATGCAGTTTTCGATGGAACGACCGGTGAACTGACCGATATCGTCGAAGACCAGTCGTCGCTGTCTACGGTTGTTGGCGAAAGCTCCTACACGACCGTATTGCCGAGCTTCAACCTCACCGCAGAATTGACTCCGGACCTGCTGGGCCGTGTCGCGGTCTTCCGGGCGCTGTCGCGGCCTGATCCGTCGAACCTTGGTTATGGCCGCACGTTCAACGCGCTTGTCGATGACGGATCGCCGGTGTTCTCGGTCGCCGACGCGGTCGGCACCGCCAACGCCACCGGCAACCCGTTCACCGATCCGCTGCTGTCGTGGAACTTTGACGCCGCACTCGAGTGGTATCCCGATCCTGACTCGATCCTTGCAGTCGGCGGCTATTACAAGAGCTTCAACGGCGGGTTCGAGACCATCGGCCGGTTCGAAACCTTCACCGTCGATGGTCAGGATCTCGAAACGCTCGTCACCACGGTCAACACGAGTGACGACACTTCGACGATCTACGGCGTTGAAGTGACCGCATCGCACCGTTTGAGCTATCTGCCGCAGCCGCTCGATGGCCTGGGTTTCAAGGTAAGCTACAATTTCGCAGACACCGATTTCGAATTCCAGGACGATACGCTGGGGGCGATCACGACGGTCAATGCCGACGGCAGCACGAGTGTCAGCGAAGCGTTGATCCCGCCGGCTGGCCTGTTCGGTTTCTCGCGTCACGTGCTCTCTGCACAGGCGTTCTACGAGATCGGCAATTTGGAACTGCAGGGCGTCTACAAGTATCGTAGCCGCTACTTCCAGCAGTTCGTATCGACCCCGGGCCGTGTGCGTTACACGGACGACACCGGCGTTTTCGAAGCGCGTATTTCCTATGCGCTCAATCGTAACGTGCGTTTCTCGCTTGAAGGTCTGAACCTCTTCGACGAACCGCGTACGGACTTGCGACCCACCGAAGACGGCTTCAGTGCGATCTCTGTCTACGGACCGCGGTATTACGCGGGCGTCCGGGTACGCTTCTAAAAAATCGCAGGTGCGCCGCCAATAAAACAGCGGCGCACCTGTCATTTTCGATCCATCAGGATGGTATCCAGCCACCTCACCCGGTGAGAGATGATGCAATCGAGACTCTACCTCAAAGTCGCGGAACAGATCCTCGCATACATCGCCGAGAAGAACCTTCCGGCCGGCGCGTTCCTGCCAAACGAACGGAAGTTTGCGGAAATGCTCGCGGTCAGTCGCTCGACGGTGCGCGAAGCAGAGGTGGCTCTCGAATCGGCGGGATGGATCACTATAAACAGGGGCAGGGGCAGGACCGTGGCCGCCACGTTCAGACCTGAAATCGACCCATTGAAAGATCTGGACGAGTTGGAATTGCTTGAAGCGCGCAGCGTGGTCGAGTCCGGCGCGGCTGCGCTGGCTGCTCACAACATTACGCAAGAGCAATTAGCCACCTTGGCCGAGCTGATGGAATATGCGACCGGCGCGGATTGGGAACATGCCCGTCATTCACAACAGGTCTTCTACCAGACACTGGCGGCAGCAACCGGAAATGTCGCTTTGACGCGTTCGATCGACCATTTGATCCACGCCTATTTCAAGGCCGCGAGCCTTGTTCCCGATCATGACGGGCAAGTTGCTTATCTTCAATTGGTGAAGCGGGGCTTCTCGGATGTGATTTCAACCATGACCGATCATGATCCGGCTGGTGCGCGCAAGGCAATGCGCAGCCATTTCTACGATATTCTGACGTTCCGCCTCGATTGCATGGAGCGGGAAGCCCTCGCTGCTACGCGTGCGGCGAGCGCGCGAGAGCGTGAGCGGTTCCTCATGCAACACTAGCTGGGTTGTTGCTGTCGCAAGCAACGTCTCCACCATCACAATGGCAGATTCATTGAAAGGTAGTGGTGTCGCTTAGAGGATTCGAACCTTGACCCGGACTTTACGAAACCTTGGAAGAGGTTCTTGAAAAGCGCGCAATAACGACAACCCTATCGCAACCGCGTTGATCTTTACACCATGGCTTAGCCAGAGGCCTGAGCGTCGAGGCAACTGTCGCCATGTTGGAAATCGACCAAACCTCGCAACTTTTCGTTCCAGCGTGGATCGTGAAAGGGAAGTTTGTCGATCAGCAAGCGATAACGAGCGCGTTGGCTGTCAAGCAACTTTGCGCGCGCTTGCGAGGCTTCGTCCCAACGACCCATCGCACTTAGTGATGCGGTTTCCATTAAATGGGCAAAAAGGAATCTCGGATGTGTGGTCTGGGCGCGCAAAGCGACCTCCTGTGCCTCTTCATAACGCTCCAGCATCCAGTATGTCATGGCCAGTCCACCAAGATAGACAAAGCGGATTGGATCGAGCGGCGTCAGAAACAATGCATGATGCTGAGGCTCAAGCGCGGCTTCAGGGTCGCCGAGGAGTGCATATGCTTTCCCAAGGCGTGAAAATGCAGTCCCACAGCTGGGGTCCAGTTCAATGGAAAATTTCAACTGCTCGACGGCATTTGGGCCGATCTGCCTCCACGTGTCGAGGACACCCTCAAGAAGAGGGCCCCGGGCGTCGGCTGGGTTGGCGCGGATTGCGGCGCCAACAAATGGCATGAGATGCGAAGAATCTTTAGGATCGCTTCCCGAAGCCCAGTGCTTCGCCAACTCCAAATGAGCGCGCAGCATGATCAATTCGTCATGTTCTGGGTTTATTTCTTCTGCTCGTTTTGTGAGCCTGTCAGCTTCATCAAGCGATTTTCGGGTTGCCTGGTTGAGAAGGAACCGGATCCTCCAATTAAGATCGTTGATATGATCTTCCCGAAACCTTTGCTCCGACACGAAACGGCGCTGTTGGCAATTGTCGTAAACTACACTCAGGCAATTTGCCGCCCGTTCAATTTCGGCGCGCAAAAGACCACCTTCGATGTTGCCCTTGAAGGTTCGCGTGCTGCTCCAACGTACGATCCCACCAGGCATTTCCAGCAATCTGAAATTAACTGTAGATTCGCTGCGGGTCGCCACAACCTCGGTGTTGACGAGATAACAGCCCTCAGATTTGTCGGAATTCGTTTCACTCGAATCCTCTGCTCCACCTAGCTCGAAGCCTGACCCGGCCGACACAACCGGAAGCCATCGTATTCGCGAGAGGCGATCTGAAATTAAGCTGCCAACTCGAGTTGCAAGTGACTTCGCTGATGACGTCTCCGTGAGCGAAACAGTCGGCATGACGATCAATCGCGAACTTGAGAGTGGTGCCAATTTCGATGCAGCTGAGGGAAGAGCTGCGGACTTCGCGCCGAGATTATCCTTCAGAAAAGCCCGTGTTTCCCGAAGCCAGTCTTCAAACCCTTCTTCATTCGCAAGGTCCAGGCCCTCGCAGAATTCACCTTGGTTCTCGTGACAAATGTCATCTCGGACGTCGATGTAGATGTCTTCGTGTGCAAGGATAACTCTGCGCGTATCGGTGCGAATCAGATCCAGTCCGTGTTTCGCCAGAACCTTGCGGAGATTTGACAACTCTCTTCGAAAGCTACTTTGCGCCTGTTTCTGCGCGCGGGACCCCCACAACATCTGCTGTAACCATACGCGAGAGCACTCGTAGCGATCTGCAGTCGCGAGACCAGCCAGAAGAGCCATAGACTTCCTGCTGGTAATCTCGATCTGCTCACCTCCGGCAGTCTCCAACCTTGGCGGTCCTAACAAATAGAACCGCGCCTTAATATCGCTACGCACAAAACTCCCCCCTGCCGAATAATCAGCATAATTTATTCTATGTGGAGCGCGACCTCCCACTGCGTGGCCCCCCAGTCCGCAGCTTCATCTATCTGATATTAGGCCTAGTTAACCTTTTTCACAAACGGAAGCAAAATTCTGGAGATAGAAGAATTTTTCACGGTTTTGGATCGTTTCACGAGCGCCAACGGAGCGATTTGAGAGCGACGGCTGGCTGATAGCCGCCCTGGAAACCCCGTGGCATCCGCCAAGGGGGGGAAATCAATTTCTCTAAATAGTCTAGGGGCCTTATATGCTTACGAAGAAAACTCAGCTGGCACTCGGCGTTGCAAGCGCGGCGCTCGTTTCCGGTATCTCTACACCCGCGATGGCGGCCTGCGATGTCGATGGCTCGAATGTAACCTGCACAGCAGATAGTACAGCTGCAGAAGTAAATGCCGCCCTTGCTGCTGCAGGCGGTAGCGATGTTACTTTGGAAATAGTTACGGATGCCAACGTTACTCAGCCCGGCTCAACGGTATTCGTGCCTCAGCAAGGTGAAGTCGCGGTCCAGAACGACGGCGACGTGGGCACTGATGCGGCGCGGGTGGGCGTCTTGTATTTCGGTGACACCGCAAGTGCCGCCAATACTTTCGATCTCGCGAACACCGGTCTGATTTCAGATCGAGTGGAAGTCTACAACGTCGGCGGGGACATGACCTTCTCGAACAGCGGGATGTTGGGTAACGGCATTTCTGTTTTCACAAGTTCGGAAGGCAATATCTCATTCACCAGCACCGGCGATATCGACAGCGACTTCAATCCGGCGGTCGAACTTAGCACGCGCGGTGACATCGACGTTCAGATAGATGGCGATGTCGGTACCGCGGCAACGGCCACAGATGCGTCCGATTTGAGGGATGTGAACCTGTTTTCGCAGCAGTTTGTTTCGTCGCCCACCGAAACAACGACAGAAACGGTAGGCACGACAACCACTACGACGACGACTTCTGGCTTTACCATTGAAGGTGGTGCAATCGCAGTCGCGCTCGGCGCGGATGCTAACACCGGCCGCATCCTGGCTGTCGGCAATGGCGATGTATCCGTCGATATCGATGGTGCGGTTGGCTCAAGCACCGAAGTTGACGAAGTTCAGGCGTTCTCAGGTGGAACCGATCAGGTTCGTACGCAAATCAGCGTCAGCGATGGAACCGATTCAAGCTTCTCTGACACCACCGAGACTACCGCTACTGGTGGACGGGCTGACGTCAATGTCGGCGCAACCGGTACTGTCAGCGGCACGATCAACGCCTCAGGATTCGAGGGTGCTGAAGTTTCAATCGATGGTGTAGTTGGCAATGCCGATACGCCTGCCAATGTCTTCGTAAATTCTTCTGGTAGCGATTCCCTGACGGTGAACTCCGGTTCCACAGTTGGAACTGTCAGTACATCCACATTTGAAAGCAGCAACACCAACGTAGGCGGCGTTGCAGCTGTTTCCGTTGGGGAAACGGGTGCCATAACCGGCGGCGTGAGCGCCAACGGTGTTGGCGGCGCGGACGTGAGTGTTGATGGCACTGTCGGCCTTGCTGACAACACTTCATTCATCGACGCCAATTCCTCGTACACAGATACTGCATCCGAACAGGAAAGTGTGTTTGACAGTGCGACGGGCGAAAACTCGTTCACGTTCGAAAACTCATCGCAATCAACAGGTGGAGATGCGTCTGTTTCCATTGGCGACGCTGGCGTAGCCAATGCGTCGGTCAGTGCTTTTGCCAACGGTGACGCATCAGTCAGCAATGCCGGTACAGTCACCCAGTCTGTATTCGCGACTTCGCAGGGCACTGCTTCGTCGAACGGCCAGACCTCTACGAATGACGGTGCAGGAAACAGCACTTTCAGCAGCTTCTCGCAGTCAGAAGATACAGGCGGCAACGCATCGGTCGATAACGCAGCAGGCGGTCTGATCGGTCTTGATGCAAATTCACCGATTACAGTCGCGGCCAATGGCGACGCATCGGCGACTGTCACCAATGCGGGACGTATCAACGGCAATGTCGATGTCTTCGCAGAAATGAGCATGAACGACCGCTTCAATGCGTCCAGCTTTACCTCTTCTACGGACGCTGCCACCGGTGTTGTCACGTCGGTATCGGAAAGTTCGAACGGAAATTCGTTCACAAATCTGGGCGGCGATGCTGAGTTTGCCAACGCTGCTGGCGGATTGGTGACAGGATCTGTCTCCGTGCGTGGAGCTGGCAGCGCCAGTGTTACCAATGAAGGTGCGGTAATTGGCACGACCTACGCCGAAAGCCGGGCTTTCGACACTGAATTTGCTTCGGAATCGCTGACCACCAATGTGTTCGTGCCCGGTGTTGATGGCGGCAGAACCATTACGACGGACAATTCCTCCAGCTACAGTGAAGCCACGAGTGGCGGCGACGTAACGGGTGTGTATGCCGGCACCAATGGCGCGGTGCAGTTCGCACCTCCATTCGGCGGCGCGAGTGATGGTTCGGTTACGCAATCTGCCAATGGCGACAGCTCGGCAATTGTTAGCGGAACGATTTTCGGCAGCTTCAATGGAAATGCTTCTGGAAATGAATACTCCTGGAATTATGTGAATTCGCAGGAATCGGTGTTTGATGCAGATGGCGACCAGCGCAGCTTCAACCGGTCTTATGTCTATGACGAGACCAATACACAGTCGGACAGCAATTCCACACTCGTCGTTGACGGTGGTCTGATTACCGGAAGCGCCTCCCTCTATGCGACAGGTTCGGCAGATGCGCAGATCGGCAATGGGGGTGAGATCGAAGGTAATCTCTCCGTCACCGCACAAGGTTTTGGCGGATACGATTATTCCGAGACTTACGATGTCGCAGTAGAATACGATGAAGACGGTGTCTTCGTGGGCAGGTCCGAAGACTATTCCCGCGAACTGCAGCGTTTCGTAAATGATGGCGATGTGTCTGTCGCGATCGGCGAGGGCACAGTGGGTGGATCGGTCTTCCTGAACGGCGCTGGCGGTTCCAACACATTCTCGCTCTCGCAGGAAGGTACGGTCGGCGGCCAGGTCTCGCAGACAAGCCAATATTCCGCTTACGGTTTCACGCAGACAACGCTCACCGATGTTATTGCCGGGGCGACTGGCAACGTCACAGTCCAGGACATCGACTATTCGGAAACGAATACGGCGTCGGGCGGTGATGTTTCGGCGTTGGTCGAGGGCACGATTGGTGTCGGCGATCAGGACCCGTTGGAATATGGCGATGTCTCCGGTGCCGGTGGCAACAGCCTGTCGCTCTTCACCGATGCCGGCAACGCCGATGCAACGGTTACTGGACAGGTGCGAAATGGCATCAGCGTTCGCGCTTCCGGTAGCGATACCAGCTACGATTATCAGCAGACCAGCACGAACGGTGTAGTCACAGCATATTCGGAACAGCGTTCGACCCAGGCAACAGGCGGTACTGCCAGCCTAGTTGTAGATGCGAGTGATCGCGATGTTCCGGCCAATTTCGGCGACGTCGTTGTTATCGGTCGCAGCGGTTCGTCCGTTGATATCGGAGCCGACAGCAGTGTGCTGGCTTCGACCAATGGCGGATATATGCAGGTTGGCGACTACTTCTCGGATACGACGTCCACCCGTGACGACATGTTCACCGGCACGAGTGTGACCGGTCGGATGTCGACCTTCACTTCGACGATTGTCGGCGGGGATAGCTCGCTCGTTAATAACGGACGCATTGGTTACGACGGCGGCGCATCATTCAATGGGGATGACTCGTTCGTTCTCGTGCTGAGCCCGACTTCTGCTGAGGCGACTAACAACGGTGAACTCTACGGCTCCATCGCAGTGGAATCCTTGTTCGAGGATTATTCCGAAAGCAGGACTTCTTCCGAGATCGGGGAAATCACACAGGTCGACGTCACGGATCGCACTTATGCAGCCAACGGCGGCTCAGCTACGCTGACAAACAACGGCCTAGTTACCGGCGATGCGTCTGTAGCCGCGGTTGACGGTCTTGTCGTAAACAACGGCGTGCTTCGCGGTGATCTGACCCTGGGTGCAAGTGTCGACAATTACACGACGCAGTCCACCGATACCTTCACCCAGCTTGGCGAAGAGGAAGTGCTCGATCTCGCAGCCGCTCTTGAGCAGGGTTACGCCGTCGAACAGAACGGCCTTCTTGGCGGAACGATCTTCGTCGAAGGCGCATTCGGTAACATCGACGACAGTGTGCAAACGAGCAACATCGTGGCCGATATCGATCTGAACGCAGGTTCGGTAACCGGTGGCGGCGTGATCGCTGAGTATGACGAGGAAACCGGTGAGCGTTTCACCATGACCAATGTCAATCTCAACGGCTCGGGATATCTCGGCTTGGGTGAGACTGCGATCGACCAGCTCGGCGACTCCTTCGGCGACGTTGATCCACAAATTGCTCTTATGGGTGATCTGTGGAGTTACGCTGGCGGCGCTCGTGTCCTGGGTGTCGATACGGTTACCAAAACCGGAAGTGGCGTGTTCCTGATCACAGGCACGGACTTCGCTCCCGCCAGCAACACCAACAGCACTGCGGATTACACTTTCGACGTAGGGACTTTCGCCATCACCGGTGGTGAAATCCAGTTGGCGACAGCATCCGACGGCGTTTTCGGGATCCGCGGTAATACGAGCAACCAGGGCAGCCTGGTTCTCGGATCGCGTGTTACCTTGCCTGCGCCGCTGTTCGGTACCAACGCGTCTGTCAGTGCAATTGACGGGGTCGAGGTTTACCAGAACGGAAACTTCGTCCAGTCCGGCAGCGGTACTTTGACCCTTGGGATTACCCCAACACTCGTCAGAGTGACCGATCCGGCATTCTCCAGTGTAAGCTTGTCGACCAACCCGTTGGCCGTGCAGGAGATCCCACTGGGTTCTGGATTGTTCACGACGCCTGAGCATGCGTTCGGTCAGGCCTTTGCTGACCTTGGCACAAGCTTCCTGACTGTGGACGGCGACCTGAATCTTGGAGGAACCGTGCAACTGGTTTCGCCAACCGGTGGCCTGTTCACCGATGGGCAAACCGTAGACATCGCCAGCGTTTCCGGCTCGGTTACGGCCAATGCTGGTGTGGTTGTGAATTCGGCGTCCAACTTTGTCACTTTCGATCTCGCTACCCGCAATGAAGGCGGGCGGACCATTGTGTTCGCTAGCGCTGACCGCGCGGGCTTCGAAACAGTAGGGGACAATCAGAATTCGATCGCAGCTGGTACAGCGCTTAGTCAGGCGCTTCCGGACGTTGTTGCTACGATCCGCGCTGGCTCGGCCGGTGGGATCGGAGCCAATGGCAACGCGTTCGTTCTGGCTCAGGACCTGGCCAACATCTTCGTTGCGTTTGATACTCTGCTGACAGAGGCAGAAGTTACCACTGCGCTTAACGAACTTGCTTCGGGTGAGTTCTACGGTTCGCTCACGACACTGGAGACAACCGCTCCTTTCGTCGATGCGATCAGCACACGGCGCGTCCCGCAGGGTGCCAGCGGGTTCAACGTCTGGTTCGCACCTTCGGGCGATTTTGTTGAGATCGAAGGTGACTCTGCAGTCGGTTCAAGCGACATCGATGCCGACAATTACGGTGGCTCCGCCGGCTTCGGTGTAGCAACGGGCAATGGTGAGATTGGCCTCGGCTTTGGCTATGGCCGGATCGATGCAGATGCTCGAGGCGGATTGCTGACAACGCAAGCTGACACCTGGATGGTTGGTGCCTACCTCAATCACGCCATTGGCAACTTTGGCGTGGGTGCTGATCTGGTTTACGGCTGGACCGATTGGAATGCGTCGCGTGTCATGCCGACCATGTCGCGTACCGCTTTTGCCGAATTCGACAGTACTGAACTGCGTGGCGATCTGCGGGTCGATTATACGTTCGATTTCGGGGGTGGCTGGGTTGCTCCTTTCGGACAGGTATCGTTCCGCAAATTCGATCTCGATGGTTTCACAGAAGAAGGTGCGGGCGCTGTCTCGCTGGTGGTCGGAGGGGCAGACGAAACTTCGTTCACCCCAACACTTGGCCTCAAGGCAGGCACGGCTTTCCAGACCGGTCTGGCAACCCTACGTCCAGAACTGACTGTGTCCTATAGCTTTGACGACGACTACAGCACGCATCGTGACGTTGCCTTCCTTGGCGCACAAGGGAACAGCTTCCGTCTGCAAGGAGTCGATCCGGAAGGTTACTTCACAATTGGTGCAGGCCTGTTTGCTGACATCGCGGCAAACTCGGGCGCGTTCCTGCGCGGTAGCTATTCAACCGGCGGCAATCTGGACATCGCAGGAGTCAACGCTGGTGTGACCATCGGCTTTTAATCGACTGACTGACAATGAGAATGCGGGGCCTTCGGGTCCCGCATTTTCGTACCTGCCAAATTATATTGCAGATCAAATCAATAAGACTTCACGTCCCACGCTCGCCTGATATCCGAAAAGGGCTGGCGAGCTTGGTTTGTGAATGGGCGACAACCCTACCGAAAGCTTCCCAAGCAGGACCCAAACGCGCAACCAGCCGAACGGCCTTTCAGCCGCAAGCTTCGAAGTTCACTACTGGAAGTGGTGGTGCCGCTTAGAGGATTCGAACCTCTGACCCCATCATTACGAATTCAAGTCAGCGACCAAGAAAAAACATATGATCTCAGATATATACTATGATCGCTTTGCGGCCTTTTGTGGGTTACCCAAGGGCCACCCAAAGCCGTCAGTTTGTTAGTCAGATCATTTTCCTGACCAAAGCGCATTGGCTCGATTAATGAATGGTTTCCGACCCACGCTATACCCGGTCTGGCCTGCCGTGTTGGATCTCGATCTGTTGCGAATGAACCGAAAGCCGACATTCCGCTAACGACCCAGTTGCAGTCGCTGATTCTCTAGGTGGACAGTGAGTGTCCCGTTGGGTCTTCACATTGAAGAGTGTGAGTGCGTTCGAAGCGTCAGTGAAGCCAACTTCACTTTAACCCGCGCCGAGAGGTCCAGAATACAACCCACTCAAATTGAAAACGGCGAACACCGTATCGACAAAATCCGAAAACAATCGACGAAGTTTGACCAGAACAAAATCTATTGTCGAAACTGAAATCTTCGGTCGGTTGATCCATTCGATTAATTCGTTAACCTTTCAAAATAATCGATTCGAATTTGGGGGATGGCATGGCAGATATAGTTGGCACGGTCGGCAGCGATGAATTGGTTGGCACACCTGAAAGCGACAATATTAATGGTGATGCCGGCGATGATACGCTTGATGGTGGTGAAGGCGACGACTTTCTCTACGGAGAAGGCGGCGACGATACGCTGATTGGCGGCGCTGGGGCCGACTACATGGACGGCGGAGACGGAATTGATACCGCAGATTACTCAGGCGAGAGTTCAGGTATCGAAATTCGCTTCCTCGACTTCACATTTACCGGGATCAATGGCGGTGCTGCAGAAGGCGATGTGCACGTCAGCATTGAAAACGTGATTGGCACGTCGTTCGATGATCAGTTCTGGGGTACTCTAACTGGCGAAGATAACATCTTCTGGGGCGGCGATGGTCGCGACGGGTTTGCAGGCTTCGGCGGGAACGACACATTTTATGGTCAGGCTGGCGATGATTTCATGTCTAACCAGTCGGGTAATGAGTACTACGATGGCGGCGACGGCTTCGACATAGTATCGTATGAATTCGGGGTTGATAACGGCACGGGTGCGACCGTCGACCTGACAGCTGCAGGTGGTGTACAGCAGGCGAGCGCTGCATGGGGTGCGGACACGTTGCTCAATGTGGAAGCAGTAATCGGCACGATCTATGATGATGTGATCACCGGGGACGATGCTGCCAACTACCTCTATGGCTTCCAACAGAGTACCGGTGGAGTGACGGGTAGTAATACGGATACTATATTGGCTGGTGGCGGAGACGATACGGTCGTCTTGGGCATTGGCGACCACACCGCGGATGGCGGCGCTGGCAACGATACAATCACCCTCCTCGATCCCGGCTACTCAGGTGAATCGTTGCTCGACCTCAACCTACAGGGAGCGGCGCAGGATACCGGGATGGGACTGATGACCCTTAGCGGTTTTGAAAATGCATCGACCGGGTTGGGGAACGACGAGCTGATCGGTGATACAAATGACAACATGCTCGGAGGTTCGGGCGGCAATGATACTCTCAGAGGCAGCATCGGTCACGACACGCTTTATGGTGACAGCTACTTCACAATAATCGACGGCATCGGAGGCGTAGAATTTGCCCGAGTAGAAGCATCGGCCGGCGATGATACTCTTGATGGTGGCGAAGGCGACGACTTTCTTTACGGAGAAGGCGGCGACGATACGCTGATTGGCGGCGCTGGGGCCGACTACATGGACGGCGGTGAAGGTGTTGATACGGCGGACTATTCAGGTGCTAGCGAAGGCATCATGATCCGCGGTTTCACCGGATTTAACATGGGTGGCGCAGCTGAAGGCGATACCCATGTTAGTATCGAGAATATAGTGGGCACTGCATTCGATGACGTTCTGTGGGGTACGTTCGCCGGAGAAGACAACATTTTCTGGGGCGGGGATGGTACAGACAGTTTCAATGGCTTCGGCGGCAACGACCAATTTTTTGGAGAGGGCGGTTATGATTATGCCGTGCTAGGTAGTTCAGACGAACTGTATGACGGTGGTGACGGTTTCGACTTGGTCTCGTATTACTGGACCGACCTAGGAGCAGGTGTAATCATTGACCTGCGCGTCGAGGAGCAGACAAGCGGAGCGTTCGGGACTGATACGCTTGTTAATGTCGAGGGGGCGCAAGGGACGCGCTATGATGACGTCTTCTACGGCACTTCAGAAAGCAACCACTTCTGGGGCTCGGAGTCATTTGGTTCGGCCAACAATAATGACCAGGCCTATATGGGCGCGGGTGACGACCATGTTCTTGTGGGTATCGGCAATCATGTCGTCGACGGAGGTGAGGGAAACGACACATTAAGGCTGACTGATCCCGCAATGATCAGCGGCGTAGTTGTCAGTCTCGAAATGGTCGGAATCGATCAAGAGTATGGTCACGGAACCATAAACATCTCTGGCATCGAAAATTTGTCGGGTAGTGAGCACGCTGACGTGCTGACTGGAGACGGAACCGCAAACGTTTTAACCGGTGACCTCGGAGACGACGAATTGCAGGGCGCTGGGGGCAGTGACACCCTCTTCGGCGATAGCCGCATAGCACTTTATGTTCTCGATACCCCCGCAGGGTTGGGTTGGGATGTCATCCCTCCCGAAGGGCCGGAAGGAAACGATATACTCAATGGCGGCGATGGGGACGACATTCTCTACGGAGAAGGTGGCGACGATACCCTCATTGGCGGCGAGGGCGCGGATAGTTTCATGATCGGGGTAAACAGCGGGAATGACACCATCCTCGACTTTGATTCACAGGATAGAGTCGTCTTTGACGAAGATCTCGAGATCGAGTCGATGAAAGACTTGGCGATCGTTGATACCACCGAAGGTGCCTCAGTAGCTTGGGGCGATGGTAGTAATAGTCTTTTGTTTGCGGGCGTGTCTGCCGATGACCTGTCACCATTCGACTTTGGTCTGACGCCACCGGTCCCGGACAATGTGCCTGATGGTCGCGGCCCGCCGGCCAATCCTGGCGGGGGACGACCATCAGGCAGATCGTCCGGCAAACAATTAGATCAATCTGAGAATAGCGGCGATGACGCTGAATTGCAGAGCGCCATATCGACGATTGAGGAAACTGCGCTGATGGATGCGCTGATCGATTACTATTCGAATGAAACGATCATTTCACCCTCTGCCAGTTCCGACAAAGCGATATCAACTGCCTTTCTCGATGTGCAATTGGTCTTGGAGCCATCAAGCATTGCGAGTTCATCAGCAAATTATATGGACGAGCAAATTTTCTTAGACATGCCTGTGGCCCAAATTCTGTAGTTCATTCGGTCGGGATATCACCTGACCACCCCAATCCACGACGCTTTCACCGAGCTCGACGTGTGCCAGAAGCAGCCCCGCCGCTATCGTCCCAGTTGCGGATGCTTCCCCGGTTCTGCTTTTCAGCGAGCAGGTCATATAACTTGCTGCAACTGATCGGCATGGGACACGCCTTTGGCTAACGGTCACAAGTGATCGAGCTCATCTGACTTAAGTGACACTTAGCTCGGCCAATATGCCGAAATGATCGCTTAGCTTGGTACCGTTTGGGCTCGTGGCCGACAGGCCGGTCACCTTCTTGCAGGATATTCCCTGAGATCCCGCGATGTGATCGATCGCGAAACCGCAATCTTCGATCTCGCCAGTCGAGAACACGTTTACCTGCCCCAAGACCATACGCTGCAGAGCTCCGAAAACATGGGTGGGAGCTCTTCGCTTTGGTATAGCCTGGTTGAAGTCTCCCATGACGACAAAAGGCTCTTCGAGGTGTCCTAATAAGCGCCCGAGACCGTTGAGATAGGCGAGGTGCTCATCCCAACGCTTCCTGTCGCGCCGTCCGGTGCTGACGTGCGCGGCCGCCCAGGGAATGCAAACTCCGACGAAGGTTAGTGGTCCGGCGCTGGTCTCGGTGAGGCCACGGACGAACCGGCCAGGCGGAAGCTCCTTATCACCCACTCGGTCGACGCGAGCCCATGGCTGTTTGCTCCAAAGAGCCACCTTTCTGCGGTCCCCGACCAAGGAATAACCGTAGTCCGCCTCGGCACAAGTAACGTGCCCGCTACCGCACATGAAGCCGGCATCCGCCTCGGTAATGCAAAGGACCTCTGGGTCACTCTCAAGCAAGCGGTCTCGCATCGTCTTGCCAGCGAGACTTAGAGGCTTTCTCCAGGCAACGTTCCAAGTTCCGACTTTAACCGAAGTTGCCAAGTAACAGTCTCCTCTTTTTGCCTGTTACCAGTGAGCGACTACTTGGGCTATTGAAAAGCAGTCACATAGGCTGTCGTTTTTTGGCAGAGCTTTGCTGCGCACGGCGGATAGCTATCGCAATTCCCGACTTCAAACGCTGCCTCCGACCTCCTGCCAAGCTGCAGTGCCTTCCTGTTGCAATGATTAATCTGATTGCGTCCTCAGTTCGGCAACGAGAGAACGTACTTCTGGCCGAATAACGTTGACCCAATCGTTGAGCCGATCCCGCAGCCAAGCAAATGCCGCCTCTCGATTTTCTGTCTGTGAGAGGTCGCCCGCTGCAAACCTTTCTGTGATTGTCTCGCGGCCTCTTATTTCAGTAATCTTGGCTTCGCCATTCAGTTGATGCCGGAAACTATCCCAATCTCGAACGAGCGCTTGACCAGCTTCCTCGCCGACATATCCCTTAGACCAGCCGAGGGTGAGGCCGACTTCACCGCTAGCGATCTCCCGCCAAACCGTTATCCAACTGCTCCCGCTTGGTGCGGGCAACATGAAGGCAAGATAGCCTTGCTTAGATGGCTTGGGGATGGGTTGCTCCGGGTCGTCCAAGCGTAGGTCTGAAAGAAATGCAGCCCAAAATTGCTGACGCTCCGTCGAGAGTTCCGATGCCTGCCTATCTTCCGTAGTCTCAGCGCTGTCTTCATCTTCGATTGCCATGCCATCAGGCAGTGATACGACATTCCGGTTGATGATCGTTGTCCGCGCAAGAACGCGAGGTGTAACCAGCCGCGAATTATCGGGCATGATGAAAACAGGCATCTCGATGAGCCCCATCGAAAAGTGAAGGCCTAGGTGGCGCTGCAGGTAGCCTGCAATTGCTTCTGTGCCTTCACGGATGCCATCGCCGACAATCAACAGCAGGAACCGCCCGCGTCGGAGATTGAGCGTCAGAGCATCGTTGAAAGCGACCTCATCGATCTCGTGACCCGCGTCTTTCAGCAGTCGCAGAATCTGGTTTCCATCTCCATCTACCCGCCGCGCCACTTCGCGCTGCAGGTCTGAGGAAGACCACAAGGCAAGTTCCTTGGCGTAATCCAAAATTTGCCCGACGACTTCTCGGCGGCCTTCCGGGTTTCGCCAAAGCTTACATTCAACCAAGACGGGAAGGCCCGAGGGCGTAACTAAGAAGTTGTCGATCGGCCCGGCGGGCGTGTTGAGTTCTCGGCAGATAGCCACCGGATCCGCAAAAACCGGGTCAACTTCCGCGATTGGCAGGCAGCCAGGATGTGTATGGACAAGGTCCTGTATCCAAGCTTCGCTTACGCTTTCGGGAGATGGCCCGTAGACCAGTTCTGTAAGCACCTGTGACGACGTGTCGTCGGCGGAGACCAAAATAGGTTGGGTGTGCTGTCTACTCATCCAAGCTTCCTTAATCGGGTTCGCTGCAGAGACCATCTCGAAACCGAAAAAATAATAAGAAAGGGCCCGAGCACGCTCACGCGCACTCGGGCTCCATTCGGTAAGCTAAGTCTTTATTAGAAGCACCTGCTCATAGGCTCTGACGCCCTTGCCGCTAGCGAGCGTCTCGCGGCATTTTCGGCAGTCTAACTGGTAAGGTTCGCGTACCGGCAGGCGATACCAGCTCACCTTGTGAACTGCGCCACAGTGGCTGCAGGTCATTGTTTCATTACCTTCCTGAAACGCCATCTCACGCGAACCCTTTCATCTGGGCCGCTCCGGCTTCAACTGCGGCCAGCAAGGTAGTGTCGGCAAGGTGACTGTACCGCATGGTCGACTGATGATCAGCGTGCCCTAGAATGCGTCCTATGGCGTAAAGATCGATGCCCGCGTTGATCATGAATGAGGCAGCCGAGTGCCGCAGGTCATGGATGCGTACGTCGCGCAGGCCCGCTTCTTTCCTTGCCACGTCCCATGCCCGCTTGATGTCGGCGTAAGGCTTACCCAAGTCCTCGAATGGTCATTCTGGAGGTGGAAGCGTCTGCACGAGGAACGGAACGAAAAGGGGCGCCTCAAGAGCCATGTCCGCGAAAAGCGGCCGCCGCTGCCGGAGTTACCTCGGTGGATTGAGTGACAGGGGATTAGTGCCGCCTGGGCGGCAAAGGCGACGCTCCATCTGACTGCCTGGCGGAACCCTCGGTAACGATGACTAGCGGAGTTGGGCAGCTATGATTTCTTATATGCCCATTTTTCCTTGCAATGCGAATTAGGCCGCAATATAGGACGGGCATTCCGGATTTCCCGTCTACCCAATTAAAGGAATGATGCCATGCAATCGCTTCAGCAAGAGTACGATATTCGCCTCACCACTTTCCAGGATGGTTATGAATGGGAGGAGTGCGACGGCCTCGTTCGATCACTTGCTCTTGCCGGCGACCTTATCGAGTGCGCATTCGAGCCAATCATTGCCGCTCGCGCCATGCATGCCCTCGGGCAGATCATCTCGACCGCGCCTGTCGCCGAGATGGCCTGGAGCAAGCTTGGCGATGGCGAGCCCTCACTCGATTGGCGAACAGACTGGGAGGACATTGACGCCTACAACGACACCTACTGGCCAGAAACGATGGAGCAGGCACACGACCTCAACGCCTTTGCCTACTACGGCATCCTCCCATCCTGGGCTCACCTTGGAGAGGAAGGAGAAAAGTCTCAAAGGGCGCATGACTCGCTGGATGTACCCGGGTTCGTGACCGCGGCCATCGAGAGGCTGACAAATTTTCTATCGCTGTTTGGCCCCGGCATGGAGTTCTATGGGCTGGAAACAATAAGGACGACCTGTCTGGCCGCAGCAGGGCGATTGAAGTTCGATAATGGCGACCCGTTGACGGTTCATGAGCTGGCAGCGCTCAGCCGCGTAACTACCAAGCGACTGCAGAATGCGATCTATGCAAAATCTGCCGACGCCCCAATCGTCTCGAAGGATGGATTGATTGCCGCTGCCAGCGCTGAGAGCTGGCTCACCAAACGGGAATACATGCCTTCGATCTGGAAGGAATATGTGTCGGGTGAGTGCTGGAAGTCAGAGCCAACTCCCATCGCGCCCAAAAAGCTCGAAGAGCCCGAGGAATACCTTTTTGTCCCGGAAGCGCGTGACGGGACAATCTTTGGTCCGAAGTCCTGCCTGCGCCCTGGCCGCCCCTCCGAGGAGCCGCACTACACGATCGGAGCAAAGGGCGAAGAACAGGATTACAGCAGCTACGAGGATGCTCTTGCCGCGCTGACCGCCATGGCAACTCCGCGCTGGCGACGCCCCAATGACGTCGGAAACTTCGGCATCGTCACTGTCGAGCGCTGGCGCCGCGTTTCGGCCAGAGAGCTTTCCCAGCTCTGAGCAAGACTTCACCGCGCAAGATAATAGCGCGAACTCATCAAGCGGTTGGTTCCTCCAAACCGCCCTGGCGCTTCAGCCGGGGGAGGACCCGACCGCGGGTGGCCAGTCACCACCCAGGCGCAGCCGGCGGTCGCCCATAACACCGGCAGGATGGAGCCGAGGCCTTTCGTCTCTCCCTTGGTGATCCATCTCCTGAACGCGGGGGTTCGCGTGACAGCCGGAGAGACGGTAAACTCATCACCGAGGAGAAGAAAATGCTCACGTTTAATCAGACCTTGCGGGTGGATCTGGAGCGGATCGCCTCAGAAATCATGAGCCTTTCAGACGTGAAGCTTTCGAGCGTTGTCGGATCCGGCGCCATACTCGATGAGCCTGCATTCTCGATGGGGCGATCTTCAGGTCTTGCCGCCTTCTATGCTCCATTCGACTGGATCAATGAAGATGCCGATATCATCCTCCTCGGAGTGACGCCCGGCAAACAGCAGGCCGAGGCGGCACTGGCTGCACTGCGGAACGAGCTTCGCTCGGGACGTACAGTTGCTGATGCCATGCGAGTAGCGAAGCTTTCGGCCTCATTCGCCGGAGAGATGCGAACGATCACAACCCGGCTGATGGATCATTTCCGCATGAATGATCTGTTCGGGCTGGCTTCTGCATCAGACTTGTTCGGACGATCCAGCCACCGGGTGCACTACACCTCGGTCTATCGTTACCCGGTTCTCAAAAGAATGGCAGCCAACTGGATCAACTATCCGGGCGGCACTTCGAGGATCGACCTCGAAAATCCGCTTCTGCAAGGCATGGTTCGAGACTACCTGATCCCGGAATTGAAGATGCTGCCGAATGCGTGGCTTGTCCCCTTCGGCCCTACCCCAGCGACCATCCTCGCTGAGCTTTCAGAACAGGGATTTGTTGATGGCGGCCGGATCTTGGCCGGACTGAACCACCCCTCGGGCACGCAGTGGAACCGGCATAAGTGTCAGCTTGATCTGGTAAATCACGACCTATGTGCGACGAATGTTGGGTGCAGGAAGATACAGGGTCGTTCAAGAGAGCTGACGAAGGTGATCTCGGCACATCTGTGTGAGCGGCACTGATCTGTTGTTGAACGGGGGGCCGAAATTCCGGCTCAGTCTTTGGCCTTCCGCGGGGAAATCACCCACAGCTCGCCGTCAGCCTCCGGTCGGGCAACGATTACGACGGCATGATGACCTTCCTCTGCCTCCAGCTGGAGCCAAACTGGCGCACCGCCGCGAGCAGGTGGCCTGAAGTCCGGCGAGGTGGAAAGCACGTCGACCATCTCATCCGGCATCCGACGAAACTTCGCCTCTGCTGCTGGAATCTGCTGCTCGAGGAACGGCAGTACATCGTGCGTACGCTGCAGTTCGGCCAAGGCTGGCGCAAGTTCATCTTCTGCTGTCATCCTCGGCTGATATCGCTGACGCTAAAGGAAGTCACGACCGGAGCATTTCTGGTAAACCGGATTGAGACAACTCAAGCGATCTGTCACCATTCCTGATCCATTTCCGAAGTATGGTGAGCAACTGATCGAAATCGCCATCGCGGATGGCGCACTCCCAAACGATCGCTGTGCGCCATCCGGCATCCTGCAGCAGCTCCAGGTTGCGCCGGTCGCGTGCGACGTTTCCAGCGAACTTCTCCTCCCAGAAATCCTGCCTCGTCGCCGGCGTTGTCGCAAACCGGCAGCCTTCGTGCCTGTGCCAGAAGCATCCATGAACTTGGATGGCAGCTTTCCACTTCGGCAGGACTATGTCCGGTTTTCCGGGCAGGTGCTTGTCATGTACGCGGAACCTGAAGCCCTCGGCATGCAGCAAACGGCGCAATCTCACCTCTGGTTTCGTGTTCTTTCCGCGAATGCCTGACATCATGCGTGAACGGGTGGCCGGATCTACAATATCAGTCATCAAAAGGTCCCTGGCCTATTCGGTCGAACCTGGTATCAGGGTCGTCAATTGGAGACAGTCTTTCAAATGAGCTCAAGGTTCAAGGTTGTGGATCTGTTCGCCGGGCCCGGCGGGCTTGCCGAGGGATTCTCGTCGGTCCGCGCGGCTGACGGATCTCGCATCTTTGATGTCGCGCTTTCAGTGGAAATGGAGCCAAACGCGTTTGCCACATTGCGATTACGCAGCTTCTTCAGGCAGTTCGATAAGGCCCCATCAGAATACTACGATTACATTGCCGGACGGATCTCCAAAGAAGAGATGATGGCTGCGCATCCTGACGAATGGAAGGCGGCAGAAAAAGAGACCATGCAGCTCGAGCTTGGGCCCGCTACCAGGGGGGACTTGGATCCGGTTCTGGAGGCGCTTCGCAATGCTTCTGAGCCGATAGTTCTAATAGGAGGTCCGCCTTGCCAGGCATATTCGATCGTAGGCCGGAACAAGAACAGGAGCCTGGCCGAATACGATCCTGCCAAGGACAAGCGCCACTATTTGTACAAGGAATACATCAGGATCATTGAAAAGCTGCAACCGACAGCTTTCGTGATGGAAAACGTCAAAGGCATCCTCTCGTCGAAGGTCGACAAGAACGAAATATTCCTGAGGATCCTCGAGGATTTGCGTGCTGCTGGTAGCGATCCGGATAGCTACACTTTGTTCCCGCTCGTCACCGGAGGCAAGGGAGTCGGAGCAGGCTTTCTCATCCGTTGTGAGGACTATGGCATTCCGCAATGCAGGCACAGGGTCATCGTTGTCGGTATCCGCACGGACGTTGCAAAGGAATTGGAGGCGACGCTCGAATTCAATGGTCTTGTGCCTGCGGCCCGCCAGTCGACCGTTTCAGACGTTCTTGAAGGCATGCCGAAGTTGCGCAGTGGCATCACTCCCCAGAGGGATGACAATGACCTCTCATGGCGCGACGCGGCAACAAAAGGTATGGAGAAGGCCGCTGAAGCATGCGACGGGTTTGGCGCCTCGTTCCGGCAGGTTTCGGAATTGCTCCGTTCTACCGCAGCAAAACTGGCTGACTCTGCAGAAATTCCGGAGAGAAACAGCTCGAGACCCTGTGCTGTCAAAGACAACATGCTCGCATCCTGGTTCTCTGACCCGATGCTCGACACTTTACCCAATCATGGGACACGTGGGCACATGCCTGATGACCTTGCCCGGTACGCATTTGTCGCGGCGTTCGGACAGATATTCGGGCGATCCCCGAAGTCGAAGGAATTTCCAATGGGCCTGGCTCCTGACCACAAGAACTGGAAGTCCGGGGATTACGGAGATCGCTTTCGCGCTCAGGTCTGGAGCAGGCCGTCGACGACAGTGGTAAGCCACATATCAAAGGATGGACACGCCTTCATCCATCCGGATGTCTCTCAATGCCGAAGCTTGACGGTAAGGGAAGCAGCCAGGCTTCAGACCTTTCCCGACAACTACTTCTTTGAAGGAAACGGCAGGACGCCGCAGTTTACTCAGGTCGGAAATGCTGTGCCGCCATTGATGGCGAAACAGATTGGAGAGGCGTTGTTGAAGGTTCTCGGAGGGCGAACAGGATCAGAATAGGTCTCCAGTGTGTTGGCAACTATCGCGGCGAGCCACATCTCCGAGGAAACTCCTTCATCCAGAACGCCTCAACGCAGAGCAGAGGAACCTGACTGTCGGTGAGGCTGCGCGCTAGCAGGCCCTTCCGGATTACGATCCGTACCGGACCAATCGCACGCAGCAAAACCTACAGGTAGGCAGTGCCTTAATGTCATATCTTGCTCACCAGATTGTCCGGCGTTTCCTCGCGGTGCTTGTGGCAAAGCTCCGCTACGAGGTTGTCCAGGAAGACGAAGAGCCCGCATTCGTATTTTGCCAAGCCATTCACAAACCATTCGGCACTCAGATTTACTTCGACAGAGCGATTCCAATTGCGCGTCAGCTGCACACATATTGCAAATATTTACCAAATGTATTGACATTTTGAGTCGCTTCTGACCATATGTGCCCAATGGAGGCGAATCATGACGGACAAGCGCGATAAGTTTGTGAGGTTGGCGGAGAACAGAGTAAACAAGGCGCTCAAGGATATCCAACTTATCGGAAATCTTTGTAACCGGCATGCCTACGAATATACGGATGATGACGTGCGAAAGGTATTTCGCGCACTTCAGGAAGCGCTCGATTCATCCAAGAAGCGCTTCACCGAAAGTGGCTCTCAATCTCGTGGCGAATTCAAGCTCTAGGAGGGATAGCTTTGTCTTACAGCGTTAAGTTTCTACCCAATCCAGCGCGAAAGCCAGAGGGCCTCGGCGAAGGAGGTATCGAGCAATTTCGCGGGAAGCCTTACATCAGTTGCGCCCGGGAGACGGGGCAGAATTCGAATGATGCCGGCTCCAAGGACGGCGACAAGCCGGTTGTAATGAAATTCAACCTCCATCAGATCGCTCGCTCAGACCTGCCCTTCGCTGACGAATTGTTTGAAGCATGCAAGCACTGTCTCGCTGACAGCGAAGGCAAGGCAGCTCGCATGGAGAACGATCCTGATTCCGATAGGACGACCCAGTTCTTCCGACGTGCAGTCACCGAGAGTAGCGGCGACACAATCTCTATCCTGGAAATCGCTGACTTCAACACCACAGGTCTGACTGGGCCGATGGACGACTCCGAAAGCGTTTTTAACTCGCTGGTCAAGGCAGACGGGGTCAACAACAAGCGGAGCGATGATTCCGGGGGCGCGTTTGGCATTGGAAAGAAAGCCGCATTTGCGGCATCAAATGTTCAAACGGTTCTCTATTCCACTCTGACGAAAGACAAGGAAGGGGGCGACGAATTTGGCATCCAGGCGCGGCTGCAGCTCTTGTCCCACGAGAGGGATGACGAACCCGTCAGGGCAGAAGGTTATTGGGGAAATCCCGATTTTGCACCAATTACAGATACTGCAGGCCTGCCGGACTGGATGATACGTGATGAGTGCGGGACATCACTGTTTGTAATCTGCTTCCCCAGCCAAGTTGACTGGGCGGAAAAGATGGAAATTTCCATCCTGACGAACTTCACGACCGCCATCTTCCGGGGCCGGATGGAATTCTCCATCGATGACGGAAACATAATCATCAATAGTACAACGCTGGCTCAACGCCTCGCTTCTTCAAAAATGGACGAGGTGGCAAAGGATGCCGGTTTAACGATGCAACTAGGCTACGCGCGACAAATCCTGAAGTGCTTGTCGTCTGCGGAAACACAAACATTCACATTCGAGGTGGCAGGTTACGGAAGCGCAGATCTGCACATTCTGGTCGAATCCGAACTTCCACGTCGGATCCTCATAGTGCGCAACGGCATGTTTATTACAGACCATCTCCAGGCATTTGATCAAGGACTTGTTCGTTTCCAGACACTCGATTTTGTTGCAATTCTTGAGCCATCGGCAAGTTCTGACGGGAAGAAGTTTGGGGCCCTGCTAAAACGGCTCGAAAATCCCGAGCATAACGCTTTTGAGCCATCCCGGATAATCGGGGATCAAGAGCAGAAGCGCATCAAGAAAGAGATAAATGTCCTCGTCTCGAAGATCCGGAAAAAAATAACCGAGGTCGCAAAAATCGAAACAACTGACAGTGATGATATTTATGAACTTGCCCATCTCTTCGCGTCGGATGCAGGAGACGAGGAGGCGACATCTTCCGGCGAGACCGATCCTGAAAGATTTACGTACGGTCAGGCCAAGCAGCGGAAGGTCAAGACGCTGCGGACTCGAACCACACACAATAATGGCAATCAGGGAGGTTCTGGCGGCAGCGGAGGTCAAAGCGGCGGCGGAGGGAGCGGGGCCGGCAGGGGGAGCGGGTCTGGGACCGGCGGCACAGGAACTTCGTCAAAAAGGAAACCGATCGAACTGGCAGCTACAAGGATCTACGAGGTCGTAGAATCTGGCAAACATTCGCACGAGATGCACTTCACACCCAAATCGACTGGTCGAGCAGAAATCTCGGTCGCTGCATCTGGCTTGACCAGTACAGCGGGGCTGCCAGTGGCGAAGGCCGGGACGGGTAAAGTCGAGCAGGGGAAGATTCAGCTCGACCTTGAAGAGGGCAAGCGCGTTTCGATCCGTGTCGAGCTTCTAGAGAGCTTCCATGGTCCAATGGAGCTGTCTGCGTTTCCCATAGAAGACGCGACGGAGACCGAAGCATGAGACTCTCCGATGGAATGAACTTTCCGCACCCTGTTCTCGCCAAATGGAGAGACGACCATTCGGACGGATACCTTGAAGCAAAAATTGCCTATCGAGAGGACCAAGCAAGCGACAGAATTTCGATTGCATGTGACCTCAAGATTTCGAACTCGGAGATCGAGAAGCTCCTGCAAGATGGCAAGGCTGCTATCGGCATTTTCGCACTTGGAGTTGCGACAGGCGTGAGGGAGCTCATCCCCTTGACGATCGGTAAATCGGTTTACAGCTTCTCCCCGGGCGCTCTGTTGGGCACCGTGAATCTTCGTCCGCTTGTCTGGACAGTTCATGAAATTCCGAATTGGGAGCCGGCGGGCGTCCATGAGGAATTCCCGTCACGCTTCAATCTCAGGAAAGGTGATATCCTTGCAATGGGCGAGGAGTTTCAGATCGAGATTGGAAACCTCCCACTGCCAAATCTGGAAACGATTTTCTCTATTGTGGTCAGGGAAGATCTCGAAAAGGGTGAACTTGAGGTCAATCTCGACAGTGAGAAGATAACTGTTTTGGCAGGGCGAGATACTTACGATCTCATTGAGCGGATGCGAAATCATAAACAACTTGCGGCGGTAGTCATGAACTCTCTGTACGTTCCTGTCGTGATGGAGGTGTTGTCCATCCTAAGGTCTGAGAAAGGTACGGGACAGTACCAAGGAAAACGTTGGGTTGCGCCCTTTGTTGAACGTTGCGAAAAGCTTGAAGTCGCATACGACAGCGACAGCTCCTCATTGATATATGATGCCTGCAAATTGCTCGCGGTACCCTTTCATGACCTTGAAGCGGTCGAGGGAGTATGGGCATGATTCAGCCGCTTAATTATGTTTCCGACAAGGTTGTTGAACAGCTCGCTGATGGAGTTGAAGCCAATATAGATCACTATGAACATGGAACGTTCGACGAGCACGCAAGCGAACAAGGCTGGGGTCTGGAGCTGAAGAACGTCAGCTACGATCCGAGTTTTGCAACCAAGCTCGAGCTCGACAATTCTCGGGAAGCAGAGATCAAGAATTCGCTGCTAGTACATTCCGCATTTCAAGGCATGACCGCCGCTATTGCGAGGCAGGAGCGCGTTTGGGTCAGGCTATGCCACATTGATTGCCTGGAATACTCAAGAAAGAGATGGATCCGCAACGATCCCGCAAAGGATGTCGCCAACCACTTTTTCGCGCGAACGCTCGACCAGTGCCGGGATGATAATGCAATCGCAAGGCTCTGGTGGAATGGGCATATTGCCAACCAGATCGACTCATCAAATCCTGAGCGCGTACTCAAACAGATTCTGGCGCGCGCCAATATACGCCTGCAGTTCTTTGACAGGTCCAACGCATCGTTCCGCCTTCCAATCGCCAAGGGAATTGTCCGGCTACTTGAAAGAGAGGGCTGGTTACATGAGCACGATAGGTCTTTTGAGGTCTTTATGCTTGTGATGGACAAGCATGCTGGAGGCCTGCTTTTCGAGTCATTGCAAGATGCGGAAATAGATGCCCTGCTCAGCTCGAACCTTCCAGCTGCCAAGAAAGAATTCGAGCGCCGCTATGCAAAAGATGCGTAACTCGTATCGAAACATCCAAGCGGAGGTTTCACACTGCGCAAGACGCCAACTGATTTTATGTTAAGTAGGGCAACCGGATCGGGCCGTAAGCGGTTTGTCCGGTTTTGGTGCCATTGGCAGGAAATCCAGTCATTGCTCAACTGCGATTTTTTCGATCAAGCAATGTTAGCTGTGCTGATGCCAATTAGTGGAAAACACCAGCTTCCTTTTCTCAGATTCTGCACGCGTCTGCGAGCAAAAGCCCGCCGACAAGACCTGCATCATTCCCCAGTTCGGCCGGTACAACTTGCTGACGGGTGCGCCCCGGCAGGTAGTCGCGGCCAATCAACTGCGTCATTTCACCGACCCGGTCGATAAGGCCGGGTGTTTTCACAACCCCGCCGCCCAGAACGACCCGTTCGATTGCGCAGAATGCAAACAGCGAATGGCACAGTTGGGCGAGATAGCCTGCGACCAGCGTGTGGGCCTCGTGATCCTGGGGTAAGTCGGAAAGCTTCTGTCCCCAGCGCGACAAGATCGCGGGACCGCTTGCAAGGCCTTCCAGACAGTCGCCATGAAATGGGCAAGACCCTGCGAAGACGTGATCGCTCTGGTCCCGGCGCGGGAAGAAATGGCCCATCTCAGGGTGTCCCGCTCCGTGGACCACCTGTCCGTTTACAATCAGCCCACCGCCGATTCCGGTGCCCACCGTGACATACGCCATACCCGCCGTCTCGCGGCCTGCACCAAGCTGATGTTCAGCCAGAGCAGCTCCGTTGACATCGGTGTCGAACCCTACCGGTACGCCAAGATGATCAGCGAAATATCCAGCGAGATCGCATCTGGACCAGCCCGGCTTCGGTGTCTTGAGAATGTGGCCCCAATCGGAGGCGTCGCGGTCAAGCTGTGCTGGTCCGAAGGTAGCGATTCCCAATGCGGACAGCTCGCCGTGTGCTTCGAGCCACTGCGCTGCTTCTGCAAGTGTCTCTTCCGGTTTGCGGGTGGGTATCTCGTGCCGCGCTTCAATGTCGTCAGGGGAGCGGCCAACAGCCAGCACGAACTTCGTACCACCAGCCTCGATTGCGCCAAGCAAAGTTCCGTCACCGCTCGTCATCAATTCTTCACCAGAGTTGTTCGTGCCCCGTCGATAGCGAGTTGCAGGAACGGCGCAAAGGTGCCGCCGAAACGCGCCCTTCGTGACTGCAATTCAGGGACACTCGGATCTTCCGGTCCCCAGTAATCGACAAAGCTTGCGACGGTCAGGTCGGGGAGAACCCACCAGCTATAGGCCTGTGTCGGACGCTCAACAGGATTGGCGACCACAAGCCCGGTCTTGTTGAGCAAAGTCCAAGGCCCTTCGAGTGTCTTGGCAGTTGCCCCATAAAGTCCGGTAGGCGCTGCGATCCCGGGCGCAAAAACGCCGCGCTGAGTGGACCAGAACAGGTAGAGCGCGTCACCAAACTCCACGATATGTGGGCGCTCCAATTCGTTGTTTACCTGCGTAGCTTCCACAAGCGGATGGTTCAGCCAATAACCACCGCCTTCTTGAGCGGCAGCGAGACCGATGAGCCCGTCGTGCGTGCTGGGTTTGCCCGCCGAAGATCCAGTGAACAGTACATAATCACGACCATCGCGATCGCGGTAGTGCGAGGGATCGCGAAAAGCCTTGATCTTGCCGGGCACGCCCTCGTTCTCGTCAGCGGGACGGTAGATTTCACCGTCCGCGGTGAAGATCTCCGTTGGCGTCGACCATGCGGCAAAAGGATTCTCTTCGTCCTGCCATTCTGTCTTCGTCGCGAACAGGCGTTGTTCATAGGAAAGCTGCGGATCGCCTTTTTGCCCTGTAGCCGTGAAAAACAATGTCACGATGCCATTGTCGAGCCGCGCCGAACCTGACCATTCCCGTGCCCCTGGAGATATCTCTTCCGGCATAGTCTCGCCGACATGGCGGAACTTGTCGCCGGTTCGGTGGAAATGGTGAATGCGTGCCAGATGATGGCGCTGTTCGGGATCATCGGATCTTGCAACCGCGAGCGCGAACCAAAGTTCTCCATCTTGCCAGGTGACAGGATTTCCAGAGGGATCGGCAAGCGGCCAGGCATCCCAGACGTCCAGTTCCGGGGACATTGGCTGAGCCTGATCCGCGTCCAGAATTGGTGCCTGGTTGGTATTATCGAGTTGAAGGCCCTGCAACGCTTCTGACGTCCAGGTGCAAGTCTGTATTTTCATTTGATTTAGCTTGATGGCGCTGGAACTCATGCCTCTCGCTTTCGAATATCAGACGCGTAGTTCTTCCTGATGTCTTTCAGGAAACAGATGCGTCCGATGAAAAAGAATTGGCCGGCGGACAGGGAGAAGCGCCCGCCGGCCAAAGTACCCGCACACCTAGTTAGAAGTCGATCCGGACCGATGCCGAAACGGTGCGACCAGCAATTGAACGCGCCCGAACGATGCCGTTACCCGGGATCGAGCCCTCTTCAGCTTCGGTGTAACCGTAGGCGTTGAAGAGATTGTTTGCGTTCAGGGTCAGCTCCAGCCGGTCGAGCGGTCGAACCGACAGGAAGGCGTTCACCTGATTGTAGCCCGGCAGAACCAAGTCGTTATTATCCTGCGTGAAGCTCTCGGTGGTGCCGATCAGGTTCAAGCCAGCGGTGAAGAAGTCATCTTCATACTGAGCGGTACCCTGATAGACAAAGTCGGCCTGACGACGCGGCGTGTTGCCGATGATGGCAGCATTGTTCGCATCCACAATTTCGGAATCTGTCCAGGTGGCGCCTGCCGAAAGCGAGAACGGACCAACTTGATAACTGCCCTCTACCTCGAGCCCGAGCGCCTCGTAAGTGTTGTCGGTGAGCAGAAGCGGAGCGATCTCGACATTTGTCTCCGCCGTTTCAGCGTAAAAAGCCGTTGCGTAAAGACGCAGCCCGCTCCCTTGATACTTCAAGCCACCTTCGAGCTGATTCACTTCTGCGATTACGCCGCTGTCACCGCCCGGCAGACTGCCGTCGAGAGCACTTACGGCTGGCGAGAATAGGCTACGGTCCGCCGTGTGGCGGCCACCTTGGCTGTAACGAGCGAAGATCGAAAGATCGTCGGTCAGCAGATAGTTCGCACCCAGCGAGAACGAGAAGAAATCATAATCGTAGTTGACCGGGCGGGCATTGGTTAGCGGCAAGATACTGGTCTGTGCTTCGGCAGGGTCGATGTTGCCATCGTTGTTAAAGTCGAAGGAAGTCACACCAGTGCCAAAGCCGCTGTCAGCGCCAGTGATGGTGCCGTTCGCCGAACCGAAATCGTAGCGGCCGCTGACGTCCAAAGTCAGATCGCCCACTTCGACAGAAAGCGAGGCGAAGGGCGCGTAGGTATCATAGCTGACATCGTAATTTCGGCGGCAGCAGTTCCCAAAGAAGCTGGCACCAAAGCCCACGACGCCGTTCTGCGTGACCAGATCGCCACCCGCATCGCGAATGTCGACGAGCACTGATTCACCGTCACCCTCGACAGTCTGGACGAATGAGGTCCACAACCAGTCGGTATCGATTTCCTGGCGGGAGGCGTAAAAGCCTGTGGTGAACACGGCCGACGCACCGCCCATGTCGAATTCACGCGAAAGGCGTAGATCGTTCGAAATATTGTCGAGGCTATTCAAGCGCACGTTGAACAACACAATGTTCGTCAGTAGGCCATTACCGCCGATGGACATTGGGTTCGCGGCAGAGCCTGCATTCGGGCCAGAAGCAAATTCAATGGTTGAGCCCGCGCCGCCGATTCCATCAGCGATGGATTGGGCCGAACCCGCACTTGCCGGGAATGGCGAAACAAAGCTGCCCGAGTTGTCGGCAAAGCGGAAACGTTCCGTCAGCACCCAACCATCGGCAAATTCGATTTCAGCTTCGAGGCCGAGAGCCGCAGATTTAACCGAGAGACCATCGTGAATGTCGTATGTCGTCGGATTGTTGTCGCCATCGAGCGTCGCTGAAGTGGTGATGTACCGGCTGTAGAGCGAATCCGAGCGGGGGTCGAAATTGTCGATTGCCTGATAATCGGGATCAGAAGCAGTGCCGCCAACGAAAACCGGCTGCGGCAAGATCGTGGGTGTGCTGTCGTCCAGATACTTCCCGTATACGCGGATATAGCCGCCATCGAATTCTTGCGTGAAGTTCGCGCGTATCTGGCCGCCATTGCTAGCAGTGTAGCCAATGTCGCGGTTGCCCTCACCGGTGCGATAGAAACCGCCAATGTGGAAGTAGCTGTCATCGGTCAGGCTTGCACCGTAGTCGAAGTCCAGGCGATATGTTTCGTGATCGAGACCGACGGTCCCGGCGATTGCGCCGCCTTCACGTTCACCCGTCTTCGAGATGAAGTTGACCACACCGCCTGGCGAGTTCGATGCAAAGGTCGAAGCCGAGCCGCCGCGAACAGCTTCTACCCGGCCTACATTGCGGTCTGCACGGAGGAAGTTGTCGGAATTGCCGAAAATGATATCGCCAAATTCGAGAACAGGCAGGCCGTTTTCTTGCAGCTGGATATAGCGCGCACCGCCGGTCGATACGGGAATGCCGCGAACGGCGATGTTGGCGTTGCCTTCACCGCCCGACGCTTCCGCACGGATTCCGGGGATCTGGCGCACCAGGTCTGCAGACGAGCCGGGGTTGAGCTGCGTGATGGTATCGGAATCTATCGAACTGAGCGAAACCGAAGTCTCGAGCTCATTACCGCCACGCGCAACGGCGGTGACAAAGATGGTGTTTTCTTCAGCTGCCTCTTCCTCACCGGAAGCTGCAGTGTCCTGCGCGAAAGCAGGGATCGAAAATGCCGACAGTGCAACACCGAAGACCAAGGCGTGACGAAACTTCATAGCAAAACTCTCCTCATTCGTTCGCGATTTTACGCGATTCGCACTTAAGGCATAAATCGATTGCAAACGTTTGCAACAGCTTTTTTGCAAACGTTTGCACAAACGTCATTATTGTGTCACTCAGTTGCCACGGATCGCCGCAAGAGCGACCGGGTTGAGAGGATACTGCAAATGAAAAGCATCGGAAAACCGCGGCTTTCGCTCATGCGAATCATCGAAATGAACATTGGCTTCTTCGGGCTGCAGTTCAGTTTTGGACTACAGCAGGCCAATATGGGACCGATCTACGGTTTCCTTGGCGCGGAAGAATCGACGATGCCGCTGCTGTGGCTGGCTGGTCCGATGACCGGCCTTATCATCCAGCCAATCGTGGGCGCGATGAGCGATCGTACAAGCAGTCGTTTTGGACGCCGGACGCCCTACTTCCTCATCGGCGCGATCATTTGCACAATCAGCCTGTTCCTCATGCCGTATTCGAGCGCGCTGTGGATGGCAGCAAGTCTCTTGTGGATTTTGGATGCTGGCAACAACATTACGATGGAACCTTACCGCGCCTATGTCGCGGACAGATTGGCACCCAACCAACGATCGATAGGCTTTCTCACGCAAAGTGCATTTACGGGCTTGGCGCAGACATTGTCATACCTCGCCCCCACACTGTTGACCGCCTTCGTCGCGCAGGATGTACTGGACGACAATGGCATCCCCGTAATCGTCCGTATTGCTTTCATCATAGGTGCGATCCTGTCGATCAGCACCATCGTTTGGTCTGTGTGGCGCGTGCCAGAATTGCCGCTCGAACCAGAAGAGCAGGCCGCGATTGATGCCAAGCCGATGACCGTCCGCGCTACCATGCAGGAAATTGTCGATGCGATCCGAGATATGCCCAAGCCCATGCGCCAGCTTGCGCTGGCCATGTTGTGCCAGTGGTACGCCATGTTTGCTTATTGGCAGTATATTACCTTCGCGGTGGGTCGGTCGCTTTACAATACTTCTGACCCTTCAACAGCCGCCTTCCGTGAAGCGACGCTGACGACACAGCAAGCGGGCGCGCTTTACAACTTCATCGCATTTGTAGGTGCGCTGCTGCTGATCCCGATAGTGGCCAAATTGGGCGCGCGATTGGTCCACGCGGTCTGCCTCACTGCATCGGGAATCGCGATGTTCCTGATACCCGGTGTCGAAACGCCCGTAGCACTGTTTGTCTTGATGATCGGCATCGGGATAGGTTGGGCCGGAATGATGGGGAATACCTATGTCATGCTTGCAGACTCAATCCCGGCAGAACGCAACGGCATATACATGGGTATCTTCAATATGTTCATCGTTTTGCCGATGCTATTCCAGACATTGACGATGCCCTTGATCTACAATCCAGTTTTGGGCGGCGATCCTCGCAATGTCCTGCTATTGGGGGGTGGATTGATGATACTGGGAGCCTTGGCGACCATGTTTGTCGATGCAGGCCACCGTGTTCCACGAGAACAAGCACCGATTGCGCCTGCTTGAGGGGCTTCAATGAATAAGAAGTATGCAGAACCCGGCGAAGGCGACGAGGAGGCGTTGCCTCGTCCTATCCGCACGATCACCGATCTCGCGCGGGTCGCCGGCGTGTCACCAGGCACGGTTTCGCGCGCGCTGGCAGGCAAAAGCCTCGTGAATGCCAAAACCCGTGATCGCATTCAGGCGCTTGCCCGCGAGCATGGCTTCCAACCCAACCAGATGGCGAGTGCGTTACGCCGTCAGAAAACAGGCGTGATCGGCGTCGCGATCCCTCTTGGTCACGATCGTCAGCAGCAAATTTCAGACAGCTTCTTCATGACGCTGTTGGGTCATCTGGCGGACGAACTGACTGAAAAGGGTTACGACCTGATGCTTCGCCGCGTCATTCCAGAACGCGACGAGGACTGGCTCGACCGGTTCATCCGCTCTGGCATTATCGACGGCGTCATCGTCATCGGCCAATCGGACCAATTCGATAGAATCGAAGAAGTTGCAGATGGCTATTTGCCTATGGTCGTTTGGGGTAATCACCAGGAAGGCCAACGCCACTGTGTTGTCGGTGCCGACAACCGACTTGGTGGGCGCCTCGCAGCAGAGCGACTGATCGCCGCTGGAGCCAAGCGGCTTGCGTTCTTCGGCGATACCGGGCCGTTCGAATTTGCAGCACGCTACGCCGGAGCCCGCGATGTAGCCCAAGCGATGGGGGTGTCGATTACGTCGGTCTCAACACATCTTTCGCCGGAACAAACAAGCAAGGAAATATCTTCTTTCCTTGCCGAGCATCGCGAAGAGATTGACGGCATTTTTGCTGCCAGTGACTCCATTGCCTTCGCGTGCATGCAGGAACTGCGCAAGCTTGACATCAAGGTGCCAGGCGAAATTAAACTTGTCGGATTTGACGACTTGCCAATCGCCAAGCAAACCCTGCCGCCTTTGACCACAATTCGTCAGGACATCGAAGCTGGTGCCCACGGACTAGTCGACCTGTTGCTAAGACGTCTGCAGGGTGACGAAACCGAAAGCCTTGTCATGCCGCCGAGATTGATTGTCCGCGAGACTGCTTAATCGCAGGCGTACAATTGGGTCTATCGAGCGGCCGCCTCGTGACAACTGGGTCACATTCACAAAATAGGTATGGTAGCTTTCAGGGTCATCCAAGTGTTGACGAAATGACTACAAGGGGGCGCAAAACGGACGTTCCACTGGACTTCACGCACAACTCGAGCATTCATGCTGAGCGAGACGGAGCCGTCTCCAGAGCCGCTTCGGTCATAGACCGCGCGGCCTGTGTCACTGCAAGACCGAGATAGTCTCGGTCTCAAGCAGGAGACGCGACATGCCATCCCAAAATGCAAAGCCCGACAACAGGAAACGTCCCACCAAGGCCGAAACAGTAACGCGGATGTTGAGGCGAGCAAAAGGCGCATCCATAGCCGAGATCGCAAAGGCAACAGACTGGCAGCCGCATAGCTGTCGTGCATTCCTCACCGGAGTCCGGAAGAGTGGGAATACGGTAATCAAGGAGCACCGGTCCGACCGGTCGTTGGCCTATCGAATAACCAGCTCTGCATCAGCCGAGCAGATCCGATGAGCACGCTGAAGACCAAGCTCGAATCGCTGAACGAGATGACTCCATCACAGCTACGTGCAGAATGGCGAGAACAGCTTCGTACAATTGCTCCCGACATTGGACCTGATTTGCTGCGCCGCGGGATCGCCTGGAAGCTCCAGTCCCGCGTTCATGGCGGCCTGCCAACAGCAACGCGAAACAGGTTGAGCGAGGCATTACGGCAGATTGAGAAGACTGGCGACGTCATGTCTGCTCGAGACATCTCTCTGAAGACAGGAACGCGGCTGGTTCGTCAGTGGCACGACACGACCCATCATGTGCTGGTCCTCAGTGACGGCTTCGAGCATCAGGGGCGGCATTATTCAAGCCTGACCCAGATCGCCAGCGCGATAACAGGCACCCATTGGTCAGGTCCGAGGTTCTTTGGAGTCCGCAAACGCAAGACAGAAAAGCAGCGGGCGTGTGCTGATGACTGATCGCAAACGCTGCGCCATCTACACGCGCAAATCGACCGAGGAAGGACTTGAGCAGGCATTCAACAGCCTTGATGCACAGCGAGAAGCCTGCGCCGCTTACGTCATGAGCCAGGCTCATGAGGGCTGGGAACTGGGCGGCGAGCTATATGACGACGGCGGTTGGTCAGGCGGCAACATGGACCGGCCGGGGCTTCAACAGCTTCTGGCGGATGTGGAAGCCGGCAAGGTCGATGTCATCGTCGTCTACAAGGTCGACAGGCTTACTCGCAATCTTGCTGATTTTGCCCGCATTGTCGACAAGCTGGACAAGGCTGACGCATCGTTCGTTAGTGTTACTCAGGCGTTCAACACGACCACCAGCATGGGAAGGCTAACCCTCAATGTCCTCCTCTCATTTGCACAGTTCGAACGCGAGGTCACCGGAGAGAGAATCCGCGACAAGGTTGCAGCCTCGAAACGCAAGGGAATGTGGATGGGAGGGCCTGTTCCGCTCGGGTATGACCTTGATGATCGAAAGTTGCTGCCGCATCCCACAGAAGCAGCGCAAGTCCGGCTGATCTTTGAACGGTATGTTGCGCTTCGATCGATTAGTGCACTTGCTGAAGACTTGGCTGGACGCGGGATCAGAACCAGACTCAGGACCTACCGTGATGGCCAGACCAAGGGTGGTATCCATTTTACGAAAGGCCCGCTCGCCCTGCTGCTCAAGAACCCGATTTACCTCGGCAAAGTTCGCCATGACGGAGAGCTCTATGAAGGCGAACACGAGCAGATCGTGCCGCAGGATAACCAGCCAGACCCCGTGCTCCTGAAGCTGATCGCAAAAGCCCGCGCGGCCCAGGAAATGGTCATTGCTGGCAAAGACCATCCAGCAGTCTCGGATTACGGCAAGCGCCATCTTTGGCAGCTTCTTCGCATCAGCTGGCTTGCACCGGATATCCTCTCGGCCATAGTCGAGGGCCGGCAACCTGCATCGCTGACAGGCCGGCAACTGCTTCGCGCTACCAGCATCCCGCTCGGCTGGGACGAACAGCGCCACTTCTTCGGATTTACCTAAACTCGAGCCCAATCAGCCTACTGCAACTGGTATCCGGTTTTCAGGGTTTAGAGAATTCGGCCATTATCTGGTTGTGCGGTGTGCGCCAGAAAGCTCTCTTCCGCAAAGTACGGATTTTGCTTGAGCGATATACCACTGAAAACACGGATTTTTATCAGGAGTCCGACCGGGATCTCGGCGCCAGTCTCGACCTTCAGGAGTGGGTGGTGCCGCTTAGAGGATTCGAACCTCTGACCCCATCATTACGAATGATGTGCTCTACCAACTGAGCTAAAGCGGCGCTCTCGCGTCCCTTAGGCAAGCGCGTTTGCGGTCGCAATACGCCAATTGCCAAGGGAGTGGAGGCCCGAGCCGGAATCGAACCGGCGTGCAAGGATTTGCAGTCCTCTGCGTAACCACTCCGCCATCGGGCCGGAAGGCGCGCCAACTAGCCCAGAGCGGGCGCGGGCGCAATGCCCTTCCTGCTTGTGGCTCGGATAATGTGTCGGCGCGTTTAGTGAATGCTGCTCTAGGGATCGGGATGAGGAAGAATTAAACGTCTTCTCAATAGAAACTTGGCAAGATCGGCAGCTGTTGAACGGATCACCCAAGGAGACAATCGACCATGGTTTCGCTCGCCGCGCAGGAAAAGGACGTGCTGCGCATCAAATGCCGTTCGCGCCGGGGCATGAGCGCGGAGCTGGAGGTGCTCGATATCTCCATTGGCGGAGCAATGGTCGAAGCGCGCGGATGGACCGCATCGCCGGGTGACCGTGTGCTCGTGACTTTACCGGGACTTTCGGCGCAGCCTTCGGAACTGGTCTGGCTTGAAGACGGCCGCGCCGGCATTGCGTTCGAACAACCGCTTCACGAAACTGTGTTCGACAAGTTCGACGCCATGGTATCGCGCTAGGGCCGGGCTGCTAGTCCGAGGGTTCCTTCACCCAACCAAGATCGCGCAGATAAGCGTCGAGCGCGTCTTGCTCACCCGAAGTGCTGCCTAGCAGGAATTGGCTGCTTTCGGAGAGCATGTAGCCGCCGCGCGGAGCCGTGGCGACTAACCCTTCGCAACCCGCATCTGCCAGCTTCGTGCGAAGCCGCGATACATGGACTTCGACGCTGTTGGTCTCGGGATCGTGATTGATTCGCCAGACGTCTTTGAGCAGTTGCTTGCGTGAAACGCGTTCTCCCGGCGAATCGGCGAGCCGCCAGATTACTCCGAACTCACGCGGATGAAGGCCGAGCCAGCGGGCACCGTGCCGTGCGTCACGATGAAACAGGTCCAGTGTCAGCGGGCCGAAGCTGCGCCACCGCGGCAGCATGCCAAACATATCGCTGACACGTTTTGCGCGGGCCTGAAGTTCGAAATTGTCGGTCGAAGCGGGCAGGGCCTCGGCGCAACCCAGGTTCAGCAAGCGCGCGCGCTCGGCCGGGTCTTCCACGCCGAGGAGGATGAGGCGCCATGCCGGACGGTCGGCTTCTGCCATGGCCAGCCGGTGGTCCGGGGAAAGGTGGCGCGTGTCGCACACCAGTACATGGCGGCATTCTGCGCGGCAGCCGCATGTTCCGTGGCACAGCGACCAGCCATGGCTGCGCAAGTCCCACTTAGCAGGTGGTTCTGTCCCCTCAGCAATCCAGCCGAAAAATGGCAATCCGCTGCTCCGAAAACCGTGTTGCGGACACGTCACCCTTTTCGGTGACTATGCGCAAGTGCGTAATTACCCTCGGCCTGATGCTACTTGATGAAGTATCAAGCATTTATACCGTGTCAAACCGAAGGCGTGTTGACCCCCATGCTTTGTAGATAGCGCTTAACATTGCGCGCTGCCTGACGCAGCCGCTGTTCGTTTTCGACCATGGCGATCCGCACAAATCCCTCGCCATCCTCGCCGTAGCCGACACCCGGAGCGACGGCGACTTCGGCCTGGGTGAGCAATTGTTTGGAAAATTCCAGGCTACCCATGTCCTTGAGCCCCGGTGGCAAAGGCGCCCAGGCGAACATGCTGGCGGGCGGCGGGGGAATATCCCATCCCGCGCGGCCGAAGGCCTCTACCATCACATCGCGGCGCTTGTGATACATCTGCCGGTTGGTTTCGACATAGTCCTGCGGTCCGTTGAGTGCGGCGCAGGCAGCGGCCTGGATCGGTGTAAATGCGCCATAGTCGATATAGCTCTTCACCCGGGTCAGTGCCGAGATCAGCGTGCGATTTCCCACCGCAAAGCCCATCCGCCAACCGGCCATTCCGTAGGTCTTGGAAAGGCTGGTGAATTCGATCGCGACATCCTTCGCGCCCTTGGCCTGGAGGATCGAGGGTGTCGGCTTGCCGTCGTAATACAGTTCCGAATAGGCGAGATCGGAAAGGAGCCAGACCTGGTGAAACTTGGCCCAGTCGACCAACCGCTCGTAAAATTCGAGGTCGACAACCTCGGCAGTGGGATTGGATGGGAAATTGACGACCAGAACCGTCGGGCGCGGGACGGTGAAGTTCACCGCCTGCTCGAGAGCTTTCCAGTAATCTTCGTCAGGCGTTGTCGGGACAGAGCGGATCGATGCGCCGGCGATGATGAAGCCGAATGTATGGATCGGGTAACTGGGATTGGGCGCAAGGATGGTATCGCCGGGCGCGGTGATGGCGGTGGCAAGGCTGGCGAGCCCTTCCTTGGATCCGAGCGTAACGATCACTTCGCTCTCGGAATCCAGTTCGACACCGAAACGGCGTTCGTAATAATCGGCCTGGGCCTTGCGCAGCCCGGGAATGCCCTTGGACTGCGAATAGCCATGCGCATCGGGCTTTTGCGCCACTTCGCACAATTTTTCGATGACATGCGGCGGCGGCGGCTGGTCAGGATTACCCATGCCGAGATCGATGATATCGCGACCTTCCGCGCGCGCCGCAGCTCGCATCGCGTTGACTTCGGCGATTACGTAAGGTGGCAGGCGTTTGATACGGTAGAAGTCGTTGTCCATCTCAACCCTTGGGATGATGCTGCTGTTTCACAAGCATCAATGGCGCAAAGCTGCTGACAGCGCAACGCGCAGTATCGCGCCCGGAATACTTGCAGGTCACGCATAAGTATGTTGCTCCCAATTGTGCCAAATTCGCGTATAACCGGTGCATGAGTGACAAGAACAACGGTCCGCAGGACCCCGCCGACATCTTTACCGAAATGCTGCGTATGCAGGGCGAGGCCGCCCGGCAGATGATGCTTACCTTCGCGCCGGACGCCGAATCCTCGCTGCCCGATCGCACCACGGTTGATGCGATGGGCGAGGCCATGATGGAATTCCAGAAGACGTGGTTGCAGTTCTGTCTTCCCGAAGACCAGCGTCCCGCGCCCATGCTCGCGGATCCCGCTGCATGGATGAAGGCGATGCAGGAATGGTCGGCGACCGCGCCGATGCTGGACTTTGCCGCGCAGCAAAAGCTTCTGTCTGACGGGATCGAGCTTTGGCAGGATGTGCTGGCGCAATATGCAGACAAGGGCGATGCCGGCGAAAGCGAGAGCGATCCGCAACTGCCTCGCCGCGATAACCGTTTCAAGGACAAGGCCTGGCGAGAGCAACCCGTTTTCGCGCTGATTCATCAAACCTATCTGCTGTTCGCTGAGCGATTGAGCCAAAGCGTCGACACGGCCGAGGGCCTCTCTGATGAAGACCGCAAGAACCTGCGCTTTGCCACGCAGAATGTGCTCGATGCGATGAGTCCGGCGAACTTTCCGCTAATGAACCCGGTCGTGCTCGAACGCACTATGGAGACAGGTGGCGACAACCTCATGCGCGGGATCGAGCGGCTGTCCGCCGATTTGGAGAAGGGACAGCTTACCCACACCGACACCAGCAAGTTCGAAGTGGGCGGAAACATCGCGGCGACGCCGGGAAAGGTGATCTATGAAACAGAGCTGTTCCAGCTGATCCAGTATTCGCCAAGCACGCCGGAAGTCATCGCCACACCGCTCGTGATCTTCCCGCCATGGATCAACCGGTTCTACATCCTCGATCTCAACCCGAAGAAGAGCTTTGTGCGTTGGGCGGTGGAACAGGGCCTGACCGTGGTGATGGTGAGCTGGCGCTCCGCCGATGAAAGCCTGACGCATATTGACTGGGACGACTATTTCCGCGCGCAGATCGAAGCGATCGATGTCGTGCGCGAAAGGCTGAAAGTGCCCAGCGTCCATACGATTGGCTATTGTGTGGCCGGCACGACGCTGGCCGGGACCTTGGCGGTCCTTGCCGAGCGTGGGGAGGCGGACAAGGTGAAGAGTGCGACGTTCTTTACCGCGCAGGTCGATTTCCAGCACGCCGGCGATCTCAAGCTGTTCATAGATGATGGCAAGCTGGAAATGATACGACAGGCGTCCAAGGGCGGCTATCTTGATGGGCGTTATCTGGCTGCCGCTTTCAACATGCTGCGCGGTAGCGATCTGATCTGGAACTACGTGGTCAATCATTACCTGCTGGGCGAAGAATATCCGGCGTTCGACCTGCTCTTCTGGAACGGCGACGTGACCAATCTGCCCGCCAAGTGGCACGCGGCTTATCTGCGCGACCTGTACCGTGACAATCTGCTGGTCGAGCCCGGCGCGCTAAGTGCCGACGGCACGCCGATCGATCTGACCAGGGTAAAAACGCCGAGCTACATTCAGGCAGGCAGGGAAGATCATATCGCCCCGCCCGAAAGCGTCTGGAAGATTACCGAGCATTTCTCCGGACCGATCCGGTTCGTGCTGGCAGGCAGCGGTCATATTGCTGGCGTGGTCAATCCACCCGGGGCGAACAAATATCAGTACTGGACCAATGAGGGTGATTTCGATTCGCTCAAGTCCTTCGTGGATGGCGCATCCGAAACGCCCGGAAGCTGGTGGCCGGATTGGTTCGCTTGGATCGAATCGCATGATTCGAAGCGCTTGAAAGCCACCGGTGTGCGCAAACCGGGCGGCAAGGCCAATCCGGCTATCGAAGATGCGCCCGGGCGCTATGTAAAAATGCGGTAGACAGCGCAAAGCGTTGTAACTATTGCCTTCTTGCGTTTTTGTGCACTGCAACATTTTCCTTGACTTCGCGCTTGCACAATCCTATTTTGTGCACTGCAACAAGAGGTCGCAATAGGTGCGGCCACGAAAGCGAGGAAACATGGCCCAGTCAGATACTGAGACCAAGTCCAAGACCGAGGACAGCGCTGTGAAGGCCTATGCCGACGCGGCAGCGGTGAACACCGCCAAACAAACTGCTCCGAAGGCCGAAATTACTGAGCCCGCTGCGAAGAAGGCTCCCGCGGAGAAGGCTGCGGCCAAGAAGCCGGCTGCCAAGAAGGCTCCGGCGAAAAAGGTCGCTGCCAAGAAGGCTCCGGCAAAGAAGGCTCCGGCAAAGAAGGCTGCAACAAAGAAGCCCGCTGCCAAGAAGGTCGCAACCAAGGAGCCCGCTGCGAAGAAAGCGGCACCTGCAAAGGCTGCTGCGAAGACCAAGCCTGCAAAGAAGGCTGCAGCGGTCAAATCGAATTCAACTGTTACCCAACTCAAGGAAAAAATCATGGCCACCAAGACCACCGATTACACCAATGTAATGACCGAAACGATGACCGACGCGGTCAACGAATTGCAGACCCGCGCCCAGTCCGCTTACGACAAGAGCGCCGAAGCAATGACCGAAGCGACCGAGTTCGCAAAGGGCAATGTTGAAGCCGTCGTCGAAAGCGGCAAGCTTTTCGCTGAAGGCGTTCAGAAGCTCGGCCAGTCCTATGCTGACGAAGCCAAGAATGCTTACGAAGCCGCGACTGCCGATCTGAAGCAGATGGCTTCGGTCAAGAGCCCGACCGAGTTGTTCCAGTTGCAGGGCAACATCCTTCGTCGTAACTTCGACGCGATGGTTGCCACCGCTTCGAAGAACACCGACGCTGCGATGAAGCTGGCCAACGACGCCGCTGCTCCGATTTCGGGCCGCGTCAACGTAGCCGCTGAAAAGCTTTCGAAGGTCGCCTAAGCGACACAGCTTATTCCGATCGCCATCCTCTCCCCCTCCTCGTGATGGCGACCGGTACAATGGGCCGGGCAGCGCAAGCTGTCCGGTCCTTTTGTTTTGAGGCTGGCATCAGATCGGGGAACCTCTCCAAGCGGTTTTGGTAAATGAAACACCAAACCACCCCTTGCAGGTTTCGCGCTTGATACGATATTCGCCGATACTCATGATTCAGAACCGCACCATCGAAACCGCCCGCACATGGGCCATGGCTTCCGTCGTTACCGATCCTGCTATCGGTGCGGGCAATGGCGATGCCGACGATGCCGGAGGTGATGATGACGGCGTGGACGAAGGGCAGGTAGGCGTTGCAACGCAGACCCGCACCAAGTCCAAGAAGCCGAGCCAGTACAAGGTGCTGATGCTGAACGATGATTACACGCCGATGGAATTCGTCGTGCTCGTTTTGAAGCGCTTTTTCCGCATGGACATGGAACAAGCAACCCGCGTGATGCTGCATGTGCACCAGCGCGGCGTGGGGGTTTGCGGGATTTTCCCCTATGAAGTCGCCGAAACCAAGGTGAACCAGGTGATGGATTTCGCTCGCGAAAACCAGCATCCCTTGCAATGCACGCTTGAAAAAGCCTGAAGCGCGGCTCAACGGGGTTCAACGGGGCTGACCCGCAGCCCGATTGCCGCTAAGGCCTGCTGACCAGCAGCAACGAGACGCACCTTTTGTCCCGCTTTATCACCGCCACAGATCGCTATATCTTCCGGCTCACGATTGTGCCGATGATCGGCGTGTTCGTGCTCGCCGCCAGCTTGCTGATGCTGGAAAAAATGCTGCGTCTGTTCGAATTCGTCAGCATGGAAGGCGGCCCGGTGGGGGTCGTTTTCGAGATGCTGCTCAATCTTATTCCAGAATATGCCGGACTGGCGATTCCGCTTGGCTTGATGCTGGGTGTGCTGTTTGCGTTCCGCAAGCTTGCGTTATCGAGCGAGTTGGACGTGATGCGAGCGGTCGGATTATCCTACACTAGGCTCTTGCGCGTACCCTATCTCATTACCTTTGCGCTGATGGCACTCAATTTCGCGATCGTCGGATTTATCCAGCCGCAGGCCCGGTTTGCCTATGAGGAAATGGAATACGAACTGCGCTCAGGCGCACTCGGCGCGTCTATCAAGGTGGGAGAATTCAACACGATCGAAGACCGCATGGCGCTCCGCATCGAGGGGAGCGAGGATGACGGACGCGAACTTCGCGGCATTTTCGCGCGCCTGGCTGACGACAATGGCCAGGTCCTTGCGATCACGGCTCGAGAGGGTCGTTTCCTTGCCAATCGCGAGGATCGCAACACGATCATCCTCCGGTTGGTCGACGGTACGATCGTACACGATCCGGTGAGCGACACGCCGCGTGTCCTCAGTTTCAGCCAGCACGATCTGCCGATCGACCTGCCCGCTCTGCAGGCCTTCCGTGAACGCGGCGAGGATGAGCGCGAATATGTCCTGCCCGAACTGCTGGAGATCGGCTGGAGCCCGCAGAGCAGCGATATCGAGCGGGCAGGGAGCCTCGCCAATTTGAACTACCGCATGGTCGAGGTGCTGATGATGATCATGCTGCCATTGCTTGCAGTCGCACTGGCGATCCCGCCAAAACGTTCGACCAGTGCGCTGGGCGTATTTCTCTCGATCGTGATCGTGGTCGCCTATCACAAGGTCAACCAGTATGGAGCGGAAGTGGCCGCGATTGGCCAGTTGGATCCGTTCCTGGCGTTGTGGGGTCCCTTTGCGGTCCTTGTCGCGATGATTGCGTGGATGTATTATCAGGTCGCCTTCGTCCCCGGCGGACAGGCCATCGGCTTCCTCGAGGCGTTCTATGCCAAGATCGGCCGCGCCATCAGCCGCATATTCGGTCGCAACCGCCTGAAAGGCGTGGTGCCGGAAAGTGAATTCGGCGAAATGGAGCACGAGATAGAGGCGCTCGACGAAGTCTTGCAGGAGGCGCGCGGTGCTGCTTGATTTCTTCCCCTCGCGTCGACTGACGATTTACCTCGCCAAGATGTTCGCGCTGCGCATCATTGCCGTTCTTGCAATGCTCGTGCTCGTGCTGCTGATGCTGGACCTGCTCGGCAAGACCGGCGACATCCTTGCTGTTGAAGGGAATGGCGACGCCGAAATCTGGAAATACGCATCGTTGCGCCTGCCACAGCTTGCGTCCAGGTTCCTGCCCTATTCTGTGCTGCTCGCAACGATCATAACGCTTGCCGGCCTCAACCAGAATTCTGAAGTGATCGCGATGAAGGCTGCCGGGCTTTCGGCGCATCAGATCCTTGCCCCGCTGCTGCTGAGCGGACTGGTCGTCTCGGTCATTTCCTTCGGTTTCAACGAGCGTGTCGTCACCCGCGCCAATGCCACGCTTTCGGCATGGGAAGGTGTTGATTTTGCGCAGGTGCCGGATGATCCGGCGACGCGCAGCAATGTCTATTTCAACGACGGGCGCGATGTCCTGATGGCCGCGAGCGCCTCGGGCACGGCGGAAGACACCGTCTTCACCGGCGTTACCTTTTACGAGCGTGACGATAACGGCATGATCGTGCGCCAGATCAATGCCGATTCAGCGCGTTTTGCCGACCCGGGCTGGGAATTGCAGAACGCCAGCGCCTTCTCTGTCGCCCGCGCACAGACGCAGGAAATCGACGAACTGACCATCGCACAGGGCGTGACCCTGGGGCAGGTCGAACTCGGCCGCGTCAATCCGGATGCGGAGACCTTGCCGCAGCTTTCGCGGAGTATTGCAGCACTGCAATCGTCCGGCCGCCGCACCGATGAGCTGGAAGCGAAATGGTGGCACAAGATTTCCGGCCCGCTGTCGGCCATGCTCATGCCCTTGCTGGGCGCCGTCGCAGGTTTCGGTTTGGCGCGTTCGGGCAATCTTTTCGTTCGTGCCATCTTTGGCATGGCCTTGGGATTTGCCTATTTCGTCGTCGATAATGCGGCATTGGCAATGGGTAGTTTTGGCGGTTATCCGCCCCTGCTCGCCGCTTGGGCACCGTTCTTCCTGTTCCTGCTGGTTGGTGAAACAGTCCTGATCCGGACAGAAGAATAATCTCTTCCAGCCACGGCTTGCCACATTTTTGCCTTTTTTGGGAACGCGCGGGTCACCGGGTGCGTTTTGCCGACCATGGTTCACATCAAGGAGTATGGTCCATGAAGAAGTTTATTGCAGCCCTTACGGCTACAGCTGCCCTGTCGCTCGCAGCGTGCGACGGCGCAACAGACGACACGGTGGATGGCGAAGTGATGACTGCCGAGGAAGGCACAGTTGCTCAGGATGCGCCCGACACGGTAATCGTCGACGAACGCGACACCATGGATGGCGACAGGGTCTCCATCAGCGAAGACGGGGTTTCTGCCGACATCAACGATGGCGACACCTCGATCCGCGCCGATGTATCGGATGATCCATCGCTCGAAGTCGAAGTCGACTAAGCAGACTTCAGATACGTCAAAGAAAGAAGGCCCTCGCGTTGCGGGGGCCTTTTTTAGTTACGCTTTCCCATCGTGCTTTTCGCGATCCGGCCGACCAGCGGCCACATTCCGCGATGGCTCGCTTCCTCGAATGTGGAGCCCTTACCCAGATGCGCGCTGATGCGCTGATGCGCCTCGTGCAGTGAATGGTAGGGCAGCGACGGGATCAAATGGTGCACCGCGTGATAGCGCAGGCCAACCGGCGCCCAGACCGCAGCAATATTGCGCGGGACATTCACGCTGTCGAGATATTGCGCAGTCACCGTCATCGCTTCGCCCTCGTTTTCCCAAAGATGCGCGACAAGCGTGCGCAACTGGTTGAACACGGCGACAGCGGCGGTGATGATCATGGCGACCAGCAAGGGCTTCCAGCCCAGCCAGAACGGCGTGGTCATCAGGAAAATTGCCCAGATGCTCGCACCTACCTGCTGGAACAGATACCAATTGCGCTCCTTCGCCTCTGGCGGACGACGACGGAATTCGGGATTGATCGCAAGGGTGGAAAAACGCTCCCAAGCGAAACGGCGCAGCGGTGGGATCACGAGCCCAAGGGGCGCGAGAATACCCCAGCGCACCACCAGCGCGACAGGCGCCAGCGCGGCGACCAGCACGAACAGCGGCAGGCTCCACGGCTTCATCAATGCCAGCGGCATATATTCGGGATCTTCGACCGTGCCATAGCGGGTGCGCGTATGGTGAATGCGGTGCGCGCTGTCATACATCAGGCTGGGCGTGAGCATGGGAATGCCGACCAGCAGGTTCCACGCTGTCCGAAAGCCGGGCAGGCCATCGCGGTGCAGATGGCTGATTTCGTGGATGAACAGCAGCGCACGGTAAAGCGCGAAAATGGCGACGAGGCCGCTCAGGATTGCCAGCCAGAGCGGTTCGAACAGTATCGCACCAGCAAGCGCGCCATAGCCGATCGCGGTGCTGAGCAGCATGTCGGGCCAGTAGATTTCGGGACGCGCGGTGTTGATATCGCGGGTCAACTCCACCGCGGCGCGCAGCATCGCCTTGTCGTCAGGAATCTGTGCGTGCACACGGCGGCCTCCGGCAGCGGGGCCGGTGCTCGCATCTTCAGGAATGGTCGTCGCACTCATCGCGATGAAAACTCTTCAATCTGTTCCGTGTTGCGGCATGTCCGCTGTGTTCTTGGGCCAATAGCGCAAATCGGGCGCGCTTGACATACCGCCTCAAGCACAAGCAGGGCTGCTGCCTGATGAACAACGCCAATTGAACAAACAGGCAGGAAACGTGAACAGCCAGATAGATATCGTGCCGGTGACGGGCAAGGGCGAGCTGAATGCATTTATCGATTGCGCTTATCGACTGAATGCAGATGACCCCAATTGGGTGCCGCCGCTGCGAGCTGACATGGTCGAACTGCTGACCCCGGGGAAAAACCCGTTTCACGAACACGCGAAAGTGCAACTTTTCCTCGCCCGGCGCGATGGCGAAGTCGTGGGGCGCATCTCGGCGCATTATGACGAGCTGGCGCTGGCGCAGCCGCCCGAACAGGGCATGGGGCCGGGTACGGGCAATTGGGGCATGTTCGAAGCGGTCGATGATGTGGTTGCCGCAGCCCTGATAGCGCGCGCCGAAGAATGGCTGCGCGAGCAGGGCATGACCCGCGTTCTGGCTCCGATCAGCCTGTCCGTCTGGGAAGAGATCGGCCTTCTGGTTAAAGGGCATGACCACCCTCCCATGCTCCTGATGGGGCATAACAAGCCGGAATATGAAGGCTGGATAGAAGCTCAGGGGTATGAAACGGCCAAACGGCTGTTCACTTACGACCTTGATGTGCGACAGGGATTCTCGCCGCTTATCGAGCGGATCATTTCGTCGGGTGAAAGATCGAGCAAGATTACTGTGCGGCGGGTGGACAAATCGCGCTTTGACCAAGAGGCGGCGATCTGCATCGACATTCTCAACGATGCGTGGTCCGGCAATTGGGGCTTCGTGCCCTTCACGGAAGCCGAAAAGGCCTACGGCGCGAAGAAGCTGAAACCGCTGATCCTTGAAGGGGCGAACATGATCGCCGAGGTCGATGGGGAGCCAGCGGCCTTCATGCTTTCGTGGCCCGACATCAACCACCTGCAAAAAAACTTCAACGGCAAGCTGTTTCCGTTCAACTGGGCCAAGCTGCTGTGGTGGCTGCGCAACCCGCAGGACGCGGGCTTTCGCGTACCGCTGATGGGTGTTGTGAAGAAATACCAGAACTCGCGCCTCGCCAGCCAGCTAGCTTTCATGATGATCGAATATATCCGCCGCTATGCCGTAGAAAAACACGGCGCAAAGCGTGGCGAAGTTGGCTGGATTCTCGAGGACAACCAAGGAATGGTGGCGATTGCCGATGCGATAGATTCACAGGTCAATCGCGAGTATCGTGTTTACGGCAAGACCTTGTAGGAACCGCGAAGGCGCGCGCGACGTTGAGCCAGCAGACGCGATTCCTGCGTTCGGAGGGTTCAGTTGGTGAAATCACAGTCGGTCGAGAAGAAGAACAAGGCGCGAGCCAAGCCGCTGGGCCGTGTGCTTCTTGTCGAAGATGACCCGATCCTGGCGATGGCACTCGAAGATGCTTTCCTGCGTGCCGGAACGGCCGAAGTCGTGATTTGCCAGACGATGCAGGCGACAATGCAGCATCTCGAAGATCCCGAACGCACCGACGCTATCGTTCTGGATGTCCATCTTGGCGACCGTGACGATGGCTGGGCGATTGCCGAACTGGTCACCATGCTCGGTACGCGGCGACCGCGCATTGCCTTCTCGACCGGATCGCCCGAAGACATTCCGGAAAATATCGCTGAAATGGGCCCGGTTTTCGAGAAGCCCTATGATCCCGAATTGCTCGTCAAGGAATTGACGGCAGGCCGCAAACGTGGCCTGTTCGGTCGTTTCCTTTCCTGATTTCCCCACCCGCCTTCCTGCCGCAAAGCCTTGATTGGCCAAAAAAAGGCCCCCGTTCTTTCGAACGGAGGCCTTCGGGATCGTATCACCAGCCGGTTTGGACGGGAGGGGGGGCTCGGCGGTGATAAAGCCTAAATGAGCGCGCGCATTCTTAGTTCCCACGGGTTGCAGAATTTTTTGCTTTTTGGTCTGGTGGAGCCATATCCGATCACGTCGGATCGAACGCATCTGTTACTTTCGTCGGAACCGAGTGTATGGCAGGGCGTTCATGATCATCCAGTTTCTCGGGAAGGGTAAATATGTCCATTGGGGCCGAAATAGCAGCTCATCTTCCATTTCTCCGTCGTTATGCCCGTGCACTCACCGGTTCTCAGTCAACCGGCGACGCCTTTGTCCAAGCCACGCTTGAAGCCGCTTTGGCTGATGAAGAGCTGGCCGATTCGCTCCGTGAAGGGCGCGTTCCGCTCTACGCGGCGTTCAACAAGGTCTGGGCCAGTGCCTATATGGAAGTCGCTGAAAATGATTCGGGCGGTAACGGTCACGAGGCCGCTGCTCGCGACCAGCTCAAGCGCATAACGCCGCTCAACCGGCAGGCGCTCCTGCTGACCACGGTCGAGGATTTCACGCCAGCAGATGCGGCACAGATCATGGATGTCAGCGAAAGCGACGTCGACAGGCTCGTTCAGGAAGCGGTGGCCGAGATCCAGCGTGAGAACACCACCAGCGTGCTGATCATCGAAGACGAGCCGCTGATCTCGATGCAGCTCGAAGATCTGGTCCGCTCGCTCGGTCACGAAATCTGCGGCACTGCCGCCACGCGCACCCAGGCGAAGGAAGTGGTCGCCGAAAAGACGCCGGGCCTCGTGCTCGCGGATATCCAGTTGGCAGACGGGTCTTCAGGCCTCGACGCGGTGGACGATATCCTCGCCATCGACACGATGCCGGTGATCTTCATCACCGCATATCCCGAACGCTTGCTGACCGGTGACCGGCCCGAGCCGACCTACCTCATCACCAAGCCGTTCCAGGAAGACACCGTCCGCGCGGCTATCAGTCAGGCGCTGTTCTTCGGTTCGACACGCCCGCTCGACTGAGGCGTTGCAATAGCCTGGTGGCTGTGTTCGGCATCCCGCCACATCACCCACCAGGCGATTGTTACCGCGGCTAGTCCACCGAGCAAATTGGCACTTAGTTCTGCAATATAGACAGCCTTCGTGCCGAGCGCGGCGCGTGCCAGCCACGCGAAAGGCACCATCACGAGCAATACCCGCAACAGCGACAGGGCAAGCGCATTTGCCGCCCGGTCAATCGCATTGAGCGCGCCATTTACGGTAATCAGCACGCCGTAACCGGCGTAACCCCATACCGAGATGGCAAGATATTGCGTGGTCGCTGCCAGAACAGCTGCCTCATCGCTGAAAAGGTCGGCGAACCATTCGCGCGCCATGAACAGGACGATCGCCGCAAACAGTCCGTACGCCATGGCGAACATTCCCGCCTGCACCAATGCGCTGCGAGCCCGGTCATACTGCCGCGCACCCCAGTTCTGGCCGACGATGCTGCCGATGGAGCCCGACATAGCCAGCAAGGGCACGACGGCAAAGCTCTGCAGTCTGCCGCCTGCGCCGAAGCCGGCAACGGCGGCCTGGCTTTCTACCGCCAGCAGCGCGGTCAGCACGGCGAGACCTGCGGGGTTGATCGAGTTGGTGAAGGCGGCAGGCCCTGCCACGCGTGAAATCGCCGCAAGCTGCACCTTCCAGTTGCATCCCCGCATGGAGGCTGGTGCGAACGGCAGGTCGTGTTTCTTCAGCAGCCAAGCGGCGAACATGATGGCGGCCACCCAGCCGCCAATCGTGGCATATGCCGCGCCTGCAATGCCATAGCCGGCAAATCCGAATGCGCCGGTGATCAGCAGTGGATCGAGTATCCAGTTGGAAGCGGAATAGACGATCAGCACGGCGGTATTGCTCTTGGCCGCGCCTTGCCCGCGCAGAACACCGTTCATGCCCATCATTGTCATCATCAGCGGGAAGCCGAGTGCGTATGGTGCCATGTATTCGTCGATCAGTGGCAGGATCGCGGCATCGGCCTGCATCAGTGAGAACAGTGGCAGGCGTATCGCATACAGGACCAGTCCGAGGGTGAGGCCTGCCGCCAGGCCAAGCACCATGCCGAGATTGGCACGCGACAGGGCGCGGTCGTGGTCCCTTTCGCCCAGCGCGCGGCTCACAACGGAATTGATCCCGACCATTACGCCGACGCCCAGGCTACTGAGCGCGGTGATGACGGGGAAGATGAACGCAATTGCGGCCAGTTCCGCACCGCCCAACTGGCCAATGAAATAGGCATCGATGATGCCGACCGACATGATCGCCGCCACGCCGACAATCGCGGGCGAGGTCTGGCCGACCAGATGGCCGGTGATGGAGCCATGGACCAATTTCGCGCGCTTGCCTTGTTCGTCTTGCGTTTCGGCCATGAAACCCCGCTGCCGCCGGCCGGAATGACCGCACATTGGCACTAGGGCGGCAGTGTCAACCGATCAACAAGCGCGGCCAATCAATGCGCGCTTCCACGCAAAATATCGATGTCTGGACGCGCCATGCTCGACTTCGCAGGCCAGTTGCGCAAGGGTAATTGGCCAGACCGGAAACGGTGCAACTGACGGAAAATCTTCTATGCCCGCAATGACCGTGAATGACCGGCCAGTGCAATTCGACATGAACCCCGAAACGCCGTTGCTCCATGCCCTGCGCGATGCAGCCAACCTGACGGGCGCGAAATACGGCTGCGGCGTGGGCGATTGCGGCGCCTGCATGGTCTTGGTCGATGGCGAAGCGCTCCGCAGTTGTCTTGTCACCATTGCAGAGGCCGAAGGGCGCTATATCACGACGATCGAAGGGTTGAGCCGTGACCGTTCGCATCCGGTGCAACAGGCATTGGTAGGTGAGCAGGCGATCCAGTGCGGTTTCTGCACTCCCGGAATTGCTATCGCTGCCGCCGCCCTGATCCGGCGTAATCCGAACCCTAGCGAGCAGGACATACGCGACGCCGTGCCCAACTTGTGCAGGTGCGGTGTCTACCCTCGCCTTGTGGCTGCAATCCAGCGCGCAGGCCGTGTGACCCGTCGCCGTGAAACGATCAGCGCCGCGCCCGCTCCGGGTATAGACCCGGCGGACGCGGCGCGCGCCGTACCCGCATTGCGCGGAGTGGAGGAAGGGGGGGACTAGGGCCCTCCACGGCGTTGGATTGCGTCAGAACCTGCCGCTCACCGCAAAGCGTGCGTTCAGTGGAGCGCCGACGCTGACCTGATGCGTGCTGTGCGAATTGGGAAAATACAGCGTGTCCGTCAGGTTCTCGACATTGACCTGCAAGCGCAAATTGTCAGACACTTCGTAGAAGGCCGAGGCATCGATACGCGTGTAGGCGGGCAATGTGGCTCGCGTGGTGACGCTGTCGCCGCCAAGGCCGGTGTAGGTCACATTGCCATTGGTGATGAAGCTTTCACCTTGATGGGTCAGCCCCAGGCCAAGACCAAAGCGGTCGGTCACCTGCACCTGGTTCCACAGCGAGAACGTATGTTCGGGCAATTCGCGAGGGCGTAGCCCTTCGTTGCCGAAAGCATCGACCTGCGCGCCATCAAGATGGCTGTAACCTGCCGAAACGAACCAGCCCTCGGCCACGTGGCCACGCAATTGCAGCTCCGCACCCTGGATGTTCGAATCGATCACATCGAGCGTCGCCGGATCGGTGTCGCTGGGCTGGGGCGAGCTTTGCTCGATATCGAAGATAGCAGCCGTGAGGCTCAGACCGTCCATGAAGTCCCACTTGATGCCCGCTTCGAGGTTGGTGAAGGTGTCGGGCGCCAGTGCATCATTGCCACCGTTGATATTGGCGAACTGCTCGCCCGAACGCGGCAGGAAGCTTTGCGAATAGCTGGCGTAGATGGAGATATTGTCCTGCGGTTTGAGGATGATCCCGCCGCGTGGTGAAAACTCCTCGTCCCGGCGCGTGCGCAGGTCATTCGCCACGACATTGTTCACTTCGATATCGAAGGAATCATAGCGTCCGCCCACGATCAGGTGGAGCCAGTCGGTCACTTCGATCTCGTCCTGCAGGTAGAGCGAGAACACGTCGATCGATACGCGCGTGTCATCGCTGATGTCGACCGTGAAATCGTTGGAGGTGGGCACGCCGTTGGGATCGGTCGCAAAGCCGATACCCATGCCGCCGTTCAGCGCAAGCGGGCGGGCAATCGCAAAGATCTCATTATCGTCCGAGGTCGTATCCCAGAATGAATTGAAGCGATCCTGATCAGAAGAGGTGCTGATATATTCGCCGCCGACAAGGATGGTGTGATGGATGCTGCCGGTGTCGACATCGCTGATCAGATTGCCCGAAAGGATCAAGTTCTCGCGCTGGGTCGAATCGACATAGCCATCGAGAGTCACGAAGTCCGGCGATGCGAGCGGGTTGTAGTCTGATGCGTAGAAATTCGAATAGAGCTTGTCGTAATCGCCGTAGAACGCGCTGAAGACGCCCTTCACATTCTCCGAGAATTCCTGCTGCAGGCTGGCGCGCAGGAGATGCGCTTCGAGCTGGGTGAAGTTGAGCTCGGGGTCGCCGAAGACGATATCCTGAAACGCTTCCACCGGGCGGCCATCGGCGCCGGTCAGGATGCCGCGATCGACGAACTGATCGTGGTTGGCATATTCATATGACAGGTCGATCGTCGTGCTGTCGGTCGGCTGGATGCGGACGGTCGGGTTCACGCCGATGCGCTTGCCGTCGAAGAAATCGCGGTGGTTGGCGAGGTTTTCGTAGGATGCGTTGAAACGCACGGCCACACCGTCCGCAGCAGCGAGATTGATGTCGCCCTGCACGCCGAACTCGCCAAAGGTATCGACCGCGACCTGGCCGCCTCCGAAATTCTCCCCGACGACGGCCTTCTTGGTGACGCGGTTGACGATGCCGCCAGTCCCCCCGCGTCCGAACAGCAGGGCGTTGGGTCCGCGCAGGATCTCGACCTGCTCCAGATTGTACAGCCCGCGGTAATACTGAACGTCGTCGCGCATGCCATCGATGAAGAAGTCTGCGGTAGAGCGCACGCCGCGGAATACGATCGAGTCGCGGTGGCCTTCGCCCTGCGAAGTGGTCACGCCGGGCGTGTAATCGACAATCTGGCCGATACTGGTGTAGCCGCGCCGTTCGATCTCGTCAGCAGTGACAATTGAGAGACTTTGCGGCACGTTGATGATCGGCGTGGGCGTGCGCACGGCGTTAACCTGGTCGCTGTAGAGAAACTCTCCCTCGACCACGATCTCCTGACCCTGGACGTGGTTGTCGCTTTCAACAAAGGTTTCTTCGGGTGCGCCATCTTCAGCCTGGGCTGTCATTGGCATCACGGAAACAGCGCTGCTGGCAAGCAAGGCAAAGCGGAAAACGGTAGTACGAATGGTAAATTCCCTCAGTCTGCGAGTCTTATTGCGATTGATTTGCAAAAGCAGCCCTAATGAGAATGATTATCAGTGGCAACAGTGAAAGTGCGCTTGGCGGCACTTTTTTCGCGCGCTAGGCAACGGTGCTACAGCAAGGAGAATTTACGCATGAAAGCGACCATCTGGCACAATCCGAAATGCGGCACTTCGCGCAATACACTGGCGATTTTGCAGGAGGCCAACGGCGTAGAGGTCGAGGTGATCGAATATCTCAAACAGCCGCCGAGTCGGGAAAAGCTGGCGCAGCTTTACCGCGATGCCGGGATGACGCCCGGGGAGGGTTTGCGCATGCGCGGCACTGACGCAGCAGAGCGCGGATTGCCCGACTCCGACGACGCCACGGTGCTGGATGCAATGGCAGCCGAACCGATCCTGATCGAACGTCCGCTGGTGGAAACCGACAAGGGTGTGAGGCTGTGTCGCCCGAAGGAAAAAGTCACGGAAATACTCTGACTTGGCGCGCCATCACGGCTTGCAATGGGGCACCAGCAATGCGAACGCGTGAAACTTGTATGGGTTTGAAGGACAGTATCTTACCATGAAGGGTAGTGACCTGGCGCAACAGCGCCGACCCGGCCTGGGCCAGCGTATCTTGCGCGCAATGGGCCCGGCTGGAGTATTTTTCCGTGGTTTCCTTGAACAGCCGCGAATGGTCGGATCGATTATTCCGTCATCGCGCGTAACTATCGATGCCATGCTGGAACCGGTCGATTGGCAGCGCTGCAAGCTGTTCGTCGAATATGGTCCGGGCGTTGGCACCTTTTGCCAGCCCGTGCTCGACCGCCTGCCGCGTGGCGGCGAGCTGCTGGTGATCGACACTAATCCGCTCTACATCGACTATCTCAAGCGCACGATCCGCGACAGTCGCTTTCACGCAGTTCTCGGGTCAGCGGAAGACGTGGAACAGATCGTACGTTCAATCGGTCACGAACAGGCGGATTTTGTCCTGTCCGGCCTTCCGTTCTCGACCTTGCCTGAAGGTGTCGGCGCGAAGATCGTTGCTGCCACCCACCGCGTCACGGCTGCGGGCGGTGCCTTCATGACTTACCAGTTCAAAGGCGAGGCACGCGACCTTACCGCGCGCTATTTCCCGCGCGTGGAAACAGGCTTCGTCTGGCGCAACATTCCGCCTTGCGTACTCGCCTGGGGCTGGAAAGAGGGCACAGACGCCTCCTGATACGCCCGACGTTCAGTCGAAGGTTCCTATCTCTGCCGGGCTGGATGCACCCGACAATTGACGATGCAAGGCTGCGAACACGGCCACCATCACGGCAGAAAGGGCCATGCTGAGCAAGCCGCCGCCAATTGCGGTCGCGAAAAAGCCGATCTGCTCGCCCATGATCGCGAAGATGGCGAAGACCATTCCCGCGACCATCGAAATGACGATGAAAACGATGAGCAGCAGCAGGTAAAAGCCGAACAGGCGCAGGGAATTGCCCTTCGTCAGCTTCCAAGAGCGTTGCAGCACCCGCAGCGGATTGAAGGCCTTCTCGATTGCGATCACTGCCGAGGACAGCGAGAATTTCACCATCAGGTAGACCACCAGCACGAGCGCGATGAGCGCCATCAGGGCAGCAAGCGCCGGATTGATGAGTGCGCCCAGTCCGATCAGTAAGCCGGCCACGGCCATTATGAGCACGGCCGACAGGATTTGCGTCAGAAAATAGGGGATCAGCGCCTTGGTGCCAAAACCGAGCGCTTGGCCGACAGTCGGACGCGATTGGTCCGTCAAGAGAGCAAGCAGCCCCAGCATCCCGATTGCCTGGATCAGGCTGAGGAGGAGTATCGCCCACCAGACATTGTTGATGTATTCCCGGAAAATCGCCCCGATCGCCTCGATATCGGGTTCGCCACCTGATGCCGCGAGCGCTTCCAGCTCTGCGGGCGGCGGCAAGGCGACGTTTCCGATGGCGTTCGGCAGGAAGAAAAAGACCCCTGCGATGATCAGCACCACATCCTTGTTGGCGGAAAGCAAGGCAACTGCCTCGTTCCACGCCTTGCCCATATCCAGCTTGATCGCCATGCCCGTTCCCCGAATTGCTCTTGCTTTGTCTGATAGGCTGCGCAAGGCCGCTCGTGCAACCGCTGCAAGCCTGTGACCAACATGAAATCTGCCGAACACCGTTCTTCATCTGCGCCCGACCGACTGCCGGACGGCATCGAATGGCGCCGTTCCGAAGGGCTGGTGGACTACCGCTCGGCGATGGACGAGCAGCAATTGCGCAACTCCGCCATTGCGAATGAGGAAGCGAGTGAGCTCGTCTGGATGCTCGAACATCCGCCGGTCTACACAGCCGGGACCAGCGCCGACGCTGATGAATTGCTCGACCCGCGCTTCGATGTCGTGAAGACCGGACGCGGCGGGCGCTATACCTATCACGGGCCGGGGCAGCGGGTGACATATGTGCTGCTGAACCTCGCCAAGCGAAACCGCGACGTGCGCGCCTTCGTCCACAGACTGGAAGACTGGGTCATCCATACGCTCGGTGATTTTGGCGTGGAGGCCTTCGCCGTTCCCGACCGGATCGGCATCTGGACGCGAGGTGCGGGCGGATCCGAAGCTAAGATCGGTGCCATCGGCGTCCGCGTTCGGCGCTGGGTGACAATGCACGGATTTGCGGTGAACCTGTCTCCCGACCTTGCCCATTTTGCCGGGATCGTCCCGTGCGGGATTGCCGAATACGGCGTCACCAGCATGGCCGAGCTTGGGAAAGCGGTTGCACCGGATGAATGGGATGAGGCATTGCTGGCGCGAGCCGGGGAGTTCCTCCGTGCGCTGGAAGACCAATAGAGGATGTGTGCATGACAAGTCGTTTCGCCTTTCCGGCCATCGTGCTGCCAACCGCCCTGTTGCTGGCGGCGTGCGGAGGCGAAGCCGCGACAGATACGAAAGACGGCACGCGAGAAGCTTCGGGCGAAGTGCTCAAAGGTTCGATCAGCGATGATATGCTGCCGCTCGACCAGGTTCGTTCGCAAGCTCCTCTCGCAGAACCCGAGGCCGGTGAGAGCGGCAATGGCGGATCGCCAGTGGGAAGCTCTGCAGATAATGAGCGGAGCGGCGACATCGCCGAAGGCGAGAGTGAACCTGCGGTACAGGCGGACAGCGAGGCTGACGCCGAAGACGAGTAGGCCTCTGGGCTAACCCGCGCTTGCGAGCAGCTTCTTCGCCTGTTCGAAATGCGGTTGGTCAATCATCCGGCCATCCAGCTGCAATGCGCCCACGCCGGGATTTTCCGTAAACAGATCGACGATGGCACGCGCCTCGGCCAGTTCTGCCTCGCTGGGCGTGAAGGCAGCGTTGATAATCGCAACCTGGGCGGGGTGGATTGCCAACATGCCGGAAAAACCGTCCTGATAGGCTTCGCGGGCTACGCGCCTGAGACCGTCCTCATCACGAAAATCGGCGTGAAGCGTATCGATCGCAGCGACATTTGCGGCATGCGCAGCAAGCAGCGTCTGCGCGCGAACCATGCGGAACAGGTCGGTCCAGATCCCGCGATCATCACGTTTGCGACTGGCACCAATGGCGGCAGAAAGGTCTTCCGCGCCCCAGCTCAGTCCGAGCAGTCGGGCGGTGTATTGGCGGCTCTTTCCATAGGCCGCGATATTATTGGCCGCATGGGCAGTTTCGCTGACAAGCGGCAGCAATTTGGTATCGCCAGGGACAATTCCGTTGCGCGATTCCTGTTCGTACAGGAGCTTGTTGAGGCGCTTGAGCTGTGGCGGGCCATCGACCTTTGGAACGATGAGCCCGGCAGGTTTGCCCGGCAGGACAGCTTCCACGTCATATTGCCACAGACGCGTATCGAGTGGATTGATGCGCACCCAATATTGCGGTGCACTTTTATCCTGCTCGGCGGTTAGGTCACGGGCTTCCAGCCAATCGCGGGTCAACTTTCGCGCTTCTTCCTTGGCGCTGGGAGCGACCGCGTCTTCAAGATCGAAGATCACCACATCAGCGCCGCTGGCGGGTGCCTTGGCCATCTTGCGTTCGCTGTCACCGGGCACAAACATCCAGGACCGTATGGGCAATGACATTCTCCGCTAATCGAATTTCTATTACCTATAGCCAAGGCTGGGTGTCGCGCTAGACCGGATGTGTGGACCATTTGGGGCAGGAGATTCGAAGCCGCGCACTGCCGATGGCTGCTTTGCTGGCGGGCAATGCCGCGCTGGCCGTAGGGCCGTGGCTGGTGCGGCTTGCCGATACCGGGCCGGTTTCCGCGGGTTTCTGGAGATTGGCTTTGGCGCTGCCGTTTCTCGCGCTGATTGCCATTGCCAATGGCCAGAAATTGACGGGACTGGGGATGCGCGGCGGCGGACTGGTGCTGCTTGCGGGCGTCTTCTTCGGCTTCGACATCGCGAGTTGGCATCTGGGCATCGGCGAAACACGGCTGGCGAACGCGGTGCTGTTCGGCAATTCGGGAAGCGTCATCCTGATGCTGTGGGCATTCATTGCACTCCGCCGCCTGCCGCATGGGCGCGAATGGCCCGCGATCCTGGCAGCACTGACCGGAGCGATAATCCTGCTCGGTCGCTCATTGGAAATCTCGCAGGCGAATTTCATCGGGGATCTGTTCTGCCTGCTCGCGGGACTTCTTTATGCGGGCTATCTTCTGCTCGCCCAGGACGCTCGCAAGTCGCTTGGTGGCTGGGCCTTGCTGACATGGGCGGGATTGGCGAGCACGCCGATACTGCTCTTCACCGCCCTTGCGCTTGGCGAGCCATTCTGGCCTACCGACTGGACTCCGGTCGTGATGCTGGCGCTATCGAGCCAGCTTTTCGGGCAAGGCTTGCTTGTTTACGCGCTGCGCCACTTCTCGCCGCTGATCATCGGCATTGCTTTGCTCACACAGCCGGCGATTGCCGCGGTTGTGGGATGGCTCCGGTTCGGCGAGGTGCTTGTTCCGCTCGATTTCGTGGGGATCGCACTGGTGGGCAGCGCGCTTGTGCTGGCGAAGGCTACGATGCCTCGCGTACGTGCCTAGCCGGAATGCGCTGCGCATAGAGACGAAAACGATCCTCCACAGCCTTCAAGTCCGGCCCGTCTAGCTCGTTGCGAGCCTGCGCCAGCAATGCCTCGGCTTCGCGTCGCAAGATGGCGCGCCGGCCCGGATGCTGAATCGGGACCGAGGCATTTTCCAGCGCCTCGAGCATGACCTGCGCTGCGGCATGGCTTGTCGCGACGGCGCTGCGGATCGTCCCGAAGCCGCGCTCTGCATAATGGTCGAAACCGTCGGCACGCGGGATGACCGGGCAATCCTCGCTATCGCCGCAAACGTCCTTGCGCAGGTCGCGTCGGCCGATTTCTGCAGTGGCTGCGCCCAGCCAATGGAGCGCGGTTATGGCGGTGAAAGGATCATTGATACCCGGTGAGAGGGCGCGCAATGCGATTTCTACCAGTTCGTCGATCAGAAATTGCGGATCCTGTTCAGGGGTACGCGTGGGGCCGAGCGTGAAACAACCGCGCAGTTCGTCTTCAAGCTCTTCGGGGTCGGCGCCATCTATTCGCAGAAGTGGCAGTTCGCGGTGTACGAAATCGCCGGTGCGGACCACCAGCGAAATGATTGCCCCGTGTTCACGCGCGATCTCCTCCAGATCGGCAAAATCAATCATCTGGACATAGCCGGTATCCCACGCGGTCAATTCCTTGCCGCCCTGCGCTTCGCGCGCTTCGCCCAGCTCGTCCTCGATCGGGTAGGTGGCACGAATAGCTACCAACAAGCGATTGCCTATGCCTTCCAGCACTTTGTTGATGCGGATCGAAGAGGGAATGTGGTTGAGGAAGAAGACCAATACTCCAACACAAATGGCCATCAGGATATAGGCGACGAGCAAGGATAGCTGTGGCGTGAACCCGGGCAGGATCGTCGCGGCTGCGTCGGCGCCCGATGCCGGCGTTTCATCTTCCGCCCGCACGCTGCGCAGCACGATCAGCGCGTAAACGAACGTGCCGATGAAGGTCGCAAGACTAAGCTGGTTTCCGCGATCTTCCATGAAATTGGTAAGCAGGCGCGGGCCATAATTGCCGCTGGCATAGGCGACGGCGGCGATGGTGATCGAGAACACGGTGGCCGCAACGCCGATCATCGACCCTGCCATCACGGTGAGCATATCGGCCGCGCCCTTCGGACGCGCCGGGGCTATCCACTCGACATTGTTCAGGAAGGACGAGAATCCTGAACGGTCTAGCCAGATCATCGCGATCGCCAGAAAGGCGGCGAAGATAGAGAACAGCGCGGGATAGAACCAGTAATTGGCGTTCAGCCGCGCCCAGAAGAATTTTATTTCAGCAGGCATGTGTTTTCCAACGCTCGGTCCGGCGTTTGGTTGCCAACATGGACCAAGGGAGTAAGTCCCCGGTCCGAGCGGACCATCAATCGCCGTCCGGATCGCCCAGGTCGCCCTTGCCGATGGTGCCGCTTGCCATTTCGAGCATCTTGTCGAGGCTCTTCTTGGCATCGAGCCGCAACTGCTCCTCGATCTCGATACGCGGTTCGAGATCGCGCAGGCACAGATACAGCTTTTCCATCGTGTTGAGCGCCATGTACGGGCAAATGTTGCAGTTGCAGTTGCCGTCCGCACCCGGCGCACCAAGAAAAGTCTTCTCGGGCAGGGCTTTTTCCATCTGGTGGATGATGTGCGGCTCGGTCGCCACGATCAGCGTGTCGCCGGTGAAGGTCTTGGCGAATTGCAGGATCGAACTGGTCGAGCCGACATGATCGGCATGGTCGATGATAACCGGCGGGCACTCCGGATGCGCGGCGATGGGCGCGTCGGGATGCTGCGCTTTCAGCTTCAGCAGCTCCTTTTCGCTAAAGGCTTCGTGCACGATGCACACGCCCGGCCACAGCAGCATGTCGCGGTTGAACTTGCGGTTGAGATAGCCGCCCAGATGGCGGTCAGGCCCGAAGATGATCGGCTGGTCTTCAGGAATCTGCGACAGGATCGTTTCGGCGCTGGAACTGGTTACGATCACGTCCGACAGGGCTTTCACCTCAGTCGAACAGTTGATGTAGGTCAGCGCGATGTGGTCGGGGTGCTTTTCGCGGAAAGCGCGGAACTTGTCCGGCGGGCAGCTGTCCTCGAGCGAGCAGCCAGCGTCCATATCGGGCAGCACGACGATTTTCTCGGGGCTGAGGATCTTGGCAGTGTCGGCCATGAATTTCACGCCACAAAAGGCGATGACATCCGCGTCGGTCTCCGCAGCCTTGCGGCTCAGTTCGAGCGAATCCCCGACGAAATCGGCCAGATCCTGCAATTCGGGCTTCTGGTAGTAATGTGCGAGGATTACCGCGTTGCGCTCCTTGCGCAGGCGGTCGATCTCTTCGCGCAGGTCGACGCCTGTAGGAATGGCAGTCTGGTCGGTCATCTGGTGGCCCTGTCCAATTTCGTGTTGCCTTGAATATAGAGACAACGTGGCAAGATGCGAGCGTGTTCCTTGCCCGCGCCCACGAGTTCGCCGCTAGCCCTACCGCCAACAGGCCAAGTTGCAATGGTGGGCCAAGCGGGTATGCTCAAGGCCATTCCCCGCATCGGTTGGTTGGAAAGCGCGCGCAGACGGGCTGCGCCGATGCTTAAGCCCGTTCCAGGCGGGGGTCGCAGGAGAGCAATAGGTGACAGGCCAGGTACCGGAACAAGACACGGGCGATCATCGGATTGATCCGCCGCTGATAGATTTGCCTATCGACACTTGCGACCGCGGTGGCTTTTACGACGGCTTCAGTCGACAGGTCACGATCCCTTCGAAAATTATCGTCTCGCTCATCATCATGTGGGCGATCTTCTTTCCGGTCAGCGCAAGCGAGACGCTGTCGGCGGCCAATTCCACCATCATTTCCACCTTTGCCGGCTGGTATATCTACCTCGTGGCGGCCGTAATGCTGGTGGCGCTGGTGCTGGCAATCGTTCCGCAAACCGGATCCCTGCGCATTGGCAATCCGGGCGAGAAGCCGGAATTTGGCCGTTTCAGCTGGTTTTCCATGCTGTTCGGCGCCGGGATCGGGATCGGGATGCTGACCTATTCGGTCGGCGAGCCGATGTCGCATTTTGCGAACAATCCGGACATCATTCGCGGATCGATAGAACCGCTGACGCAAGAGGCGGTAAGGCCAGCCTATATTTACACCTTCCTCCACTGGGGCCTTGCTGCCTGGGGCACCTACGGCCTCGTCGGACTTGCGATCGGCTATGTCGCATATCGACGCAACCTGCCGCTAACGATCCGCTCCGCGCTCGCGCCTTTGTTCGGCACGGTGATGTCAGGCAAGGCCGGTCACGTGGTCGATGTCGTCGCGGTTGTCGCCACGATCCTTGGTGTCGCGGTAACAATGGGCCTTGGTGTAGAGCAATTCGTGGCCGGACTGTACCGGCTGGGCCTTGGCGAGTGGCTGCTCGATGCAGAAGGAAGTTCCACTCCCGTCGCAATTATTGTTTCGCTGGTGCTGCTGGTAGGAGCCTCCACGCTTAGCGCCCTGTCGGGTGTGGGTCGCGGGATCAAGTGGCTGTCCAACCTCAACATGGGCCTGTCCTTTGCACTGCTGGCGCTGTTCGCGGTCGTCGGTTCGGGCCTGCTGGGCGTCGAACTGCTTGCCACCGGCATCTATGATTACCTGCGCACCTTGCCGCAAACTGCCTTCACGCTGTTCGGATCGGATGGCAGCGAGTCCGGGGATGCGCTGGTCCAGTGGCAGCTTGACTGGTCGGTATTCTACTGGGCGTGGTGGATCGCCTTTGCGCCGTTCGTGGGCATGTTCATCGCACGCATTTCGCGTGGCCGCACGGTGCGCGAATATGTGCTGGGCGTGCTGCTTGTGCCTTCGCTGATGTGCTTCGTCTGGATGGCTTTGGTGGGCGGCACTGCGATTGATCTTGAACTGAGCGGGGCTGCACAAGGAAGCATTGTTGGCGCGTCGATCTCGGACCAGTTGTTTGCAACGCTGGCTGTCCTGCTCGATCCCGCTGTCGCGGCGATAGTGTCGGGCCTCGTCGTGCTGCTTCTGATGACATACCTCATCACCAGCGCCGACAGCGCCATTCTTATCGTCAATACCATCAATGGAGCGGGCGAGAATGAAGGACAGCGGCGAATGCACATACTGTTCTGGGGAGCGGCACTGGCTTTCGTGGTGGGGTCAATGCTGATCATCGGGGGGATCGATGCGATCCGAATCACCATGATAATCGGTGCGCTGCCTTTCTCCGCCGTGGTTGCCTTGATGGCAATTTCGATCGTGAAAGCGATTGCATATGATCTGGTCCGCAAGCGTCATGGCGTGCCGACTACTGCTTTGGCGTGCGAGGATTGGCCTGCGGGTAAGTAGCGATTTGAATACTTATCCAATAAAAAAGTGCCTTTGGGAAGACCGTGGAAAATGACATTCGCGATACACTTGCAATCTGTAATGTAAAAATCTCAATTGAGACAATATCGAAGTTTCCGGACTTGAAAACTGAAGTACAAATCTGACAGCATTTGATATTTACATACCTGTAAGTGTCGATGTGGTTATTGTGCAACAACGCCCGAAGCAGTCGGTGATTCAACCCCATAGGCTGTGGTCTCCGGACAGGTGTCGCGTTATTCATAGCGCCACGGGCGGAAGTTCTTTCCGTCATATCCAGATCAAGATCGCATCGCATTCGCTAATTCGCGGCGTGATCGCTTAACTGTGACCTCGAGGGGCCCTCTACATGTTGAAATTCACCAGCGGCGCGTCAGTTGGCGCGCTCGCCATCGCACTGGCTACACCTGCATTCGCACAGGATAGCGGCGAACCCGCCGCACAAGAACGTACAGGCGGTGTCGGTACGATCGTCGTGACCGCGCAGAAGCGCGAAGAAGATCTGCAGGATGTGCCGATCAGCGTGCAGGCGCTCGGCGAAGAAGGGCTGGAAGAGCTCGCTATCGATACGTTCGAGGATTATCTCGACCAGCTTCCCAGTGTGACCGCTGGCGGCAGCGGTCCCGGCCAGTCGACCATCTATATCCGCGGCCTGGCCTCGACCACACCCAACCTTACAACCGCAGGTGTTGCAGGCCTTGCGCCGAACGTTGCGCTCTACCTCGACGAACAGCCGCTCGCGCAGCCGGGCCGCAACCTTGACGTCTACGCAGCCGACCTCTCGCGCATCGAAGTGCTCTCGGGTCCGCAGGGCACGCTGTTCGGCGCCAGTTCGCAGGCCGGCGTCGTGCGTCTCATCACCAACAAGCCGAGCCTTGCCGGGTTCGATGTCGGTGCGTCTGCCGGGGTTTCCTTCACCCAGGACGGGGACCCGAGCTACAAGGCTGAAATGATGCTCAACGTGCCGGTGACGGACACGCTGGCGGTGCGCGGCGTTGTCTATCTCGACCACCAGGGCGGCTATATCGACAATGTCGCAGGAACACGCGACCTGACCGAGAGCGCGCGTTTCCGCCCCGAAGGCACGGTGCGTTCCAACGGCGTACCGGTGAGCTCGCTGCGCGCCGGTTTCCAGTCGACTGATGATCCTGCGACGGCCTTTAACGAAAATCCGGTCAACAATCCGAACGTCAATTTCCTTGCCGCTGACAATGCCGGACTGGTGCAGGACGATTTCAACGACACGCAATACGCCGGCTTCCGCGCTACTGCGCTGTGGGAAATCACACCCGACTGGACCGTAACGCTCGCTCATTCGCGCCAGAGCGTCGAATCCGACGGCGTCTTCTTTGCTGATCCTGAATTGCCCGGTGGTCTCGACGAGCTGGAAATCCAGCGTTTCGAGGAAGATCGGCTGGAGGACAATTTCTCGAACACCAGCTGGACGGTCGAGGGCCGTCTGGCGATGCTCGATGTCGTCTACACCGGTGCCTACACCGATCGCGAGACCGACCAGCGGGTCGATTACACCGATTATCTCTTCGTTGGCCAATACCTGCCCTATTACATCTGCGATGGCGGCGTGACCTATCCCGGCGCTGGCGGCCCAAGCGGCACCTGTCAGGCACCGAACCTCTACGTGACCTCGGCCTCTGACACGACCGTCTTCACCCAGGAACTGCGCTTTGCCACGCCGTCCGACTGGCGCGTGCGTGCACAGGCAGGCGGTTTCTATTCCGATCTGGAACTGCAGGAGCGCAACGACTTTGCCTATCCGGGCAATGTCGCGGCAGCGCCCTTCGGCCCGTTCAAGCCGAACTTCCCGCAGGCCGGTTTCACCACCGATCCGGGTCCGTTCCCGGCTGATACGATCTTCCGCAACGACATCCGCCGGACGGACCAGCAGCTTGGTTTCTTCGGTGAAGTCAGCTTCGACATTGTACCCGACCTACTGACCATCACCGGCGGTGTGCGCTATTACGACATCGAGGTGGATTTCGAAGGCAGTGCAAACGGATCGTTCTGCAACAGCTTCAGCGCCGAAGACCAGAACGCTTTCGGCACCGACATCAACGACCTGTACGATGGCGACGGTGTATACACCTTCATCGGATCGTGTTCTCCGGCTCTGCGGCAGACGTTCGACCTGAACGATTCTCTGCAAGACATCCAGGACGCCGGGCTTTCAGCAACGCAGGCCCAGCAAGTGTTCAACGCCGTGCGCGCGCCCGATGTGGCGGCAGCTTCGGGCACAATTTTCAAAGGCACGGTCACTCTGACGCCCACGCCCGACACGCTGTTCTACGCGACCTATTCGGAAGGCTTCCGTCCGGGCCTGCTGAACCGTCCCGGCGGCGCAACCAACGGCGCGGGCTTTACCGTTCCGTTCGAGCTCGAAACCGATGAGGTGAAGAACTACGAACTGGGCTGGAAGCTTGACCTTGTCGAGGGCCAGCTGCGCTTCAACGGCAGTGCCTTCTATGTCGACATCAGCAGGTTGCAGACGACGATCTTCGATCCCAGCATCACCAACCTGTTCTTCTCGGACAATGCGGCCGATGCAGAAATCTACGGCCTGGAAGCTGATTTCACCATCGCACCATACGCCACACCGGGCTTGACCGTGGCGGGCGCCTTCTCGATCCTCGATACCGAGATCACCGAAGTGCTCACCCCGACCAGCGACGTGATCGTGGGCGAACCGCTCGCCTTTGCACCGGACTTCCAGGGCAATATCCGCGTGCGCTACGAATGGGACCTGTCGAGCACGCTCGAGGCATTCATCATGCCGCAGTTCACCTATTCGGATTCGAAGTTCACCGACATCATCGAGATCAACAAGCTCGAACTCGACAGCTATTCGGTGGTCGACCTGTCCGCAGGTGTGGTGGCCGATCAATGGCGCTTTGAAGTCTTCGGCGAGAACCTGTTCGACGAACGCGCGCAGATCTCGGGCAATTACGTGAACGACCGTCCGCGTATCGCCGTGAACCGTCCGCTGACAGTGGGTATGCGGGTGTCGTTCGACTACTGATCGGCATTCAATGACGAGAGACATGGCGGCGGGAGCAGACGACATGTTCGCTTCCGCCCTTTTCTCTTGTTAGAGGCACCTGATGGCAGATCATGACGATCAATTGGCGGCAGCGCAGAAAGCCTTGCAGGCGGGCGATTTCGCTGGCGGCCTGAAGCGGGCCGAAACGGTACTGACCGATGCCCCGGACTACGCCGAAGCGCTGTACATGGCGGCAGTTGCGCACCGTTATCTGGGCCAGCATGAGGCGGCGGAAACGGCACTGGCGCAGCTCCACGCCGCCATGCCCGAATATGGCCGCGCATGGCAGGAGGCCGGGCACCTTGCCAAGGCGCAGGGGCTGATCGGAGATGCAATCGCCGCATTCAGCCGTGCCACAAGGTTCAATCCTGCGCTGGAGGCGAGTTGGCGTGCGCTGGCGGAATTGCAAACGGGTGCGGAGGGTATGGCTGCCAAGGCGCAAGCTGACCGTATAGCGGCCCTTCCGCGCGAACTCATCGCGGTGACCAACCATCTCTACGAGGGTCGCCTGCTGCGCGCAGAGGAAATCTGCCGGCACTATTTGCGCACCAATCCCAGGTCGGTCGAAGGAATGCGGCTGCTCGCGCAGATCGGAATCAAGCTGGGCATCCTGGATGATGCGGAATTCCTGCTGGAAAGCGCGCGGGTATTCGAGCCATCAAACATCCAGGTGCGGCTAGATTATATCGATGCGCTGCGGCGGCGGCAGAAATTCGCCAAGGCCCGCGAAGAGGCAGAAGCGCTTTACGAGACTGATCCCGACAGCCCGTTGTTCCAGTCGCATCTCGCGATCGAGAGTATGCAGACCGGCGACTACGACCGCGCCTTCGCGCTGTTCGACAAGGTGCTGCAAAAGCTGCCCGCCGACCCGGCAACGCTGACCAGCCGCGGCCATGCGCTGAAGACCACGGGACGCAGCGAAGAAGCGGTCGAAAGCTACCGCGCCGCCTTTGCCGCCAAGCCCGATCATGGCGATGCGTGGTACGCGCTGGCGAACCTCAAGACCTACAGGTTCACCGACGCGGAAATCGCCGCGATGACGAAGCAGGCGGCGCGGCCCGATCTTGCTTTCATGGACCGCGTCCACCTGTCCTTCGCGCTCGGCAAGGCGCATGAGGATCGCAGGGAATTCGAGGCGAGCTTCGGCTATTACGAAGCGGGTAATGCGCTGAAACGCGCGCAGACCCGCTATGATGCTGACCGCATGAGCGAGGAACTGGCAAAGCAGCGCGAGATTTGCACGCCGGAGCTGTTCGCGAAGCACGCTGGTGCTGGTCACGATGCGACCGACCCGATCTTCATTCTTGGGCTGCCACGAGCGGGCTCCACGTTGCTCGAACAGATCCTCGCCAGCCACAGCCAGGTCGACGGCACGATGGAACTGCCCGACATCCTCGCGCTGGCGCATCGCTTGCGAGGCCGCAGGGCGGGACAGTCGCTCTATCCGCAAGTGCTGCATGACCTGACCGCCGAACAGCTCACCAAATTTGGCGAGCAATATATCGCCACCACCAGCATCCACCGTCAGGACGCGCCATTCTTCATCGACAAGATGCCGAACAATTTCCGCCACATCGGGCTAATCCACCTGATCCTGCCCAATGCCAAGATTATCGATGCCCGCCGCGCGCCGATGGACTGCTGTTTTTCGGGCTTCAAGCAGTTGTTCGCCGAAGGGCAGGAGTTCACTTACGGGCTGACCGAGGTCGGGCGCTACTACTCCGATTACGTCGAACTGATGGACCATTGGGACACGGTGCTGCCGGGCAAGGTCTTGCGCGTTGATCATGAAGACGTGCTCGACGATCCGGAAGGACAGATCCGCCGCCTGCTCGACTATTGCGGACTGCCTTTTGAGGACGCTTGTGTAAACTTCCACCAGACTGATCGCGCTGTGCGCACAGCCAGCAGCGAACAGGTGCGCAAGCCCATCAACCGCAGCGGGCAGGGCGCTTGGCAGCCTTATGAGCCGTGGCTTGCTGATTTGCGCAAGGCTTTGGGCGACTTGGTCTAGCTTCCGACCGCATCCGGGCTTATGCGCCGAAAATGCTCGGCTCGCTTCTTTCCGTACGCACCTTGTTGCTGGCGATCTTCGTGCTGATGGCCGGGAGCGGTTTCCTGTCGACGCTCATCGCGATCCGGCTTGAGCAGGGTGGCAATAGCTCGCTAGTGATCGGCCTTGCCGCGACCTCCTATTTCGGCGGGCTGGCGCTGGGCGCGCTGAGAGTGTCGCCGCTGATCGCGCGTATCGGTCACATTCGCGCATTCGCAGCCTTTGTGTCGATCTATTCGGCCAGCAGCCTGACCTATGCCGTGATCGACCTGCCCGCGTTCTGGATCGTCCTTCGTTTCATCGATGGCTTCGTCATGAGCGGCGTGTTTGTGTGCCTCGAAAGCTGGCTCAACCGGGTGGCGAAGCCTGACAACCGCAGCACCATCCTCGCGGCATACATGATCGCGCTTTATGCGGGGCAAGCGGGCGGACAGTTCTTGCTCAATCTGGGTGACAACGCTCCCGCGCTGCCCTTCATGCTGTCGGCCATCCTTCTGTCCCTGGCGGTGTTGCCGGTGGTGCTGACCCAGATCAAGCAGCCGGTGATAGACGCGATCGCACCGTTCTCTCTCAGACGGCTGTACCAGGCATCGCCGCTCGGCTTTGTCGGAACGGTGGCGACCGGCGTGATGCTCGGAGCGTTTTACGGGTTGGGAGCAGTTTTCGTCCAGCGCATCGGGATGCCGCTGTCCCAAGTCGCGTTGTTTACCTCCAGCGTGATTGCGGGCGGTGTCGCGTTGCAATATCCGCTGGGCATCCTGTCGGACAAGTTCGACCGTCGCCGTGTGATCATCGGCTGCATGATTGCCGCCGCTGCAATGTGCGCAGTGCTCGCCATGGCGCAAGGCTCAGCCATGATATTCCTCCCCGGCGCATTATTCGGTGGATTTGCCTTTGCGCTCTATCCGCTTTGTGTGGCGCATTCGAACGACCACCTCGACGAAAGCGAACGCGTCGGCGCCAGCAGCGGTCTTGTGCTGGTGTATTCGGCGGGCGCGGTTGCCGGCCCGATGCTGGGATCAAGCGCGATGTCGCTGTTCGGACCATCGGGGCTGTTCGCGGTCATTGGAGCTGTTTCGCTGGCGGCCGCGATTTACGGCATATGGCGCATGTTCATCCGCGCACCGGTACCGGTTGGGGAGCAACAAATTTTCCAGAGCCTGCCGCGCACCACGCCCATGGCATCGGTTCTGGAAGACGATGACAGCTAGCAAGCGTCACTCGTCTTCGAAGCGCACGTTCACCCGTACATCGCCGTAGCCTGCCACCTGGAGCGGGACCGCGAGGTTTTGCCGCACCGCTTCGCGCGCTGCGGTGCGGGCGAGCGCCATTACTTCGGGGTTCTCCGCAAAGTCGCGTGCGCGCCGCTCGGCAATTTGGGAATTATTGCGGCTGAGCGAGACCGAGGCATCGCGGCTGACATAAAGGCCATCGGTGAAATAGCGCGCCTGCGCTTCATCCAGATTCGGCGTGGAGACGGTGAGCGCGGGTAATTCCACTTCCAGCGTCTGGCTCGCCTCGTCCCACCTGAATTCGTCGCGGTCCATGTCCGACAGGTCGAGGCGATATTCGACCGTTGCCGGTACGATCATCGCCTGGCGCGATTCAAGCGCGTCGAATTCGAGAGGCCCGACGCTGGGAGTGCTTACGCTTTCAGCTACGACGTCGAAACGGCTCGAGAAAACCGTCAGCGAGTTCTGTCGTTCAAACGTCAGCATGGCGCTAGCAACGATGTCTCCCTGCTCCTGCGGCCCCCACTTCTCCCACGCGAGCCATGCAAGAGCGGCTGCCATAAGTGCGATCACAACCCAAGGGGTGATGCTGGCGCTGCGTGCCGCGAGATCACCGTGAGCGCGCGGCTCGGTCAGTACATCGGTTCGCGAGGTTTCGCCGGTTTTCAATTGATCAACCATATTTCACCCGTCTGTGCGACTTCTCCCCTGCGTTGCATTTCGATCAGGTGCGCATGGACGCTTTGCGCGGCTGCAGGCCACAAACGCTCATCCACGCCCTTGTACATTTGCGGAACCATTGCCGCGATGGATCGCGCCTCGTCCGCCAGCAATTTCATGATCTGCCGTTCGCGCGCGCGGCGATGGCCCATCATCCCGCGCACCAGTTGGCGCGGCTTTTCGACCGCCGGACCGTGGGCGGGATAGTAGATACGGTCTTCGCGCTCGTACAGCCGCGCAAGGCTGGCGAGGTAGTCGCCCATGTCGCCATCGGGCGGGACGATCACGCTGGTGGACCAACCCATCACGTGATCGCCGGTAAACAACGCGCCGCTTTCCTCCAACGCGAAGCACAGATGATTCGACGTGTGGCCCGGTGTCGCCACGGCGCGCAGCGTCCAGCCGATGCCGGTCATCGCTTCGCCATCTTCCAGTACGCGATTGGGCGCATAGTTCTTGTCGAAAGGCGCGTCGACGCGCGGTGCATCGCTCTCGATCACCAGCGGCGCGCAACCGACGATGGGCGCGCCCGTTGCCTCGGCCAGCGGGGCGGCTGCGGGAGAGTGATCGCGATGGGTGTGGGTGCACATGATTGCCGCAACCTCGCGCCCGTTGATCGCGCTTTGCAGAGCGACAAGGTGTTCGGCATCGTCGGGGCCGGGGTCGATTACCGCAAGGACCTCGGTCCCCACCAGGTAGGTCTGCGTGCCGGTGTAGGTGAAAGGCGAGGCATTGGGTGCGAGCACGCGCGCCACAAGCGGCTCGACTTGTTCGAGCGTGCCGGTCGGCCAAGTGCTCGGATCGTGGGGTTGCGGAGGGACTGCCATGCAAGTCATATGGCTTGCCAGAAGAGGAATGCCAATGATCGACCAGTCCATTCTCGTCCTCGACGAGGGAACGACCAGCACGCGTGCGATGCTGTTTGCGCAGGATGGCACATTGCGCGGGGTCGCCCAGGCGGAATTGACGCAGCATTACCCGCAGTCAGGATGGGTCGAGCATGATGCGGGCGAGATATGGAACAAGACACTCGCCTGCGCGCACGACATGGTGGAGCAGGTCGGCGGCCCGGATCGCATCGCTGCCATCGGTATCACCAACCAGCGCGAAACCGTTGTGGCGTGGGACAAGTCCAGCGGCGAATCATTGGCGCGTGCCATCGTCTGGCAGGACCGGCGCACCGCGGATTTCTGCAATACGTTGAAAGAGGCCGGGCACGAGGAGATGGTCCGGGCGAGGACCGGCCTGCTCCTCGATCCCTATTTCTCCGGCACCAAGATGCGCTGGCTGCTCGACAATGACGACGCGGTAGCTGCAGCAGCAAGCGATGGGCGTCTCGCTTTCGGCACTGTCGAAAGCTGGCTCACGTGGAAGCTGACCGGCGGAAAGGCGCATATTACCGACGCCAGCAACGCCAGCCGCACATTGCTGCTAGCGCTCGATGGAGCGAGCTGGGACGAGGAACTGTGCGACCTGATTGGGGTGCCGCAATCGGCCTTGGCGAAGGTGGTGGCTTGTGCAGGCGAATTGGGCATGACTCATCCCGACCTGTTCGGCGTTCCAGTTCCGATTTGCGGAATGGCAGGTGACCAGCAGGCCGCGACGATAGGGCAGGGCTGTTTGTCGCCCGGGGAGACAAAGGCAACCTACGGCACCGGCGCTTTCGTGCTCGGCAACACCGGCACACTGGTTCCGCACTCGCAGCACCGGATGCTGGGGACGGTGCTGTACCAGCTGGATGGTGAGCGGCACTATGCCATCGAAGGCGCGGTCTTTGTTGCAGGCAGCCTGATCAAATATCTGCGCGACACGCTGGGCCTCATTGGCGATGTCGCGGAAACCGAAGAGCTTGCACGCTCCATTCCGGACAATGGCGGCGTAGTCGTCGTGCCGGCCCTGTCCGGCCTGGGTGCACCGCACTGGCGACCCGAGGCGCGCGGTATCATTTCAGGTCTCGGGTTCGATACCGGCAGGGCGCATATCGCCCGCGCTGCGCTCGAAGCCATGGCTCACCAGACGCGCGATCTTGCCACGGCCTTTGCTGCCGACGGGGCACAATGGAAAACGCTCAAGATCGATGGCGGCATGGCAGCGAATGACTGGATGGCGCAGGATATCGCCGACCTGCTCGACCTGCCGGTCATCCGTCCGGATTTCGTGGAAACGACGGCGCTCGGCGCGGCCATGCTGGCGGCGGTCGGGTGCGGCTGGCATGCCTCGCTGGAAGAAGCGGCTGGTGCGATGATCGGCGAGACCAAGGTTTTCGACCCGGCGATCGAGGATCAGGTGCGGCAGAAACGGCTCGCGCGCTGGGAAGCGGCGCTTTCGAAAGTCTAGTTCGGACGGATCAGATTGCGGGGAAGGCCTGCCCCAGGCGATCGCGCAGTTGGCGGATGGCTTGCCGCTCATCCTCCACAATGTCATTCCATGCCCTGTCGAGCCGTGCGACCCGCTCGAACAGCGCGATAGTGCGGCTGATGAGATTGCGCGTTACCGGATCTATCAGCAGGAGCTGTTCGGGGTTCGAGTCCGGCTGCGGCGGGGGCAGGCGCCCGTGTCGCCGCAATTGCAGTTCGCTCATCTCGCCAGCGAAATAGGCACGGTGGTTAAGCAGCCATGCCAGCGCATGCATCAGCCGCGTGGTGGCGCGCATCGCCTCGCACGACAGCGCCATGCGCAAAGTGCTGTCGCTGTCACTATCGTCATATGGAAAGGCAGAGTTCGCCCGTTCGAAAACCGTGCGGGTTTCTTCGGCAAGCTGCAACGCCTCTTCATACAGCGCATCGACGATTGCGGGGCTGATGGTCTCGTTGGTGGACATACAGCAAGAATAGCGCGGAGCAGGCCGCTGATCCAGCGAGCACACGGGAAAATGGGACCGAACAAATCACCCGTCCCGTAGAGGCACATTACTGATGTTGCCCGTTTCAGGCGATGATATCGGGGGTGAGGTAGTCTTCGAGAACGCTGATCTGGTCACGCAGCTTCAGCTTGCGTTTTTTGAGCCTTGCAACTTGCAACTGGTCCGGACCACCGGTGTCAAGCAGAGCGGATATCGCAATATCGAGATCGCGGTGTTCGGATTGCAACGCGGCCAGGCGTTTTTTCATTTCCGCTTCGGTCACGTGAAAAATCCTTTGCTGGCGACACTTGCGCCGTCACCTCGGCCGCAATCTACATGCAGCATAGCTGCTGCATAGGGCATTTTGTCGAGATGTGATTTGGCAATTTAAAACTATTATGATTGTATGACAATCACGCGGCGCTCGTCGCACTGGCGAGTCGCCGCTTGCAGCGGCCTCGCGGCATTTCCATGACCACGTGGTCGCTCACCCCCAAGGGTGGAGCACCACCCGCGATTGACCCCCGAGGGCGGGCTTACCCGCCCGTCAATTGGTAAGGAGACGAGCATATGGAATCTTCGCATGTCAGCGCCCTTCAAGCAAAACACCAGGGCCTTGAAAGCCAGCTCAGGCAGGAAATGAGCCGACCAGCTCCAGACGATGCGAAAATCCAGGCCATCAAGAAACAAAAACTGCGTTTGAAAGAGGAACTTGCACTCAATTGAAGTGACATTTTGCGCAATTGCCTGCCGCCGGAAGTGAGTGGGCAATTTGCAAAAGTATTTGCGTGCTATAGGCGGGAGTTATGAAAGCAGCTTCCGCCGCACGCTCTATCCTCACAACCTTGCACGAGGTAATGGCTTCGCGCACCCATGCGCAGGCCAAATTGAACCAGGTCGTCGAAGTCATCGGCGAGGCGCTGGATAGCGAAGTCTGCACGATTTACCTGCTGCGTGACGGCATGCTTGAACTGTACGCCACGCGCGGCCTCAACCAGGCATCGGTGCATGTCACCCGGCTGGGCGTAGGCGAAGGCCTCACTGGTACGATCGCGCAGAACATCGAAACGCTCAACCTGGATGAGGCGGCGACCCATCCGGAGTTCCAGTACCGCCCGGAAACGGGCGAGGAAAAATTCCACTCCTTTGCAGGTGTCCCGATTGTCCGGCGCGAAAGGGCAATCGGTGTCCTGACAGTCCAGCATGTCGAACCTCGCAAATACGAAGAGGTGGAAATCGAGGCCTTGCAGACGGTCGCCATGGTGCTGGCCGAATTGATCAACAATGCAGGCTTGGTCGATGATGAGGACATCGGTGGACCTGCCGAAGCACGCACCGGACAAGAACGGATCGAAGGGCTCAAGCTCGTCAAGGGTCTGGCCATTGGCCAGGCGGTCTTTCACCAGCCTCGCGTGCAAATCGAACAGACGGTGGCGGAAGACACCGAAGCAGAGCGCGAGCGCGTCTATCTCGCATTTGACCGGATGCGCGAACAGATCGATGCGATGACCGGCCAGGCTGAATTCGGCACGGGTGGAGAGCACGAACAGGTGCTCGCGACCTACAAGATGTTCGCGTATGACGAAGGCTGGTCGCGGCGCATCAATGAAGCGATCGATAGCGGTTTGACCGCGGAAGCGGCTATCGAGCGCGTCCAGCAACGCACCAGGATGCGGATGCGAGAAATTTCCGATCCCCTGTTGCAGGACCGGATGCACGATCTGGAGGATTTGGCAAACCGCCTGATCCGCATCGTGTCCGGTCAACTCGGCACGGCAGCGCAGAAGGGCCTGGCTCACGACACGATCCTTGTGGCCAAGAACCTCGGTCCTGCAGAACTGCTCGAATATGACAAACGTCGCTTGAAGGGTGTCGTGCTCGAGGAAGGTTCGCTCACTGCGCACGTCGTGATCGTGGCGCGGGCGATGGGCGTGCCGGTCGTCGGCCGTATCCGAAATGTGCGCGGGATGGTGCGCGAAGGCGATGAAGTGCTGGTCGACGGCGACAGCGGTTGCGTCACCCTGCGCCCCGGTCAGGGCGTTCTTTCCGCCTTCGAGGCACGGTTTGCCCGCGCCAAAGAGAAAAAGGCCGCCTACGCCAAATTGCGCGATATCGAACCGTTCACGCGCGATGGTGAGCGGATCGAGGTGATGATGAACGCCGGCCTGCGCGACGATGTCGGCATGTTGTCGATGACGGGTGCTGACGGGATCGGGCTATACCGAACCGAATTCCAGTTCCTCGTGTCGGCGGCCCTGCCTTCGCGCGAGCGACAGGCGCGCCTTTATCGTGACGTACTGGACGCCGCGAAAGGCAAGAAGGTCATCTTCCGCACAGTCGATATCGGCGGCGACAAGGCGCTTCCCTACCTTGCCAACGAAGTCGGCAAGGAAGACGAGAATCCGGCGATGGGCTGGCGCGCACTGCGGCTGGCGCTGGAACGCAAGGGCTTGATGAAATCGCAGGCTCGCGCGTTGCTGGAAGGCTGCGCCGGGCGCGAGTTGAACGTGATGTTCCCGATGGTGTCCGAACCATGGGAATTCGATGCCGCGAAAAAGGTGTTCGAGGAGCAGCTCGATTTCCTGCGCAAGCGCAAGCACCAACTGCCCAGCGCCATCCGCTATGGCGTGATGCTCGAAGTGCCCTCGCTGGCCGAAACGCTCGACCAGTTGCTGCCGCGCCTGTCCTTCATTTCGATCGGCACCAATGACCTGACCCAGTTCCTGTTCGCTGCCGACCGTGCGAACCCGATGCTTGCCGAACGCTACGACTGGCTTAGTCCGGCAATCCTGCGGTTCCTCGACCGGGTGGTGAAGAACTGCGTGGGAATGCCGGTCGATCTTGGCGTATGCGGCGAGATGGGTGGCCGGCGGTTGGAAGCGCTCGCATTGATAGGCCTCGGCATTCGCCGCCTTTCGATCACGCCGGCAGCGGTCGGGCAGATCAAGGAACTGGTCCGCAAGGTGGATACGAAGGAAATCAGCGAAGCGATGATCGGCTGGCTCGCCTCACCACCTGAAAACATGCGCGAAGCGCTCCAGGCGTGGGCACTGGAACGCGGTATAGAGGTGGAATAGCCACGATAGCATCGTACAATCACTTGACTTGAGAAGCCGGGGGCAGTTTCTCTGATTGATGCAAGGTTCGCAAAACGAGCCAGCATCCCCCAGGCTGGAGCGCAAATGTCCGAGAACGAAGATTTCAACTATATCGCCAAGATTGACGACACGCCCAGAGGCGTCGGCCCGCAGTTGCGGGCAGCTCGCGAGGCCAAGGGGCTCACCATCGACCAGGTGGCTGCCGAAACGCGTATCTCCAGCCGCCACATCGAAAACATCGAGGCAAATAATTTCAATGACTTGCCTGGCAAGACCTACGCGATCGGCTTCTCGCGTACTCTGGCAAGGACAGTCGGCCTGAACGAGAGCGACGTCGTCGCCATGGTCCGTGAGGAAATCGCGCATGAGCAGGAAGGTCAGCGCAATGCCGCGGTGGCATCCGGTGGCACATTCGAGCCCGGCGATCCCAATCGCGCGCCGGGCGGAAAGCTCGTTTGGTTCTCGCTATTTGCCGTCGTGATCCTGCTGGTGGGCGTATTTTTCGCTGCACGGGTTCTGTTTGCGGACCTGCCTTCACTGACCGAGCAGGAAGACCTGCTGGCCGAGGAACAGGCGGCAGCGCAGCAGGAACAGGAAACCGCAGAAGCAACCCCTGCGATCGATGCGTCGAGCGAGGTAGTCTTCACTGCAGAGGGCGAGGTATGGGTGCGTTTCTACGATGCTCAAAATCGCGTGCTGAGCGAACGGACGCTGGCCGAAGGTGACACCTACACAATTCCGTCCGATGCCGTGGGTCCGCGCATCATAACCGGTCGCCCGGATTTGTTGGCGATAACAATCGGCGGTCAGGCCGTACCCAAATTGTCGGAAGAGCTGGAAACCTTGTCGGACGTCGAAGTCTCGGCGCAGGCACTTCTGGCGCGCAACGCACCGCCGCCGACCCCGAGCGCCGATTCCACCGCTGGCGCCGCAGCCGAATAAGCGCGATTAGCGGGGGAATACGCGTTTCTCGCTGCTTTCACGCCGTCGTTAATCCCCTATCTTGCCGCGATCTGGCACGATGCCTGCCAATTTGAAATTTGCCGGAGGAAACGTGGCGATGAAATGGATGTGCGCACCCAAGGCGCTTACCCCGAAGATCCTGACAGGCGCGCTGGGCGCGGCACTGGTGGTCGTAGCTACCCCTGCAGCAGCCCAGTCCGATGCGCGCATGGACCGGCTGGAGCGACAGATCAGTGCGCTCCAGCGGGCGGTATTCCCTGGCGGAGATGAACGCTTCTTTGAACCGGAGATCAGGCCGGAAGCTCGCAACCAGCAACAGGTAACACCGCAGGTTACTACCACGCCGCTGACCGATGTACTGGCGCGGCTTGATGCCATCGAAGGCCAACTCGCCCGCCTCACTGCCGCGACAGAAGTGAACGAAAATGCGCTTTCCGCCATGGAAATGCGGCTTGCTGCACTCGAGACCGGCGGCACCGTGCCGAGAGGTTCGCTCGCCACTGCAACGCCCGCACCGACGCCGACCCCAGCATCACGGCCAACCGGCGTGATACCGGTTCCAGATGAAAGCGTGGAATTGCCCGCGCCGCCTCCGCAGCCGGCGCAGTCCACTCCCAGTGCAGCGCGTGTCGCGGCCGTGGAGGCCATCGTGAAGCCCGTTACCGGCGATCGCGGTGACGACGAGTACACCTATGGCTTCCGCCTGTGGGACGCGGGCTTTTATCCCGAAGCGCAACAGCAGCTGTCGCTTTACCTGGAGCAGTTCCCCGGCCACCCGCTCAATTCGCGCGGCCGCAACCTGCTCGGACGCGCCTTCCTCGATGCCGGTGAACCACGCGCCGCAGCGACGCATTTCTTCGAGAATTACCAGAGCGACGGGCAGGGCGAGCGCGCTGCCGACAGCCTGCTCTATCTCGCCGAAAGCATGATCGCGCTGGGCGATACCCGCCGCGCCTGCATTGCCCTCGCAGAGTTCGGCGAAGGCTATCCCGCGCTCGCCGTGGGCCGTTTGCAGAGAATGTACGAAGGCCTCGGTGCCCGGGTCGACTGCAATTGATGCCGAACTTGTCGAGCGCTTCAAAAACGCGCTCGACCGGCTGAATCCCGAAGCGGGGAAGCTGGGTCTCGCCGTGAGCGGCGGGCCGGATTCCATGGCAATGTTGCTGCTAGCGCAGGAGGCCATTCCGGGCGGGTTCGAGGTCGCGACGGTTGATCACGGCTTGCGCTCCGAAGCGAAGGACGAATGCGCTCTGGTCGTTTCCGCATGCGAGGACCGCAGCGTGCCGTGCGAGGTGCTTAGCGTGCGAGTTGGTGTCGGCAATGTGCAGACCGAAGCGCGGACTGCACGTTATGATGCACTGGCCGATTGGGTGCTTCGCCAGGGGTTGCAAGCCATCGCCACAGCGCACCATGCAGACGACCAGGTCGAAACATTGTTGATGCGGCTCAATCGTGGAGCGGGCCTGACGGGGCTTGCAGGGATTCGCGCTCGAGGTGAATGGGGAAGGCAGGAAGTGCAAGTCCTGCGCCCCATGCTACAGTTTCGCCGTGCGGAGTTGGCAGGAGTGGTCGCCGCGAGCGGATTGGAAACGGCAGACGATCCCAGTAACTCCGACCGAAATTTTGACCGGGTGAGGATGCGGCAGGCCTTGGCACAAGTCCAATGGGTTGATGTCGCCTCCATGTCGGCCAGTGCTTCAAACCTGGCAGAGGCGGCCGAAGCGCTGGGCTGGGTGGCAAGTGAGGAATTTTCCAGGCAAGTCAGGCAAACCGGCGATGAGTGGCGCTACTGCCCGTTGGCACCGCGTGCAGTCAGGCTGATTGTCGTCAATCGCCTGATCGTGAAGCTCGGAGCAAAGCCGCGCGGAGGCCAGGTGGCCGATCTGGTCGATGCATTGCAGTCAGGCAGCAAGGGCAACCTCGGCGGAGTTCTTGCGAGCGTTGAAGGCGCTGAATGGGTCTTTCGCCCCGAACCGCCGCGCAAGACCGGCTAAGTATTAGCCGCCAATATTGTAATTCAGCGAGCCGCCGACGCCTGTCATCACTCCATCGGTAATGATCACCACATCGCCCACCTGAGCGATGTCATACAGGCGCGAGACGAATTCATCGGGCACGCCGATGCAGCCGTGGCTGGCATAGCCCAATTCCACGGTCGAGCCGCCGTGGATGGCGATGCCATCCCAAGTCAGCCGCAGCGTCCAAGGCATGGGCGCATTGTTGTATTTCTCGGAGACATTGTGCCGTTCCTTGGTCAGGATCGGGAAAACGCCGGTCGGTGTCGGATGCCTTTCGGTGCCCAGCAGCGCGGCAGCCGCGCCGATTTCATAGCCGTCGCGAAAAACGCTGATGACCCGTGCTTCGAGGTCGACCGTAATCACCAGCGGGCCGTCAGTCACGCCCTCATCATCCCAATGCCATTCGCCGTAGCGAATTACTCCTTCGATCGGCAGCACGCGCTTGATGACGAAGGGATTGTCGGGATCGTAGGGCGTAATGTCCTGTACGACGGGATTTGAGGCGTATTGCAGCCGTTCTTCTTCGGAGACAGGATCGTTGGCGTAGTAATCACCGTCTGCCAGCGCAGGCGAAAGAGTGTCTGGATCAGCGACACTGTCATCACTTGCCAGCACATCGTCCGCCGTCAGCGTGACCTCGGGTGCATACTGCGCTTCAAGCGGATTGCCGACAAGCATAGCGCTCGCCACCAGCGCCACAGCGCCAAGTGCCAGTCCGCCAATCCATTTCACGCCATTCTTCATAGCTTGCATATAGGCGAAATCGGTCGCGAGTCCCACTCCTTCCGCGCCCTGCGTCCCGTAGCGAGACGGCCGGGCGCGAAAGACTAAACCGCGCTAACCATGTGCGCCAAAGACATTAGCGATGGCGGTGGAGATGCGGAGGCTGAGGCCATAGGCGCGCTCGATCGGATCCACGAAGTCGCGGTGGATCGCTTCATATCCCTCGTCCGATCCGTCCGGCCAGTCGGTCGGCTCGGTCAGGTCGAAGCGCGAAATGCGCGGGAAGCTGACCGGATAGGCCCGCCGCAATTGCGCCAGCGCTTCATCGACACGCAGGGTGAAGATCATCTCCAGCACATCGTCGCGGCTGACGTCGTTTGCGCGGCTGAAGACCGGCACGCTGACAGCACGGATGAACATGGATTGCAGCAAAGTGATGCGCAGTGCCTGCAAAACGCCGATCATCCGACGTTTGTCCTCGCGCCCGTCAACAGGCGCTTCATTTGGGACATGCTCGAGCAGGCGGTGCAGCTTCATTGCATCCACCCGCAGGCGACTGGCGAGGCGGCGGAAAGTGCCGACGCGGTCGTCCTTCACCAGATATTCGCTCAGGCTCTCGCAAGCGTCGCTCAGATGGCTCTCGGTGCCGCGATAGGGCCGGCTGGCCCAATAGGCGGAGTTGAACAACTCTCCATAGGCCGCGACCGTCTTGACGCTGGCTAGGGCATTGGCTGCGCGCACAAGCCGCACCAGTTCACGTCCACGCGGGCTTTCCGCCAGCAATGCGCCGATTTCCTCGTAATTGTTTTCCGCGGCATGACCGATTCCGGCAATGACATTCACCGGATAGCCAAGCTGTTGCAGGATCGAGTTGTGCGGGATGGCGCGGATTTGCCGCAGGCTCATATCGCGGTCCGCATTCAGGTCGCTCTGGCGGCGACTGACGCGGCTGCCGGTGGAATTGAGCAGGCCGAGGCCAAACGCGGTGATCGCACGGCTGTAGGTGCGGCTTTCGAGGTGTTCGCGCTGGTGATCCTTAACCGCACGATAGAAATCGAGGCTCAGGTCGGTGCGCTGGTAAAAGCTGTCTTTCGGCGCATCGGCATCGGTTTCCGACGGACGCAAGCAGGCAATGCGGGTGAGCATGGCACGCGCCAGTTCAGGCGTTGCAAACCACAGATAACCGTCGCCGCCCTGAAAGCTGACTTCCGGCTCCAGCACGATGCCTGCGCGGGCAAAGCGGCGCTTGGCCCAGGGCGACAGCGCCCAATCGAGCCGGTCGGCCATGTTGTTGGGATGCGCGCCGCGACCCATGCTCTCGCCGTGGGTGTTGAAGATCAGCGCCGCGACGTCGGTCAGGCCGTTGTCTTCCATCGCCTGGCTGAGGCGACCCTGGAGCCGTTCGATTGCGAGGCTGGCAGGCACCTGCCCGACAAATCGCCCGGCGTCGGAGAAACCGGCCTGGATAGAGACACGTCCGCGCTCGCGGGCGTAATCCTGATACACCTTCTCGGCGAGCAATTCGTCGAGGAAGCGACCGCCGTGTTCGAGCGCGCTTTCGGTTTCGAACAGCGGTGAGACATCGACCTTGTCATCGATACCGAACAGCTTGGCAAAATAGAGCGCGGCGAGGACCGTCGCAGGCTCTTCGCACTCGGCGATCAGCATGCGGATCGGCGCGTCGGCGTCGATATGCTGCAGGATTTGCGCCATGGCGAGGAATTGACGGATTGCCGTGCTGGCCTCGATGGCTAGCGCACCGAAATTGCTGCGATGAGGCTTCAATTCGGAAATCGCGCGGCGCAGGTGCACCACCGCGCCCTTGCTCGCAAGATCGAGATTGCCCTCCGGGTCGACCCGGCGGCGAATGGCGTTGTGGAGCTGTTTCGCGTTCACGCGGAAGTGGATCCAGCCCATGCCCAGCCCGTCGGCGCGCATGGCAGCGGCCAGAGTCTTGAGCTCTACCGCCCGTTCGCCATCATCGCTCTGCGTGGCTTCCGCTTCGAGTGCGTCGATAATCGGCGCGAGGCTCAGCAATTTGTGCGGATCGTTTGATGTCAGGCGATTGGCCGCGACCGACAAGGCGGCCGGATCAGAGAGATCGGCAGCGAAATCCTGCGATCTTTCAAGCGCATAAAGTGCGGCAGGGCGCAATTGTTCGAGCAATTCGTGCTCGGCATCGATCGCTTCCAGTCCGGCGACATAACGACGCAGCCGCTCTGCCTTTTCGGACAGGCGGAAGCCGATCGAATTGGACCATGTGATGTCGGTCCGGCCATCCATGTCGTAGCCGACCCAGCTGGCAAAGCGGAACGGCAACGGGGCAAGTTCGTGCCATTGGTCCGGCCATGTCTTGCGGGCATGGGCGAGCACCTGCGCCACGATGGCGTTGCGTGCTATTTGCGCATGCGCAATGGCCCGCATCGCGCGTTCGTGTTCATATACCAGCGTGACCTGCGGGCGCTCGTCACCGACGACATCGGCGGAAATTTCCTCGCCCGTCGAAGCCGCATTGGCAACCGCTTCGGATTGCTGCGGAGTCAGCAGGAAGGTCGGGTGAGCGGTGAAAACCGCGTGCAGGTTGGGCCGTTCCCACCGCTGGCGAAACTGCGCAAAATCGCCGGTTTCGAGCGTTTCGGCCAGTGCATCTTCATTGCTTGACGCATCGATTGGGGCGACCATGCGGTTGATTCGCCCGGCGCGCTCGCCCAACGCCTTCACTTCCAATTCGGCGATCGCGGCTTCGATATCGTCGAGCGAAATCTCGCCGGCCTCAAGCTCGCGCGAAAGGTCATGCGCGAGCTGGAACACCGGATTGAACAGCGGCGTCTCCTCCGTCCGGCGGTGGAGTTGCTGAAGGCGGTCGGTAAGGTCTGCGATTCCGGTCACACAGGTAACTCGCTGGCTTCGCGGGCAAGACGCACGACTTCTTCGGGCGAGGCTCCCTTGGGCGCGACCCAGCTTCCGCCGACGCATAGCACCGGATCGAGTGCAAGCCAGTCAGGCGCGGTGGCGGGCGAAATGCCGCCGGTGGGGCAGAATTTTGCCTTGTGGAACGGGGCAGCCAGCGCCTTCAACGCGGGGATGCCGCCTGCGGCCATGGCAGGGAAGAATTTGAAATGCTTCAGCCCCAGGTCCATCCCGCGCATGATATCGCCGGAATTGGCGATACCCGGCAGGAACGGGATTCCCGATTTTACAGCTGCGCGGCCCAGGAGGTCGGTCAAGCCAGGGGACACGATGAACTCGCTGCCTGCGGCCAGTGCCTCATCAAGCTGCTTGTCATTGAGCACGGTGCCGGCACCGACGATGGCGCCGGGAACTAGGTTCATGCGGCGGATGGCCGGCAAGGCTTCGGGAGTGCGCATGGTCACTTCAAGGACCTTGAGGCCGCCTTCAACCAGCGCCTCGGCGGTTTCGCGGGCGTGACCGATATCGTCGACCACCAGCACCGGAATGACCGGCCCGCTGCGCATGATTGTTTCGATGTCACCGGGTGCACTCATCATTTGTCTCCGAATTTCTGGAAGAAGGCAGCCGCCGCGCCAAACAGGCCGGGCTGGGGGTGGGTAATCAATTTGACGGGCAATCCGGCCATCAGCGTTTCGAACCGGCCCTTGGCGCGGAATCGTTCGGCGAAACCGGAATTGGGCAGATGATCGCGCAGCCGGTATCCAAGACCGCCAGCGACGACCACAGCCTTCGCGCCATGCGCCAGCGCCATGTCACCGGCGACCGAGCCGAGAGAGAGGCAGAAGCGATCGACTGCTGCCGCGGCGAGACTGTCCTCGCCGCTCATGCCCTTGGTCCAGATCTCGATGTCGCTCATCTCGGGCACGCTCTTGTGCTCCATTGCGGCAAGTGTCTGATAGATATCGACAATAGCTGGGCCAGCGACCACGCGCTCGACAGAGACACGGTTGTGGCGCTTGCGCAGGCGGGCAAGGATGGCATCCTCGATCTGGTCGAGCGGGGCGAAATCGACATGGCCGCCCTCGGTCGCGGACACGCGGTAGTTGCCGTCAGCCTCACGGTAAAGGTGCGCCACGCCAAGCCCGGTGCCCGGACCAAGCACGGTCAGGCGACCGGTGGCAGGTAGGGCCCCTTCTGGACCAGTAAGGTGCAGGAATTCGCCGTCAGACGCGCGGGCCACGGCATGGGCAACCGCTTCGAAGTCATTGACGATGACGTGCTGCTCTGCGCCGAGCTTCTCCTGCACCAGGGCGGGGCGGATGATCCAAGGATTGTTGGTGAAGCGAATGACCTCGCCGCCCACCGGACCGGCAATTGCCATGGCTACGCGCGGCGGCAATGTCCCGCCCATTTGTGCGCGGTAATCTTCCCACGCTGTCTGGAAACTTACATGGTCTTCGGTGTGAAGCGTGATCGGTTCGCCGAGCGTGATTGCGCCATCCTTGCCGCAGCTTGCGATGGCAAAGCGGGCGTGTGTGCCGCCGATGTCGACTGTGACGATCTCGGTCATGTCTCGTCTCCCTTAAAGACCAGCGGTGGCGAGCATGGCGCTGCCGCCTTTTTCGGCCTCGTCCGCCAATTGCCGGAACATGGCGAACAATTCGCGGCCCGTCCCGATATCGGGAGAAGGATCGGATGCGGGGGTGCGCGCAGAGAGATCTGCCGTGGTGGAAAGTTCTCCGGTCGCCGCGCAGACCTTCACTACATCGCCATCCTGCAGCAAGGAAAGCGGGCCGCCTCCCAACGCCTCGGGCGAGCAGTGGATGGCAGCAGGAACCTTGCCGCTGGCGCCCGACATGCGGCCATCGGTGACCAGTGCCACGCGGTATCCGCGATCCTGCAAGACGCCCAATGGCGGTGTCAGGCTGTGCAATTCGGGCATTCCGTTGGCGCGCGGTCCCTGGAAGCGGACCACGACCACCACATCGCGGTCCAGTTCGCCCGCCTTGAACGCGGCCAGCACGTCATGCTGGGTCTGGAATACGCGGCACGGTGCTTCCACCGTCCAGCGCTCCTGCGCGACCGCAGAGGATTTGAAGCAGGCGCGGCCCAGATTGCCGGTCACGAGCCGCATACCGCCATCGCTCTGGAAAGGCGCGTCCGCGGTGCGAAGCATTTCGTCATCGCCCGAGGGTCCGACATCGCGCCAGGTGAGTGCGTCGCCATCAAGCCCCGGCTCCTGCGCATACTGACCCATGCCGCGTTCACTGCCGACGCCCATGACATCACCATGCGCGAGGCCGGCACCAACAAGTTCGCGCACCACGAAACCCATGCCGCCGGCATCGTGGAAGTGGTTCACGTCGCCCGATCCATTGGGATAGACGCGGCAAAGAAGCGGCACGGCAGAGCTGAGTTCGCTGAGATCGGTCCAGTCCACCTGCACCCCGGCAGCGCGGGCAAATGCGGGGATGTGGATCGCATGATTGGTCGAGCCGCCAGTCGCGAGCAAGCCGACCATGGCATTTACAATGGCCTTTTCATCGACGCAGTGGCCGAGCGGACGATAATCATTGCCATCGGCATTCATGGCAGCAACGCGGTGGACAGCCTCGCGGTCAAGCGCCTGGCGCAGTTTGGTTCCGGGCTGGATGAAGGCGCTTCCGGGAATGTGCAGCCCCATCATCTCCATCATCATCTGGTTGGAATTGGCGGTGCCGTAAAAGGTGCAAGTGCCCGGCGAGTGGTAGCTGCCGAGCTCGCTGTCGAGCAGCTCCGCGCGGCTTGCCTTGCCCTCTGCGTAAAGCTGGCGAACGCGCTGCTTTTCCTTGTTGGAAACCCCGCTGGGCATCGGACCGCTTGGCACGAAGATCGCGGGCAGATGGCCGAAGCGCAATGCACCGATCAGCAGGCCGGGCACGATCTTGTCGCAAATCCCCAGCAGCAAGGTTCCGTCATACATGGCATGGCTGAGCGCAATGCCGGTCGCCATCGCGATGGCATCGCGGCTGAACAGGCTGAGTTCCATGCCTGTCTCGCCCTGCGTCACACCGTCGCACATGGCCGGTGTGCCACCAGCAACCTGAGCGGTGGCACCGACTTCGCGGGCGTAGATCTTCAACCGTTCGGGATAGCGGCCATAGGGCTGATGTGCCGAAAGCATGTCGTTGTAGGATGTGACAACGCCGATATTGGGCCCGCGATTGGACTTGAGCGCTTCCTGGTCCTCCAGCGCGCCTGCAAATGCATGGGCCAGGTTGGAGCAGCTGACCTGCCCGCGATCGGGACGGTTCTCCGCTTCTCGCGCAATCAGCGAGAGGTAGGCCGCGCGGCTTTCTTTCGATTTCGCGATGATACGGTCGGTGACGCGGGCGATGGTCGGATCGAGATTACTCATGCCAGCTTACCCCGTCGCGTTCGGCCAGGGCGATGGCGGCGCTCGGCCCCCAGCTTCCGGCATTGTAGGTCTTGGGCTGCTTGCCACCCGTTTCCCAGGTGGCGCGGATATCGTCCACCCAGTTCCATTGTGCCTCAACCTCGTCACGGCGGACAAACAGCGTCTGGTCGCCGTTGATCAGGTCGAGCAGCAGCCGTTCGTAAGCGATACGCTTGTGCTTGCCGGTGAAGGCATCGGGCATGGCAATATCGAGCGGCACTTCGCGCAAGGTCATGCCTTCTTCCTCGATGCCCGGGACTTTCGCCATCATCGACAGCGTGACGTTTTCTTCGGGCTGGATGCCGATGACCAGCTTGTTCGGTTGCAACCGTGCACCGGGGAAAATCGAGTGCGGAACGCAGCGGAACTGGACGATGATTTCGGTCACGCGTTCAGCCAGCCGCTTGCCGGTGCGCATGTAGAAAGGCACGCCTTGCCAGCGCCAATTGTCGATATGGCCCTTCAGTGCGACGAATGTCTCGGTGTTGCTGTCTCGGCCCAGTTCCTCGTCATAACCGGGAACAATCTCGCCGCTCGATGCGCCGCTGCGATACTGGCCGGTGACGCTTTCCTTGTCGTCAACCTTGCGCAGCGCGCGCAGCACTTTTACCTTCTCGTCGCGCACCGCGCCAGCATCGAAGCTGCTTGGCGGTTCCATCGCCACCAGCGCCAGCAATTGCAGCATGTGGTTCTGCACCATGTCGCGAAGCGCGCCCGCGCCATCGTAGAAATCGACCCGGCTTTCGAGACCGACCGTCTCTGCAACGGTGATCTGGATGTGATCGATGTGCTGCGAATTCCACAGCGGTTCGAACAGGATATTGGCAAAGCGTAGCGCAATCAGGTTCTGCACCGTCTCCTTGCCGAGATAGTGATCGATGCGGAAAATCCGTTCTTCGCTGAAGGCCTCGGCCACGGCATCATTGATGGCGCAGGAGCTTTCCAGATCGGTGCCGAGCGGCTTTTCAAGGCAGATACGCGAATTGCTGTCCGCCAGGCCATGTTCGGCGAGACCCTTGATCGTGGGTTCGAACAGGCTCGGCGCGGTGGACAGGAAAATCGCAATCTCCCGATCCTTGCCGACCTTCTCTGCCAAGTCGGCGTAACCATCGGGCGTGGTGACATCGAGTTGAGAGTAGGTCAGGCGATTGAGAAAATCTGCCATGCCACCGCGACGATGGGCTGGCAGGTGCTTCTCGATCGCTTCGCGCGCGAAGTTGCGAAATTCATTGTCGTCCAATTCGGACCGGGCCGTTCCCACAATGCGCAGATCGTTGGACAATAGGTCGTCGGCGTCGAGCGCGCACAGCGAGGGCAGCAACATGCGCTGCGCAAGGTCGCCCGTCGCCCCGAAAAGGATCAGCGTATCAGCCGCGGTCTTCATTGTCGTTCCAAACTCCTAATATCAGCCGCCGAGATAGCCTCGCCAACCGATGCCGCGCAATGTCCGCCGCCCCCATGTGCCATAGCTCAACCCGTTTCAGTCACTTCGACCGTGCTGTTCCTGAACGACGAGATGCCGAACGTGGTCAGGAAGCTGACATCGGCAGCATCGCGCCCAATCCCTATTTTCACTGTCTTTGCCGGGTCAGCCATACCCGTCGCATCGACGATCTGCCACGAACCGCCACCCTTCAGATCGGGGTCTTCCAGGAAAACTTCGGCGACCGCGTGGAAATCTGGAGGACTGACGCCCGGAGCGTAGCAACTGACATAGCGCGCCGGGATGATCGCAGCGCGCGCAAAACTGATCATGACATGGGCAAAGTCGCGGCAGATCCCGCGCCGCTCGACAAAAGTATCGAGCGCGGTGGTTTTGGCATCCGACGTCCCTGCTTCGTACGTGAAATTGTCCGCAATCCAGTCGCGCATGGCCGCGACTTTCTCGCCGCCCTGATATTTGCCGAACCGATCATCCACGAAGGTGTGCATACGGTCGGCCTGACAGTATCGCGAATCGAATACGTATTCCACGGCCTCACCCGGCAGGTCATGCGGATCGAGCCTGTTGAGCCCGCTGACGTCGGCAACCTTGCGATTGACCTCGACCGTTGCGGTGTAATCGACCTTGTACGGCCCGTCGGCACGTATCCAGATACGCTCTCCGATAGCATCCTGCGCCGGGACGTTGGCGATGTGCTGCGCCTTGGTCAGCCAGGTATCGCTGTCGATTATATGCTGCTCCGGAATGGCAGCCGCCTGGAACTGCAACAGCAGGTCTGTGGGCCGGTCGAGATCGAAGGCGAAGCTGGTTTTTATATCTATGGGCATGTGCGCCCAACGTGGGCCAATCCGGGCTGTTCCGCCAGTGCCGAATATGTTTTCCGCAATTCTTCGCTCGGCGCGCCGCAATCGGGCTTGCGCGCGGTCGAGCTTCTACTAGTCTCGCCTGTAACTAGAGAGGAACACTATGCGAATGATAAAAGCGGCGCTGTATGCGTCGATATCGCTGGGCGTCTGCGTTGCGTCGCCAGCGACCGCGCAGGAATCCCCGATCGCATTTACGGGTGCGACCATTCACACGATGAACGGCTCCAGCGGGACCGGCACAATCGAAGGTGGTATTCTCATAGTGCATGAGGGCCGGATCGTGGCGGTCGGCGGCCCCGATACAGCGATACCCGGCGGAGCCGAAGTGCGCGATGCCACGGGCCTTGTCATCATGCCGGGCATTGTCGACACCCATTCGCATATCGGTCAGGTTTCGGGAGCGGACCAGTCTGCCGCGATCCAGCCGGATGTGCGGGCGCTCGATTCCATCAACGTGCGCGACAGTTCCATTCCGCGTGCGCGATCGGGCGGGGTCACAACTGCCAACATCATGCCGGGCAGCGGCTGGCTGATGAGCGGGCAAACGTTCTACATGCATCTGACCGATGGCAATTCGATCGAGGCCATGGCGCATCTGAGCGCTGATGGCAGCATCTTGGGCGGGATGAAGATGGCGAACGGGACCAACCCCATTCGCGACAACCCGGCTTTCCCCTCAACCCGCGCGCGCTCGGCCGCGATGGTGCGGTCGCATTTCGTTGCTGCGCAGGAATATTGCGGCGGTGATCGTCGTCCGCGCGACATCGGCATGGATGCCATGTGCGAAGTGCTCGAAGGGGATCGCCTCGTCCATTTTCACACGCACCGCTCGGACGACATCATGACCGCGCTGCGCCTGCGCGAGGAATTCGGCTTCGACATGCTCATCCAGCACGGCATCGAAAGCGGCCGTGTGGCGAGTGAAATTGCGGCGGCAGGCGTGCCGGTTTCCGCTATCCTCGTAGACAGCCCCGGCGGCAAGCTGGAAGCTATGGAGGCCAGTCTGGAAACAGCTGCCACGCTGGAGGCGGCGGGTGTCTTCCTCTCTCTCCATTCGGATGACAATATCATCGACAGCCGCATGATGTTCCGTCACGCGGGGATGGCGGTTCGCGGCGGGATGAGCCGCGACGGGGCGCTGCGTGCGCTCACCATCAACGGCGCAGTGCAATTGGGGCTGGAAGACCGCGTGGGCAGCCTCGAGCCGGGCAAATATGCCGACTTCCTGCTGCTCGATGGCGATCCGCTGAGCGTCTACACCGACTTGCTCGAGACATGGGTGCTGGGCGAATTGCTGTTCGACCGCGACGATCCCGACGACCTTTTGCAAGCCACCGGCGGACATGGCGCAGGCAATCCGCAGGCGACAACCCACGTGCTCGAGCGCGAGGCTCACATGCTGGAGGGAGCACGATGAAAACTCTGGTCAAGACACTAGCCGCCGGCCTTGCTGTCGCGCTTCTTTCTTCCACTGCCATGGCGCAGGATATCGCTGTTCGCGGCGGCCAGGTGTGGACCATGGGTCCGCAAGGCGTGATCGAGGATGGTGTCGTGGTGATCGAAGATGGCCGCATTATCGCAGTCGGGCCTGCAAGCGAGATCACCATTCCGCAGGGCGTTCAGGTGCTGCAGGCACCGATTGTTACACCCGGCCTGGTGGATGCGCATTCGACCGTCGGCTTGACGGGCTATCTCAACCAGCCGGACGATCAGGACCAGTTGGACGATTCCGCGCCGGTGCAACCGCATCTGCGCGCAATCGACGCCTACAATCCGCATGACCGGCTGGTGCAATGGGTGCGCGAGCTGGGTGTCACCACGCTCCACACCGGCCACGGCCCTGGCGCGCTGGTGTCCGGGCAGACGATGGTGGTGAAGACCCGTGGCAACACCGTCGATGCTGCGCTGGTCGAAGATGGCACGATGATCGCCGCCAATCTCGGTGCATGGGCGCTCGATCAGGACAGTTCTCCCGGCACCCGCGCCAAGCAGATGGCGATGTTGCGTCAGGCGCTTGTCGCTGCGCAAGGCGGGGCGGACCCCGAAGAAGACCATCTCGGTCCGGGCGAGCGTGACGAGGACAATCCCGGTCGCCGCGATCTGGTGGAAGAAGCCTTCGCACAGGTGCTTGCAGGCGAGACGCCGCTGATGATTACCGCCAACCGTATGCAGGACATGCAAAGCGCGCTGCGGCTTGCAGAGGAATTCGGCTTCACCGTCATCATCGATGGTGCGGCAGATGCGCATTTGATGCTGGATGAACTGCGCGAAGCGGGCGTTTCCATCATCCTGCATCCGACCATGGCGCGCAACGAAGGCGAGTTGGAAAACGCCGCCTTCACCACTGCCGCCGTGCTGGCCGAAGCAGGCATCCTGTTCGCGTTGCAATCGGGTTATGAGGCCTATGTTCCCAAGACCCGCGTGGTCCTGTGGGAAGCAGGCTTCGCCGCCGGCAATGGCCTGACACCTCAAGACGCGCTGGCGAGCGTGACAATCGATGCAGCCCGCATCATCGGCATGGATGATCGCATCGGCAGCCTCGAAGTCGGTAAGGACGGCGACCTGGCGATGTTCGACGGCGATCCGTTCGAATACACCAGCCATGCGACAGGTGTGGTCATCGAAGGCGAGGTCGTCAGCACCGCGGTCCGATAATCACATTTGCGGAAAATTTCGAAGGAGCGCGGGATTAAACCCGAAGCTCCACTCGTTTGCTCCATGACAACCGGCATCGCGCCGGTGCCAAACAAGGAGACGAGACATGAAATTTTCCTTCGCAAAATGCGCTATCGCCGCTTGCGTCATGGGGGCGACTGCCGCTCCTGCGGTCGCCAGCGACGTGCTTTATGAAGAACAGTGGGCCCGCCAGCAGGAAGCCGAGATCTTTACCGCGCCAATCGCCGGAATCGAAAACCGCTTCTGGTTCGATTATCGCGGCAACATTATCGAAGCGCAGGAAGAATTGTCCAGCGACCTTCGCCGCGCGTCCGACCTGGAAGATCGCCGCGATGCGTGGGAAGAATACGGCAACGAACTGATCGACGAGCGTACGCATTACATCGAAGAAATGGCCGAGCGCGGCTACCGCGCCTGGAGCGTCACCGTCGAATAGACATCAGCGCCTCATACAGAAGCACATACAAAAAGGGCCGGAGCGATCCGGCCCTTTTCTTTGCGTGCATTGGGCGATCAGTCCGCCTGCCAACCTGCTTCGCGCGCTGCTGCCTCGGCATCGGCATCGAGAGCATCGCCCGCCGCCATGTCCTGTGCTGCGGCCATGATCTGCGCGGCGCCGGCCTGACGGAACTCGGTTCTGCCTGTTTCGCTACCGCTGCCCATTGTCTCGATCCGCCAGCCGGTGTCGTCGCGGCAGGCAATCCCGCCCGCTTCGGAACCGGCGTAGGCTCGGCAAAACTCACCGCCATTGTTCTGGAACGACAGCAGGATGCGCGTGTCTGCGGATGCGTCCTGATCTGCCACAAGCTGCGTATCGAGCGCTGCGGCAAGCTGGGTTCCGGCATATGGATCGCCCGGCACGTCATCACCAGTGCGCGGCAGGAACACTGCGAGCGCAAGGCTCGCAGCCAGCGCGGGTCCGGCGATCCAGCTCCAGCGTGGCAGGCGGCGCTTTTCCTCGAGCCGTGTCTTCGCCGCGGCAAAGTCGACGACTTCAGCATCCTTGGGTCTGAGCAGGTCTGCCAGACGGTCGGGAACGGGCTGCTCCGCAATCGGGGCAAAATGCGCAGACAGGCGATCCTTGAGCGCCCTATGGGCTTCGACCTGCGCCTGCAGGCCGGAGTCATTTGCCACCGCGGCCTTGATGAAGAGGGCTCGCGCGCCGGAAATTTCGCCATCGGCCCATGCCGCCAGCTCTTCCTGGGTGATGTCGGTATTGCTCATGCCGCATCCTCCAGCATTGCCATCAGCGCATCGCGCCCGCGAACCAGCCGCGAATTGAGCGTGCCGACGGGGCATCCGACGATTTCGGCGGCTTCCTTGTATGCATACCCCTCGACCATCACCAGCAACACCGCTTCGCGCTGATCTTCGGGCAATTTCTGCATGGCGCGGTCGACATTCGAGAGTTCGACCGTCGCTTCCTGCGCCCCTTCGCCGCCGATACCCAAACCGGCATCTTCAGCCACAAAGGTCTGGCTCCGGCGGCTGCGGGAGCGGGTTTCGTCGATCCAGAGGTTTCGCATGATCCTGTACATCCAGCTATCGAGCCGCGTGCCTTCCTGCCATTTGTCCTGCGAGGTCAGCACGCGCTCTATTGTCATCTGGCAAAGATCGTCTCCGTCTGCAGGATGACCTGTCAGACCGGCGGCAAACCGTCGCATCCGGGGCAGAAGGTCCAGCACCTGTTCTTCGAAGGAAATTTTCAGTGTCCTTGCCTTTGTATGAATTAAACGGCTGGCGACGCTCGTTTCATCCATGCTTAATCGAAAAAGTTGCAAGAGACATCCGATGACCCGACCTTTTTCCCTGATTGCCACCGCTTTTGCATTTCTGCTGGCTGTGCCGGCTGGCGCGCAAATGGGTCTGGGCGGGGTGCAAGTGGGTGTGCCTCCGGTGCAGGAGCTGCCGCAAAACCTGCCCCAAAATCTTCCAGGCAGTGTGCTCGACCCGCTGCTGGATCGGACGGACCGCCTGACCGATAGCCTTGCACGCGAAGTTCAGGAATTGGCAGAAGATCGCGTGCGCCGCATCGACCGGCTGGTGCGCCGCAATAGCGACATTATCGAGCGCGATGTGCGCGGCGAACCCGCCCGGCGTGGAGAATTGCTTCTGATGGATGCATCCCCGGCTGCAATCCTGCTAGCCGAAACGCGCGGCTATCGCGTGCTTGGGCGCGAGGAGGTTGAAGGTCTGGACATGGAAGTCATACGGATCGCCGTGCCGCAAGGCGTCGATCTGGGCGATGCGGAGGCAGACCTTTCAGCCCTGCTTCCCGAAGCGACAGTCTCCGCCGATAATCTCTATTTCCGTTCAGGCGGCTCCGCGCTGCCTGCTTCCGCGCCTGCAACTCCAGTCAGAAGGCAAGGCACCAACACTCCGGTCGGCATGATCGACGGTGCGCCCGGTCGCTCGGTCCCTATCACCGCGCTTCGCGGATTCGCGCGCGGAGCGGGAGAGCCGAGCGATCATGGCAGCGCAGTCGCCAGCCTGTTGCGATCTGCCGGAGCCAGCAGGATCTACGCGGCGGACGTTTACGGCACCGATGGTGCTGGCGGAAACGCGCTGGCGATTGCCCGTGCGCTCGGCTGGCTTGCGCAGCAGGAAGCGCGCGTTATCACTATCAGCCTTGTCGGACCCGACAACCCGATATTGTCGCGCGCCATCGCTGCCGCGCAGGCAAGCGGCGCGGTGGTGGTTGCCGCAGTCGGAAACGATGGTCCCGCCGCGCCTCCGGCCTATCCGGCCTCTTACCGGGGCGTGGTGGCCGTGACCGCCGTCGACCGGCGCGAACGCGCGCTGATCGAGGCGGGAAGGGCGCTGCATCTCGATTATGCTGCTCCCGGCGCAGATATTTTCGGCCTGGACCGACGCGGTCGCAGCCAGCGCCTGCGCGGCACGTCCTATGCAACCCCGCTCGTCGCAGCCCGCATTGCCGCAGCGCTGGCGGGTGGCCGCGACTGGCGCCGGTCGCTTGATGCAGAGGCGCATGATCTTGGCCCACGCGGGGCCGACGATACCTATGGTCGCGGCCTTGTTTGCCGGGGCTGCGGAGCGCGTCGCTAAAAAAATTTTCACACCGGATGGATTAAGCCTGACGCGCCATCCGTTTTCCTTTTGTCAGCCGGATACGAGACTTCGCCCGGCTAAGCAGACGAAAGGAATTCGATATGAAAAAGGCTCTTACTTTCACGACCGCTCTCGCGATTGCCATGATTGCAACCCCTGCCAGCGCACAGGTGCTTGGCGGCGGTGGCAGCATTCTTGGTGGTGCAGGCGGCTCGCTCGACAGCACGATCGGCGGCATCGATCGCACAGTCAGCAGCACGACACGCGGTACGCTTGATGCACGCGGATCGACCGAAGGCAATACGCGGGTCAATCGCCGTCGTGGCCGGGTCGAAGCTGACCGCCGCGCTGACGCTTCGCTGACCGGCGACGCAGACCAGCTCCTGTCCAGCCCCCTGGGCGACACCGATGCCCGCGCCAGCGGCTCGGGCAACGCTTCGGGTAGCGGTTCTGCCAGTGCGCAGCTGGTCGGCACCGATGCCGTTCGCGGTACTGTCGGCGAGGTGCGTAACACCGCTACCGGCACGGTCGGCTCGGCACGCTCGACTGCGGCTGGCGTGGCAGGCTCTGCCCGCGCGACAGCAAGTGGTGCGGCCGGACAGGCCTTGGGTGCCGCCAATGGCGCGGGTTCGATCACCGGCAGTGGGTCTGCGAGTGGCTCGGGCAACGGTTCGGCGACCGGCTCGCTCATGCCGACCATGCTTGCAACCGAAGGAAGCGGCGCATCGCAGGGTGAAGGCAGTTTCGCCGTAGCGCCCGGCATGGATGTGCTTGCCTCGAACGGTGCGCGGATCGGCGAAGTTCGCGAGATCGTGGCCGACCAGCGCGGCCAGGTGCAGCAGGTCCTTGTCAGCAATGGCAATGCCGAACGCCTAGTTCCCGCGGGCAATTTCACCGCCGCAGGTGATGCGCTGGTGATGGGCAATGGCTCTGCCGAAGGTTCGACCCAGCCGACCCCTCAACCGGCTCCTGCCACGGAAGACAACCCCACTCCGTAACAACTCCTAGTCCCTGCTGCTGTTCTCCCCGTCCTCAAGACGGCAGGGACAACCAAGGCGGCCTTCGTTCCGGTGCAAAACCGGAGCGGAGGTCGCCTTTTTTGTGCGGGATGAATCAGTGCGTGATGACGCCGAAGAGGTCGTGCGCGTCGGCGTCTTCAACTTCAACCTGCACGATGTCGCCCTGTGCGAGCGTGTCAGGAACGTTGCGGAGATAGACCGCACCGTCGATTTCTGGAGCATCGGCCTGGCTGCGGCCCGTCGCGCCGATATCGCCATCCTCGTCCGGCTCGCCCACTTCATCGATAATGACGGGCAAGGTCCGGCCAACCTTGGCGGCGAGTTTGGCAGTCGAAATACGTGCGGTGACTTCCATCAGCCTTGCGAAACGCTCTTCCTTCACCTCTTCGGGCACGGGGTTGGGCAAGGCATTGGCAGCCGCGCCCTCGACAGGTTCGAAACGGAACCCGCCGACCCGGTCGAGCTGGGCTTCCTCGAGCCAGTCGAGCAAATATCGGAAATCATCCTCGGTCTCGCCGGGAAAACCGACCACGAAGCTGGAGCGGATCGTCAGGTCGGGCGCAATCGCGCGCCAGCTCTTGATTCGCTCGAGCACCTTCGCCTCGTTCGCCGGGCGGCGCATGGCTTTCAGTACCGAAGGCGCGGCGTGCTGGAACGGGATATCGAGATAAGGCGTCAGCAAGCCTTCCGCCATCAGCGGGATCACCGCATCGACGTGCGGGTAGGGGTAGACATAGTGCAGCCGCACCCACGGCGCATGGCCTTCGGCGGTGCGCAGCTGGCCCAGTTCGCGGGCAAGGTCTGTCATGTGGGCGCGGGGTTCGCGGCCGTGCCAGGGGCGGGTCTCATGACGGGTGTCGACGCCATAGGCCGACGTATCCTGGCTGATGACCAGCAATTCCTTGGTGCCTGCCGCAACCAGCTTTTCCGCCTCGCGCAGGACCGCATCGATCCGCCGACTGGCAAGCTTGCCGCGCAGTTGCGGAATGATGCAAAAGGCGCAGGAGTGATTGCAACCCTCTGAAATCTTGAGATAGCTGTAATGACGCGGTGTCAGCTTGACCGTCGCATCATCGGGTTGCGGCACGAGATCGATAAACGGGCCTTGCGACGGTGGCGCAGCTTCGTGAACCGCTTCGACAACGTCCTCATATTGGTGCGCGCCGGTAATCGCGAGCACCTGCGGAAAGCGTGCACGGATCGTCTCGGCTTCCTCGCCCATGCAGCCGGTTACGATGACGCGGCCGTTCTCGGCGATCGCTTCGCCAATCGCTTCGAGGCTTTCTTCCTTGGCGCTGTCGAGAAACCCGCAAGTGTTGACCAGCACCACGTCAGCGCCGGCGTAATCGGCGCTCATGGCATAGCCATCTGCGCGTAGCTTGGTGAGGATGCGTTCGGAATCGACCAGCGCCTTGGGACAGCCGAGGCTGACCATGCCGACTTTCTTCTGATCTTGTATCTGCGTTGCCATAATGCTCGCGCCCCTACACCTGCGCCGCGCTTTGGGCTAGAGCAATGGTCGGGATTGCAAGAGGGGACAGAAAATGAACCTGTTGGATGTGAACTGGATTGCCGTAGTTGTCGGTGCGCTCGCCGGCTTTGTGGTCGGCGGCATTTGGTACGGCCCGATCATGGGCAAGAAGTGGATGGGCGCGGTCGGCCTGAGCGAAGAGCAGATCAAGCAAGGCAGCATGGGTATGATCTATGGCGGCGCTTTCGCCTTCTCGCTTCTCGCCAGCTGGACGCTGGCGCACACCTTTTCAAGCTATGCGCAGGACCTGAGTTTTGCGGTCAAGGTGATGACCAGCTTCGGAGTTGCGCTGGGATTTATTGTCCCGGCGATCGGCACCAATTACCTGTTCAGCCAGAAAAGCAGGACGCTGTTCTTCATTGATGCGGGCTACTGGTTGCTGTTTTACATCGCGATGGGCGCTGTCCATGCGTGGCTGGGCTAGGACGCGCGCCTAATCGACTTCTTCGTCTGCCAAGCTGTTTTCAGCCGGCAGAATTTCAACGATCAGGTCACCTGCCTGCAGGCTGTCTGCCTCATGCTCCCAGAAGCCGCAGGCTGCGCCGTTGCGATAAATTCGCAGGCCTCGTCCGCCTGATGCAAGGTCGCTGAGCGGCCTGCCGATTTCTTCGGGCAGGACCGGGCGCTCGACCAGCTGGACGCGTCCGGTAACCGAGGCGAGGTCGGACATGTATTCGGCGATATGCGCGCCGCGGGCCGAACCTGCGAGCAGCAGGCCGGTAAAGCGCACCGGATTGATGACATTGTCCGCACCGGCCTGTCGTGCCAGCAATTCGTTATCATCGGCGCGAACGACGACACTGATCGGGACGTTGGGCGCGAGATGGCGCACGGTCAGCACAATGAGGATCGAGGAATCGTCGCGTCCGGCGGAAACCAGCACGGTCTGGGCCTGTGAAATGCGCACGGCTTCGAGATTCTCGTCACGCGAGGCATCGGCCTCGATCACGTTGCAGCCCATCGCCTCCGCCTGTTCGAGCCGTTCTTCGCTCGTATCCATAACCACGATGGTAGCCGGATCGGTTCCGCGCTCGATAAGCTCTTCCACGGCTTCGGCGCCGGAGACTCCAAAGCCTAGCACCACGACGTGGTTGGTCAGCTGTTCCTGTATGCGGGCCATGCGCCACTTCTCCCAACTGCGCTTTATAAGGAAATTGTAGGCCGTGCCCACGAATATGAAGAGGACGGCAAATCGTACCGGCGTCACGATCAAGGCTTCGACCAGGCGGGCCCGGTCAGTGATCGGGGCGATATCGCCAAACCCCGTCGTGGTAATTGAAATCATGGTGAAATAGATCACGTCGAGAAAGCTGACGTGGCCATCGAGATTGTCGACCAGCCCGTCGCGATCCCACCAGTGGATCATCACCACCATGAAGATCAGGCCGAGTGCGGTGGAAAGGCGGATGCCTAGGTCGCCCCAGACGGGTATCTGCACGGCGCGGCGCAATGGGGTAAAGCCGCGCTTGGTGCGCCTGCTGCGATCTTCTTTCCTCTCCAATCGCGCCATAAATCAGTGTGCCCCCGTCATTGCGCAAACCGCTCCGCCAAACCACCGATAGCCGAGTGGTGTGTCAGGTCGAGCTGTAAGGGGGTGACCGCGACATAGCCATCCTCGATCGCTTCCAGATCGGTTCCGTGATCGAGCGTGTGTTCGGCATCCTGCAGGCCGAACCAGTAGTAGGGCCGCCCGCGCGGATCTTCGCCTTCGACCAGCGAACCGCGTCCGTAGTCGTGGAAGCCTTGCCGCACGACGCGAATGCCGCGCACCTGATCGGAGGGCAGGGCGGGAAAATTGACGTTGACGAGCGTGCGCTTGGCCATCGTCACATCGATCAGCGGCGCCAGCACGCGCTTGCCCCAACCTTCGGTAGCCGAAAAGCTTGCACCATTGTCGCGATAGGCCTGGCTCAGCGCAATTGCCGGAATCCCTGCTAGTGCGGCCTCCATCGCTGCCGAGATAGTGCCCGAATAGGTAATGTCATCGCCCAGATTTTCGCCCGCATTGACGCCCGAAATGACGAGGTCGGGCTTCTTGTCGGCAAACAGTTTGCGCAGGGCGAGATTGACCGAATCTGTCGGCGTGCCGGTGACCGAATAGCGCCGCTCACCATGTTCGCGCAGTCGGACGGGTTGGTGCAGCGTCAGCGAATGGCCCGCGCCTGATGCTTCTTCTGCGGGAGCACATACCCAGACATCGTCCGATAATGTGGCAGCAAGCGTCTCCAGCACAGCGAGGCCGGGCGCATGGATGCCGTCATCATTGGTCAGGAGGATGCGCATCAGGCGGGAGTCAACTGTGTCACTCCGCCCATATAGCCATGCAGCGCCTCGGGCACCATGACCGAACCATCTTCCTGCTGATAATTCTCCAGTACAGCCACCAGCGTGCGGCCCACGGCAAGGCCCGATCCGTTGAGCGTGTGGACGAAAGCGGTTTTCTTGCCGCCAGCCTCGGGGCGGTATCGCGTGTTCATTCGCCGTGCCTGGAAATCGCCCGTGTTGGAGCATGAACTGATCTCACGATAGGCGCCCTGTCCGGGCAGCCACACCTCCAGATCAAAGGTCTTTCGCGCGCCGAAGCCCATGTCGCCGGTGCACAGCAACATCTTGCGATAGGGCAGGTCGAGCGCCTTGAGGATGCCTTCGGCGCATTGGGTCATGCGCTCGTGCTCGGCTTCGCTGTCCTCGGGTGCGCAGATGCTGACCAGCTCGACCTTTTCGAACTGGTGCTGGCGGATGAAGCCGCGCGTATCCTTGCCCGCCGCACCCGCTTCGCTGCGGAAGCACAAGGTGTGCGCGGTGAGGCGGATAGGCTGCGCGAGATCGGCGATGATGTCGCCTGCGACCGAGGCGGTCAGGCTGACTTCCGAAGTGGGGATCAACCAGCGGTCATCGGTGGTGCGAAAGCTGTCATCGGCGAACTTGGGCAGCTTGTCGGTGCCATACATCGCATCGTCATTGACCAGCACCGGCGGATTGCATTCGGTGTAGCCGTTCTCGCGCGTCTGCGTGTCGAGCATGAATTGCGCGATGGCGCGGTGGAGGCGTGCCATGTCGCCGCGCAGGAAGGTGAAGCGCGCACCCGAAAGCTGCGCGCCGGTTTCGAAATCCATACCCAGCGCCGGACCGAGATCGGCGTGCTCCTTCGCCTCGAAGGCAAATTCGCGCAGTGTTCCCCAGCGAGCGATTTCGACATTGTCGCTCTCGTCATCGCCTTGCGGCACGTCGTCGGCGGGCAGGTTGGGGATGGTGGCGAGGAGGCCGGAGAGTTCGTCGCCAAGCTCCCGCTCGCGCTCTTCCAGCGCTGGCATCGCGGACTTGATCTCCGCAACCTCGGCCTTCAGCGCCTCGGCCTTGTCGGTATCGCCCTGGCCCATGGCCTGGCCGATCGCCTTTGACGCATCGTTGCGGCGGCTCTGCGCTTCCTGCAACTGTGTGGTTAGCGCGCGACGCTCCTCATCCATTGCAAGAATACGAGAGGCGAGAGGCTCTAGCCCGCGCCGTGCCAGTGCTGCATCGAAAGCCTCGGGATTTTCGCGAATTTGCCGGATGTCATGCATGGCCGCGCCTATGCCTTTTTGCGAGGCAGCTTGTCCAGCATGACGTTGGCGGGACACTTCTCGTCGATCAGGCCGCACGGCCTTATGACGAGATTACCAGCGCAACCGCTGAATCTGAGGAGCGACTGTCAGTCAATTCGCGGCCTGAGTCGCGGTAAGCTGGCATTGTGTGTTGGCGCGTTCCGCCACTTGGCCAGACCGCCATTTTTTAACTCATGGCCGCGCCTGTCGAAGGCTCCGCAAAAATTTTAATAATGATCGGCTGCAAGTTTGAAAAACAAGGCAAAAAATCCGAATCGATATTCCTTCTTAAGTCATCAAAGTGGCCGCGCTATTAGTCATCAAGTAGATGCGTATTTTACAATGCAAATGCTTTCACGTTGATTTGGAACGACTTAACTGTTAACCATATTCGACTCGCGACAAAAGAATCGCGTGAGGGGGCCGCCTAACAATTTACTTCCGTCAAGCCCGGCACGCTCTGTGCTGCTGGTTCCAGAATCGGCTGGCGGAGTTCGAGCCTGCTGCAGGGCCAATGTGTTGGGGGAAGAGGCATGCCTATCAGAGTTGACGAAGACGGCGACGGCGCATTTGACGACCGGGACGACGACAACACGACGCTTGGAATTCCAGACCTTATCGATTTGAGTGGTGACAGTAAGGACGACGTTGATCTCCGCATCGACGGCTCGGCCGCTATCATCAATGGGGCAATCGTGGAGACCGGTTCGGTCAACGCGGGTACCGGCAATTTCAACGATTTCCTGGGCGTTCAGAACACTGGAACTGAATTCGGTTTCAACACCGACACTCCAGACCCTTCCAATCCGCACATCAAGACATCGTCAAACTTCACCAAGACGATCAAGCTCAGCGAAATCGCAGTGATCACTATCGATGGTGTTGATTACTACCAATTCCTGCTCGACGTGAACGAGAGCAATGCCAACCCTACGCAGCAGCAGATCTCGCTGGACTCGTTCAAGCTTTACACTTCGACTGACGCGACGATCTCCACGCTGGCTCAACTGCAGGCCCAGCATCTCGCGTTCGATATGGACAATGTCGATCCCGGCAATGCCGCGACCGAATACGATGTCTCGGTTCTGTTTACCGATGCATATTCATCCGGCAGCGGACGGTCCGACCTGTCGATCCTTGTCCCTGTCGATGCCCTGGAAACACAGGGCGGTGGCCCGGCCGATACCTATCTCTACCTTTACACCGAATTCGGTTACGCCGGTGACGACTACCGTACCGATGCGACATTCGAGGAATGGCGGACAGTCGACGCGGTTACGCTCCAGGGGACCAAGTTCAACGACCTCAACAACGACGGCGTCCGGCAGGAAGCTGGCGTCGACGGCATCCTTGGTACAGCCGACGATGAAGTGGGCCTCGAAGGATGGACCATCTTCATCGATTCCAATGGTAATGGCACACTGGACGCCAACGAACGTTCAACCGTGACCGACGCCAACGGCACTTATGTGTTCTACGGCATCCAGACTGACGCAACCTATGTCATCGACGAGGTGCTCACTGACTTCCCTGGATGGATCCAAACCACAGGAGCCAATGAAACTGTCACCGTTGCGAGCAATGCGACCGTCGGCTCGACAATCATGGTGGATCCAATCGGCAACCACCAGCTTGTCCCGAGCATCAAAATTGAAAAGGAAATTCCGCAAATTGTGGGCGGCGTCGGGCCAAATGGTTTGACTGGCGCAGATTCCGCCGGCGACAAGATCATCTATCAGTTCTCCGTCTCCAATGATGGCGATCTCGATCTTACCGACGTGATCCTGACCGACGCGAACATCGACCCCGGTTCGCTTGTTCGTGGAGCAGACATCTTTGGCGACAATGACAATGTCCTCGAAGTGGGCGAAATTTGGTCTTACACTGCGGAACATACCGTCACGCAGGACGAACTCGACAGCAAAGGCAATGATTCGCCCGACGGTCCCGATGGTGACATCGACAACACCGCGTATGTGGTCGCCCAGTCGATAGCTGGCGAAGTTTCGCACTTCGACGAAGAAGACGCTCCGCTAATTCTGCGCCCGGCGATCGAAGTATTGAAATTCGTGACCTCGGTCGAGGATGGTGCGGATTACGGCGCGACCGGCCAGGTCGACAGCGCCGGCGATGTAATCAATTACCTTCTGACCATCTCGAACGAAGGCAATTTCGCGCTTTCCGGCGTGACAATGATGGATCAGGTCGAGTCCTACGCACACGTTATTGCAACTCCGGTTGATGATGGTTTTGGCTTCAATATCGGTGATCTCGATCAGGACGATCTGCTCGATATCAACGAAGTATGGCAATTCACCGCCAGCTATACAGTCGTGCAAAACGACATTAATACCAATGGGTTCGGTGATGGCTTCATCGACAATACCGCCACGGGCGATACCAACGAAACCAATCCCGACACGGCTGATGCGCAGGTCGCCGTTTTCCAGTTTCCGGTGCTGGCGATCGACAAGAAGGTGATTGATGTTGGCGGTGATGGTCCTGACGGGACGATCGATGCGGCCGGTG